>CAJYAP010000001.1 GCA_913065025.1 uncultured Gammaproteobacteria bacterium
CCTCCAGCAACTAGTGATTCAGCTACTCTCATTACTATTCTATCGCTCATTTATATACTCCTTGAATATTTATGTATTTAATTTAATACTTATTAAAATGCATAATAGCAATATAACAAAACTAGCGCCATGAGATATTTATGAATCACGAATTTTATATGAAAGAATGTATCTCTCTTGCAAAAATGTCAAAAGAATACGGTGAAGTACCAGTAGGAGCTATGTTGTTAAAAAATAATAAAATTATTTCTAAAGCTCATAATACATCAATAAGTCTTAGTGACCCTACCGGACATGCAGAAATAAACGTTATAAGAGACGCCTGCAAAAAAATAAATAATTATAGAATTAATAATTCAGTTTTATATGTAAGTCTTGAGCCTTGCTTGATGTGTATATCAGCTATATGTGAAGCAAGAATAGAAAATGTTATTTTTGGAGCGTATGCAGATTATGATAAGAATTTTCAAAGCAAGTTTAATTATGTAAAGAATAGATTTAAATTAAACCATACGCCAAAATTTATTGGCGGTATTTTAGAAGAGGAATGCTCGTTACTTATTAAAAATTTTTTTAAGGTTAAGAGAAGCTAGATGTGATCTATCATCATGAATAATGTTTAGGTATGCTTGTATCCTTTTTACATATTTTACCGGCTCATTACCTCTAGCGTATCCATATTTTGTTTTCTTATAGAATTTTTTTACTTTTAAAAGTGGCAAATGTTTTTTAACATCAGACCAGTAGTTTGGATTGTAACCAAGTCTTTCAGTAATTACTCTTGCATCTTCTAAATGACCTAAGCCAACATTATAAGAGGCTAGAGTCATCCATATTCTGTCAGACCCAACAATTGAATTGGGAAGCCGCTTAAAAATATTTTCTAAATATTTTACACCACCATACACACTTTGATTAGGATCTAATCTATTTTTAATACCAATATAACTAGCTGTATCTTTAGTTAACATCATTAATCCTTTGACTTTAGTTTTTGAAACAGCTTTATGGTTCCAGTGAGATTCTTGATATGAAATTGCAGCAATCAACTCCCATGAGAAGATAGAATTTCTTGTGTGTTTTTTAAAATAACCAATGTATTTAGGTAGTCTTTGATCTATCTTTCTTACAAAAATTGATTCTTCAACTTCATTTAAATTATTATCTTCATTGATCGACAGATAAATATCTTTTTGTACAAAACACTTTTGCTCACTTTTAGAAAGGGGCGTCTCAATACTCTTAAAAGAGTTGCTTCCAGAAAATCCGAAAGTACATATTATCGGCAAAATATATAAATTTATAAATTTATTAGAAATGTTTTCTTTTTTTGTTATCCAAGTAATGACTTTTGTCCTTTTATAGTAGTACTTGGAAGGATATATTAACACTATATATAGTGTTTTTCAAAACTATAAACACATTATAATATACTTATATAGAACTAGCATATCCTAAATACTACTATTAATCCCTTGTCACAAAGGCCACATTGGTGTACTTTACACATCTTGATTGTTTTTAAATTCCATAGAATTTAAAATAATAATAATAAACGAATTAATCGTTAATAATCAAAAACATAAGAATAATTGGAGAGAATAAATTTAAATGGCAACTATTCCAGGTTTAGTATTATCACATAATAATAATCATCCTGATGCTGTAGCGCTTAGGTATAAACAATTAGGTATTTGGAACTCATATAGTTGGTCTGATTATCTTGCAGAAGTCACATCATCAACAAATGCTTTAAAATCTTTGTCAATAGGAAAAGGAAGCGTGGTTGCAGTATATGGTAACAATGTACCAAAACTTATTTTTTCTATTTCAGCCATTCAAGCTTTAGGCGGAATCGTAGTCCCTATTCACCCAGAATCAACAAGTAGCGAACTTAAAAAAATACTAAGCGATTCAAAAACTGAAATCTTAATAGCTGAAGATCAACAACAAGTAGATACTTTTCTAGGTATTGAATCTGAATGCAGTGTAAATAAAGTTATTTATCTAGATGGAAGAGGAATGGCTACTTACAAAAATGAAAATTTGAATTCATTCGATGATCTTATTGTAAAATCAAATAATGCTAGCATCGAAAATGACATTAATTCAATTAATGAAAATGACACAGCTTTCTATTTGTTTGATGAACATGAAGACTCGCTTTATAAGGTAAGTCATGCGGCAATAATAAATAATAGTTCTAAAATTATTACTTTGAATACTTTAACAGAGAAAGATTCTATAGTGTCGTATTTACCTTTATCTATACCAACAAATTTATTATTTACGTTTGTTACTTCATTAAATAGCGGTATGTCATTAAATTTACCAGAAAGTAATCAAACTATAGAGAAAGATATACAAGAGATTGGCCCAACAATATTATATGCACCTTCTTTTGTGTTTAAACATATTATTACGTCTATAGCTTATAGAATTGAGTCAGCAAACGAGGCTAACTATAATAGGTACATGAATCACTATAAATCATTAATGGAAATCTATAACAAAGAAGTAAGTGGCGAGAGTTCCTTATTAGACAAAATTAAAAAGTCTTGGATAATGCTTACAACTTTTGCACCAGCTAAAAATGTGTTTGGTTTAACAAAAATAAAACATGCTTTTGTTAGTGATGGTGTTTTGTCAAAAGTTAACTTTGACTTCTTCCATGCAATTGGCGTTGAAATTCAACATTCTTTTGGGCAGGCAGCTTCATGTGGGTGTATATCTGTTCAGCCAGATCATTCCGTATCTTCTGAAAATGCAGGGAAAGCAATGACTGGATGCGAAATTAAAATCAATGATGATTCTGAAGTTTGCTTTAAAACAGATTGTTCGGCAGAAAATTTAGCTGGTAGCAATAATTCTAATGACGGATGGGTAAATTCAGGTTACGTTGGAAAACTTGATGACGTTGGAAATATTGTTATTGATGGAAGATTAGAAGACATGATTACTTTGAAATCTGGCAAAAAGTTTTCACCTGAAAACATTGAAAACTTAATTTCCTGTTCTCCATTTGTAAAAGCAGCGGTAATTTTAGGAAATAATCAGGACTCAGTTTCAGCCATTGTAGTTATTGATCCTAATTCTGTAAATTCATGGGCCGACAGAAAAAATATTAGGTATACGGGATATACTGAGCTAGCAAGTAAAGAAGAAGTTAAGGATTTAGTAAAAGAACATATAAGCTGTGTGAATGATAGCCTAGAATCATCGTTAAAAGTAAAAAGATTCGTTGTTCTTCATAGAACTCTTGTGATGAACGAAGGTGAAGTTTCAAAAACTATGGAAGTTATGAGAAAAAAAATAGCAATAAATCTTAAAGATGTTTTAACAGCGATTGAGACCAATAAAGATAATTGCAAAGTTGATGATATAGATCAGTTATCCTATGAATTAGATATTAATAAAATATAAACAGCAAAGAGAAAAAAATGTCGGATATATTAAAAGTAGAAAATGTAACTCTTCAATTCGGAGGTGTTAAAGCTATTACAGATATTAGTTTTAATGTTAAAGAAGGTGAAATCTGTGCAGTTATTGGCCCTAATGGTGCTGGAAAAAGCTCAATGCTAAATGTTATTAACGGGGTTTACTTGCCACAAATTGGTACAGTTACATACGATGGTGTTGAAAGACAATCTATAAATCCTAGAGATGCTGCGATTGCAGGAATGGCTAGAACATTCCAGAATATTGCTTTATTTCAAGGCATGAATGTCTTAGAAAATATTATGACAGGTAGAAATTTATTTATGAAGTCTACTTGGTTAGAGCAAGGATTAAATATAGGAAGAGCTAGAGAGGAAGAAAGAGTTAATAGGCTCGCTGTTGAAAAAGTAATAAAATTTTTACAAATTGAATCTATAAGGAAAACGCCAGTTTCAAAATTGCCATATGGTCTTCAAAAAAGAGTTGAGTTAGGTAGGGCATTAGTAGCTGAGCCTAAAATACTATTACTTGACGAGCCAATGGCAGGTATGAACTTAGAAGAAAAAGCGGACATGTCTTGTTTCATATTGGAAATAAATAAAGAACAAGGAATAACAACAGTTATGATTGAGCATGACATGGGTGTAGTAATGGATATATCAGACCATGTGGTAGTATTAGATTATGGTAAAAAAATTGGTGACGGTTCACCAAGTGAAGTTATGGCAAACCAAGATGTTATTGATGCATATCTTGGAGTTAGCCACTAAATAGGGGTATTAATATGGATTGGGTTTATTTAATAGAAGTTTTGGTAGGTGGGTTGATGTCAGGAGTGATGTATTCACTTGTTGCGATTGGTTTTGTATTAATTTATAAATCGTCTGGAATATTTAACTTTGCTCAAGGAACAATGCTTTTATTTGCATCTTTAACTTTTGTTAAGATGACAGAAAATGGAATAGATTTTTGGACATCATTATTTATTGCTGCAGGAATAATGGTTATATTTGGTGTTGTTACCGAGAGGTATGTAATTAGACCTTTGGCAAACCAAGATTTATTAGCTTTATTCATGGCAACAGTGGGACTCGCAACTTTCCAGGAAGGTTTTTCTCAGTTCATATGGGATTCTGATGTTCATGGCTTACAAATGAGTAAATTTTTAGATATTGGATTACTGGACCCAGCGCCAATATTTATGTCGGATCACGTTCCATGGCTAGATATTTTAATTCCAAAATTTGATATTTTTGCATCTCTAGTTGCTGGATCATTAATTGTAGTGCTAGCTTTCTTTTTCCAAAAAACAAAAACTGGTTTATCTTTAAGAGCAGTGTCAGATGATCATATGGCTGCTATGGCAGTCGGAATACCACTTCAAACAGTTTGGGCAGTTGTTTGGGCTGTAACCGGAATTATAGCTCTAGTGGCAGGTTTGCTTTGGGCTGAAAGAGTCAGTGTATCATTCACATTAATTGAAGCTGTAATGAAAGCTCTCCCAGTTATATTAATTGGTGGTCTAACTTCTATACCTGGAGCTATTGTTGGTGGACTAGTTATAGGGGTGGGAGAAAAATTGGGTGAGATATATTTAGCGGATGTATTTGGCGGACAAGGAATTGAATTATGGTTTGCGTATTTCATGGCGCTAATGTTCTTAGTGTTTAGGCCACAAGGCATGTTTGGCGAAAAATTAATTGAAAGGGTGTAAATAAATGATATATAGAGAAACAGGAAATTTTGTAACTAACTATTTTAAGGATAGAGAAATCTTTCCTCTGAAGTTTGATAAAGTAGTAGTGATATTAGGACTGCTATATTTATTTTTATATGTCCCAACAACTTCAGAATATTTTCTAAGTGCTCATGTGATACCAATTTTAGCAGTGGGGTTAGCAACTGTTGGTTTGAATATATTAACAGGATTAACAGGGCAGTTATCATTAGGAACAGCTGGATTTATGTGTGTAGGCGCATTTGGAACATATAACTTAATGTTAAGAGTGCCTGATGCATTAATGTCTTTACCTTTTGCTTTGCTTTTATCTGGTATATTCGCTGGTTTAGTTGGTGTAATATTTGGACTTCCTGCAATAAGAATCAAAGGTTTTTATTTATTAGTATCAACATTAGCTGCTCAATATTTTGTTTGGTGGTTTTTTAATTCATACGCATGGTTTTTAAACTACGAGTCATCAGGGGTTGTAGCTATTGCACCAAAATTTTATGATTACTGGGGACTAGGTAACTTCTTAGGCGTTGATATGCAAGGTTATCCAGCAAGATATTTATTAGCTTTAGTTATATGTATAGGATTAAGTTATTTTGCTAAGAATTTATTAAGAAGTAATACAGGCAGAAACTTTATGTCAGTACGAGATAGAGATATAGCTGCTAGTGTAATGGGGATCAGTGTTCCTAAAGCAAAACTATTAGCATTCTTTATCAGTTGTTTTTATTGTGGTGTTGCTGGTGGTATTTACTCATTTCTATATATTGGTAATGTTGATTTAATGATCTATGAGGTTGACCGTTCGTTTACTATATTATTTATGTTGATTATTGGTGGTTTAGGATCTATTTCAGGTTCATGGTTAGGAGCTATATTTGTATACGAGTTCCCAATTATATTCACATGGGTAGGTGATTTTATATTTCAAGGTGCGTTTAATACAGCGGTAGTGGAAAATGTATCAAACATGGTTTACGGCGTATTTATTATTGCTCTTTTAATTAGAGAGCCTGGTGGATTTGCAGCATTGTGGGCAACAACAAAACAAAAATTAAGAATGTGGCCATATCCACACTAAAGAATAAGAGGAAAAAAAATGTCTAAATCTTTATTAAAAGTTAACAATATCGAAGTTGTATATAACCATGTAATTCTTGCCTTACGTGGTGTTACGTTAGACGTTGAAGAAGGCAAAGTCGTTTCCTTGTTGGGTGCAAATGGATCTGGCAAAACTACAACTTTAAAAGCGTGCTCAAATTTACTACACGCAGAACGTGGAGCAATAACAAAAGGATCAATAGAGTATCAAGATAAAGATATAGCAAACTCTGACGCATACAATCTTGTTAAAGATGGGGTAGTTCAGGTTTTAGAAGGAAGACATTGTTTTTCACATTTGACTGTTGAAGAAAATATTATGACCGGTTCATTTATTAGAGAAAATTCAAAAGAAGCAAAACAGGATCTTGAAAGAGTCTATGATCATTTTGAAAGAATAAGAATAAGAAAAAAAAGTTTAGCTGGCTTTACATCTGGTGGTGAGCAACAAATGATTGCTATGGGAAGAGCGTTAATGTCTAGACCAAAATTAATATTATTAGATGAGCCTTCGATGGGACTTGCACCTCAACTAGTAGAGGAAATATTTGCAATAGTTAAAGCTTTAAACAAAGAAGGCGTAAGTTTTCTTATTGCCGAGCAAAATGCCATGGTCGCTCTTAAATATGCTGACGAAGGATATCTTATTGAAAATGGTAGAGTTATTCTTAAAGGAAAAGCGCAAGAATTATTAGATAGACCTGATGTGAAAGAAATGTACCTTGGTGTAGGAGCAGAAGGGCAAACAAGCTTTAGAGATATTAAGTACTATCACAGAAGAAAACCTTCTTTTACCTAACATCTAATTCAGTTTTACTAATAATAACTCCATCTAAATCAGCATAAATAAATTCGCCTGGTCTAAATGTAGCTCCCATAAAAGAAATATCAATATTAGTATCCCCAATATCTTTTTTAACACTCTTAATTGGGATCGATGATAAAGCAAATACACCAACATCAATATTAGCAATTACGTCTGAATCTCGAATACAACCATTAATAATAATTCCTGACCAATTGTTCTTACAAGCTGCCTCAGCTAGCATATCGCCAAGTAAAGCGCATTCCGTAGAAGCATTTCCATCAACAACCAGGACTTTATTACACCCATTTGTATTAACAGCCTCTCTAACTTTAGAGTTATCATTCAAGCACTTTATTGTGACTATTTGACCGCAAAATGAGTCAGTTTTACCGTAACTCTTGAATTGTTGATGCAGTATTATCAAGTTTTCGCTATATAGGTCACATAAGTCTGCTGTTTTAAATTTTGTAATATTTTTCATATATATTAATAATTTATAGATTTTATTTAATAATTTTTTTAAGTTTTATATGTTTAATATTTTCAGTATATTATATTTTTATCAAAGATATCGAAATTTTTAAGGACTAAAGGCCAATAAATTGGTAATATACGCACGCGAAATGACTCTATATTTCAAATAATATTCAGTATAACTTAAAGAATTAATTTAAATTATTATTTCTAAGCACATCGAGGAGACTAAAGATGGATAGAAAAGAACAGGTTAAGCAGTTAGAAAATGAATGGAAGACCAACCCTAGATGGGCAAACGTAAAAAGAGGTTATACTGCGGAAGACGTGGTTAGACTTAGAGGTTCATTTGTTCCGGAATGCAGTCTAGCAAAAAAAGGCGCAGATAAATTATGGTCATTAGTTAATGGGACTGCTAAAAAAGGATACGTGAACTGCCTCGGCGCTTTAACAGGTGGTCAAGCAATGCAACAAGTAAAAGCTGGTATAGAAGCAATTTACTTATCAGGTTGGCAGGTTGCTGCAGATGCCAACACTTCAGAGACTATGTATCCTGATCAATCACTTTATGCCTATGATTCTGTACCTACTGTTGTAAGAAGAATAAATAATAATTTCAAAAGAGCTGATGAAATTCAGTGGGCTAAAGATATAAACCCAGGAGATAAAGATTACGTTGATTATTTTGCACCTATAGTAGCTGATGCAGAAGCTGGATTTGGTGGAGTACTAAATGCATACGAGTTAATGAAAAATATGATTACAAATGGTGCCTCTGGTGTTCATTTTGAAGATCAATTAGCTGCTGCAAAAAAATGTGGTCATATGGGCGGTAAAGTTTTGGTTCCTACACAAGAAGCCGTTCAGAAGCTCATTGCTGCAAGATTAGCTTCAGATGTTATGGGAGTGCCAACTTTGTTACTAGCAAGAACAGATGCTGAAGCAGCAAATTTAATCACTTCAGATGTTGATGAGTACGATAAACCATTCTTAACCGGTGAGCGAACAGACGAGGGATTTTATAGAACAAACAATGGTATTGACCAAGCTATATCAAGAGGCCTTGCATACGCTCCTTATGCAGACTTAATATGGTGTGAGACTGGAACACCTGACTTAGAATTCGCAAGGAGTTTTGCTGAAGCTATAAGGGCGCAATACCCAGATCAATTGTTAGCATACAATTGTTCACCTTCATTTAACTGGAAGAAAAATCTAGATGACGCAACGATTGCTAAGTTTCAAGATGAACTGAGTGCAATGGGATACAAATATCAATTTATAACTTTAGCTGGAATTCATAATATGTGGTACAACATGTTCGATTTAGCACATTCATATGCAGCAGGTGAAGGGATGAAGCATTATGTTGAGAAAGTCCAAGAGCCAGAGTTTACGGCAGCTGATAAAGGTTATTCATTTGTGAGTCATCAGCAAGAAGTTGGAGCTGGCTATTTTGATGATGTTACTACTGTAATTCAAGGCGGAAAATCATCTGTTACAGCTTTAACTGGATCTACAGAAGAAGAGCAGTTTTAAAAGTAAATAAATAACACGGAAGCTAAAAATTATGTTTAAACATATATCTGTTCCAGAAGAAGGAAGTAAGATTTATTTTGATAATGAAAATAATCTTGTGGTACCTAATAATCCCATTATACCTTTTATACAGGGTGATGGGATAGGTTTAGATATTACTCCAGTGATGCAAAATGTTGTAAATAATGCAGTAGAAAAAGCATATAAGGGCGAAAAAAAAATTCATTGGATGGAGGTATTTGCTGGCGACAAGGCAGTTGAGAAGTATGGAGAACATAATTATCTCCCCAAAGAGACATTTGATGCGATTGAAAAATTTGTAGTTGCAATTAAAGGTCCATTAACAACACCAGTAGGAGAAGGCCTAAGATCTTTAAATGTAGCAATAAGACAAGAAATGGATTTATATGCATGTGTTAGACCAATAAAATATTTTCCGGGAACCAGGACCCCTTTAAAAAGCTCTAGCACAACCGATATGGTTATTTTTAGAGAAAATACAGAAGATATTTATGCTGGTATAGAGTGGGCTGCACAAACAGAAGACGTGGAAAAAGTCTTGCATTTTTTAATTGAAGAAATGAAAGTTAAGGGAATTAGATTTCCTAAAAGTTCTGGTATAGGAATAAAACCTGTATCGAAAGAGGGCTCTGAAAGATTAATTCGAAAAGCCATCCAGTATGCAATTGATAATAACAGAACATCAGTTTCTTTAGTTCACAAAGGAAATATCATGAAATTTACAGAAGGTGCATTTAGAAACTGGGGTTATGAGCTTGCACAAAAAGAGTTTAACGGAAATGAAATAGATGATGGTCCCTGGTGTAAAATTATTAACCCTAATAACGGAAATGAAATTATAATAAAGGATGTAATAGCAGATAATTTTCTTCAACAAATACTTTTAAGGCCAGAAGAATATGATGTAATTGCGACATTAAACTTGAATGGTGATTATATTTCAGATGCTCTAGCAGCCCAAGTCGGTGGAATAGGAATTGCTCCTGGAGCAAACATTTCAGATAAAGTTGCTGTTTTTGAAGCTACACATGGATCAGCTCCAAAATATGCAGGGAAAGATAGAGTCAATCCTGGATCAATAATATTGTCAGCTGAAATGATGTTAAGATACATGGGCTGGAATGAGGCAGCTGATAATGTAATGAATGGAGTCGCGCAAGCTATTGCAAATAAAACTGTCACTTATGATTTAGCAAGGGTAAGAGCAGGGATGGTAAAGCTTGTAGGAAAACATGAACATGGCCAGGAAATAGGAAAAGATCTAGAAGAACTAATGCCAGGAGCTACATTAGTTACTTGTAGCGGATTTGGTGATGCCATTATTAATTGTATGTAAAATAATATATTTATGAGTCAAACATTTAAAATTACCTACTTTAATCATAATTCAGTTTATGAAATATATTCTAAAGAAGTTTATCAATCAGACATGTATGGATTCATAGTTGTAGAAAATCTTGTATTTGGAGAAAATACAAGTTTAGTAGTTGACCCAAGTGAAGAAAAATTAAAAACGGAATTTGAAAATGTTAAAAGATTCTTTGTCCCTGCGCACAACATCATTCGTATCGACGAAGTTGAAAAAGAAGGTGTTGCTAAAATAACTTCAGCCGAAGGCAATGTTAAGAATTTCCCATCAGGAAATTTCACTATCCCCCCCACCTCAAATAATACTGAAAACTAAAAATACACATATTTTCATAAACAAACAATTATATGATTTATGTTAGAATTATAAATTCTTACGGAGAGGTGTCAGAGTGGTCTATCGTGCTTCCTTGGAAAGGAAGTGTTGGGTCAAACCAACCGTGGGTTCGAATCCCTCCCTCTCCGCAGATAATTAAGAAAAATTATGGACGACAATAAAATTAAACTACAAAAATCTATAAGAAGCAGCTTAACAAAGCAAGCTGTTGATTTTTTAGTTCCTTTTATTAGCTCAGTAGTTTCTATTTTGACAACAAAAGAATTAAGTAGCTTTGATGTAAAAAAGCAATTAAAAAAACTGAAAATTAAAAATATAAGAACCAAAGGCGATCAAATTGAATCACAAACTAGAGTTTTAGATTTTAAGGTTTACATTTTATATGCAGGCGTTAGAAATTATATTTTTAAAGTTGAAGGTTTAGCACATTATTCTGGCTTTTTATTTATGGAGACAAATAAAGGTATGATAGTTCATGATAATGTAGATGATGATCCAAAATTATTAGCAAAGGATTTAAAAGTTTTGTTTACTAAGAATTATAAAAGTCCATATCCGGTCACAGACATTTTTTTAGAATTTATTAATTCTAATGTAAATAAATTAGAATAATTTTTTTATGGATATTTTTTTTTCAATTCTTTTCAAAATACTTCCATTATATATTTTTGTTATTATTGGTTATATAGCAGGAAGATATTTAAATATTGACGCTAAAGGAATTGGTAAGCTAATTATTTATGTTATCGCGCCATTTGTTATATTTGAAGCAATATCACATTCAAACTTATCGATAAGTACTTTTATAATTCCAATTGCTACTTTTTTATTATGCTCAATTATTGCATTTGTTTTTTTTGAATATGGAAAATACATTTATGATGACTCGAGAGCTAATGTTCTTGCTGTAGTAGCCGCAGAAGGTAATACTGGGTATTTTGGTATACCGATTGCTCTTCTACTTTTTAGTCAAAGTACATTTGGTATTTATATTTTAGGGACACTTGGTGTTACAATCTTTGAAAATACTGTAGTCTATTATTTAACTGCTCGTGGTAGATATACTGTTAAGGAATCCATGGGCAGACTAAAAAAACTCCCAGCCATATATGCTTTTATATTTGCAATTATTTTCCTTTACTTTGATATAAAACTTCCTGAGTCTATGAATAATTTTGTAATAAATATGCAGGGAGCATATGTTGTTTTAGGAATGATGCTTATTGGATTCGGTATATCTAAAATAAATAAATTTTCATTTGACTATAAATTTATTACTTTATCATTTGTTGGTAAGTTTGTTATATGGCCATTAATAATATTAACTTTAGTTTTTATTGATTATCATTTTTTCAATATATATAGTATTGATATTTATAGAGCCTTTATATTGCTGTCAATAGTTCCTATTGCTGCTAACACAGTGATATTTGCTACAGCACTTGATGTTCATCCGGATAAGGTCTCATCAGCTGTACTTTTTTCTACAATTTTTGGTTTAATATATGTTCCAATAGTGATGGTTTTTTTATTTAAATAATTTAATAATTAAAATCATAATTGTGATAGCATCATTTCAATATGAGTAATATAGTATTAGCAACAAAATGGCGCCCAAAATTATTTTCTGACCTTATAGGACAAGATCCTGTGGTTACAGCACTTATAAATAGTTTGGACAATCAAAGACTTCATCATTCATATTTATTTACAGGCACTAGAGGAGTTGGTAAAACGACTTTAGCAAGAATTTTAGCTAAATGCTTAAATTGTGAGACTAATGGAGTTAGTTCAAAACCTTGTGGAAAATGCGCAAGTTGTTTAGCTATAGATGCTGGTCAGTTTGTTGATTTATATGAGGTTGATGCTGCATCAAGGACAAAAGTTGAGGATACTAGAGAGCTACTAGAGAATGTTCAGTATTTGCCAACTCAAGGAAGATTTAAAATATATCTCATTGATGAAGTTCATATGCTTTCAACACATAGTTTTAATGCATTATTAAAAACGTTAGAAGAGCCACCTGAACACGTCAAATTCATTTTAGCGACTACTGATCCTCAGAAAATTCCTAGCACAATATTATCTAGATGCTTGCATTTTAGTCTAAATAGAATATCAGCTGAAGTAATTAGGAATCAGTTAGAGAAAGTCTTAACAAACGAAAATATTAATTTTGAAGAGAACGCAACAAAAAATATTTCAAAGATAGCTGATGGAAGTATGCGTGATGCATTAAGTATATCAGAACAATGCATATCTCATGGAGATAATAAAATTACATATAATAATATATGCAAAATATTATGCTTAATGCCAGCAGAAAATATTAATGAAATAGTAAATTTAATAGTAAATAACGATGTAAAAAAATTAATGGATTTAATTGAGCAAATGTACTTCCAGACAGCAGATTTCAAATATATTTTGGAAGAACTGATTTCAATCTTTCATCAAACAGCAATGTTTAAAGTTACAAATAAGCTGAATGACAGCATATATGATACAAGTATAAAAAGTTTGTCAGAAAAATATAGCGAAGAAGAAATTCAAGTTTTGTACCAAACCGGAGTTGCAAATTTAAAAGATATAGAGTTTGCACCAGATCATAAAAGTGGTTTTGAAATAGCATTAATAAGAATGATATTATTTATGCCTTTCAAAATAGATACTAGCGAAGAAAATAATAACAATGGTAACTTAGAAAAAATATCTTCCAAAAAAAAACCATCAGATCAAGACCTTAATCAAAAAAGTTTACAAAAAAAAAATAATTCAAAGGAAAAAGAAGTTCTATCTATAGAGAACAATTGGGAAATAATAGTAAAAAGACTTGATATTGATTCAATTACTAGAAATTTGGCAAAAAATATTATTTTTGATAAAAAAATAGATAATACTTTGCATTTTCTTATCGGAGAAGACCGCGCTAGCGTTGTTACAGAAAAATCAAAAGATAAGCTTAAAGAGGCTCTAACAAATTATTTCGGTAATGATATAAAAATATTTATAGAAACTTCAAATAACGATTTATCTACACTTCATAAAAAGGATGAAGAAGATTATAATAATAAAATATCAAACGCCGATAAAATAATAAATAATGATGATTTTATTAAAACTATAAAAGAAAAATTTGACGCTACTAGCGTTGAAAATTCTGTACAAATTAAAGATCTAACTAATGGAGAATAATTATGCTTAAAGGACTTGGTGGTATGGGAGACATGATGGGGCTTATGAAGCAAGCTCAAAAAATGAAGAAAGATATGAAAAAATTAAAGAAAGAGATTTCTAAAACCAACATAACAGTTTCTGATAGTAACAACATACTTACTGTTGTAATGAATGGTGATCATATTTTACAAAAAATAAATTTTACTGATGATTTTGATTTTTCTGATTCAAAAAAAGTAGAGTTAATTGTTAAGGATGTTATTAACCAAGCCTCTAAAGAAGTAGATAAAATGTCTTCTGATAAAATGTCAGTTTTATCTAAACAAGGGTTGCCCACTGACTTACCATTTTAACTGATGCCAAACAGAAAAACATTAATAGATGATTTAATAAATGCTTTAACTTGTTTGCCAGGTGTTGGAAAAAAAACAGCCCAGAGAATGACATATCATCTATTGCAAAGAGCGAAAGACGATGCTTTAAATTTATCTGATGTTCTTAAAGAAGTTGTTACAAGTACAGTAAACTGTAAATTATGTAGGAATTTATCACAAGAAAATATATGTGATCTTTGTTCAGATGACGGTAGGGATAACAGTATGCTTTGCATAGTTGAGAGTCCAGCAGATGTTTTTAATATGGAAAATAGCACAAACTATAATGGAAAATACTTTGTGTTGTTAGGTAAACTTTCTCCGCTAGATGGAATTGGACCCAAAGAAATTGGCCTTGATATTTTAGAAGATAAGATTTCTTCTGGAGTGGTAAGTGAACTAATTCTGGCAGTAAATTACACTGTTGAAAGTGATGTTACTGCACATGTAATTAGTGAGATAGCTCTAAAAAACTCTATAAAAGTAACAAGACTTGCACAAGGGGTACCTGTTGGTGGTGAACTTGAGTATCTAGATCAATATACTTTATCTAAAGCTTTTGATAAAAGAACAGTATATTAATATATACAGAAATAAATATGATGATGTGGTATGTTAAAAAGTTATGAAAAAGAACTCAAAAAATTTGATCTGGATAGATTTAGAAATGACAGGACTCGATACGTTTAATGATCGTGTAATCGAAATTGCTACAATAGTTACTGATAAAGATCTTCATATATTAGAAGAGGGGCCGGTAATAGCAATTAAAACACCTCAAGAAGCTATCGATAAAATGGATGATTGGAATACACACCAACATAATAAATCAGGACTCGTTGAAAGAATTTTAAAGAGTAGTTATACATATATAGATGCTCAGGAAATAACAATAGAATTTTTACAAAAGTATATTGAGCATAATAAGTCACCAATGTGCGGTAGTGGTATATGTCAAGACAGAAGATTTTTGGCTAGATGTATGCCTGATTTAGAAGATTTTTTTCATTATAGAAACTTAGATGTTAGTACAATTAAGGAACTTGCTAATAGATGGTATCCAAAAATAAAGTTTAGAAAAGATCCTCAGCACCTTGCTCTACAAGATATAAAGGATTCAATAGAGGAATTAAAATTTTATAGAAATTCTATTTTTCTTGATATAGTTTAATATTATTTTTAACATTTATATTAATAACGGTATCAGAAGCCTTCTCATTGGTTCCTGGGTAATCAAGATTATAATGAAGACCTCTGCTTTCTTTTCTTGTTAGAGCGGAAGTAATAATAATCTCTGCAATATATATGAGATTCCTAAGTTCTATTAAATCACTTGATATAACATTTTTATTAAAACAATCTTCTATTTCTTTTTTATACATTGAAACCCTAATTTTGGCTTTAAGTAGTCTTTCATTTGTTCTTACAATACCTACGTAATTCCACATTAATGTTCTAATCTCTTTCCATGAATGTTTTATTATCACTTCTTCGCTTATTTTTTTGTTTCTACTATATTTTAAATCACTATTTATACTACAATGTTTTTCACCTTCACATTTTTTTATGTCTTCTAAAACTTTCTTTGAAAAAAATATACATTCAAGTAATGAATTACTTGCCATTCTATTAGCGCCATGAAGACCTGAATGTGCAACTTCTCCTATTGCATAAAGATTTTTAATATTTGTTTTGGCATTAATATCAATATTAATTCCACCACAAGTATAGTGTGTTGCTGGAACAACGGGTATTGCCGTTTTTGTAATATCAATATTGAACTCAAGACACTTTTTATAAATATTTGGAAAGCTTTTTTTTACAAAAGAACTGTCTTTATGAGATATATCTAATAGTACATAATCAAAACCATGTATTTTCATTTCACTATCAATTGCTCTTGCAACTATATCTCTTGGAGCTAGCACACCTCGAGAATCATATTTATGCATAAAAGGTTCTCCATTGGGTAATAATAATTTCCCTCCTTCTCCACGTAATGATTCACTCACAAGGAATGACTTTGCTTTATGATGATATAGACATGTCGGGTGAAATTGCATAAATTCCATATTTGTTATATCGCAACCTGCTCTATAAGCCATTGCTATTCCATCACCTGATGAGGTATCTGGGTTACTTGTATAAAGATAAACTTTATTTGCACCACCAGTCGCTAACACAACAAATTTAGCCTGAAAAATATCTATTAAATTTGTTTTTTTGTTAAGCACATAAGATCCAACGCATTTTTTTTTATTAGTATTTACTTCAGTTGTAGTGATTAAATCTATTGCAACATGATGTGTAAATAATTCAATATTAGAATTCTCTTTTACTTTACTAATTAAACTATCTTGAATGGCTTCGCCTGTTTTATCCGCAGCATGAACAATTCTTGGATAAGTATGTCCGCCTTCTTTAGTAAGGTGTAATTTATCGCTAGAACTTGATTCATTTTTAGTAAACTTTACACCTTGTTCTAATAACCAATCAACAATATCCTTAGACTCTTTTGCAACAGATTTAACAATATCCTCTTTGCATAAACCTGCTCCGGATTCCATGGTATCTTCTACGTGTTGATCAATAGAGTCAATTTTACTTAATACTGCCGATATGCCCCCCTGAGCATAATAAGTACTACCTTCGTGCAATTCAGTTTTAGAAATTAAACCTACAGAGGTATTTTTTGGCAATTTTAGAGCAAGGCTATTTCCAGCCGCTCCACTGCCAATTATTAGCACATCAAAAACTCTCTTATTTTCAACTTGTTTTAAAATTTTGACTAACCTTTGTGGTAGAATAAGTATAATCTAATATAAAAAATGAACTAAGGCAAATATGAAAACATTAACAAAAAATATTTTTCAGGCAGTGTTATTTATTTTTATTCTGTCGAATGAGGTTTTTGCTGAAAATGCTAATCTCCCAGATTTTACTAAGTTAGTTGAAGCTAATAAAGCAAGTATTGTTAATATTAGTACAGTAAGAAAAAATACCAAAAGTAATCAAAATACCAATCCTGAATTGCGCAATGATGAATTAAATGATTTTTTGAAAAAATTTTTTGGTGATAAAGGTTTTGAGAACCCTGAAAGAAAAAAACCAAGAAATTCTCAGTCAATGGGATCAGGTTTTATTTATTCAGCTAATGGGTACATAATTACAAATCATCATGTTATAGCTGATGCTGATCAAATAATAGTTAAACTAAATGACAAAAGAGAATTAGATGCTAAATTAATTGGTTCCGACCCATCAAGTGATATTGCACTACTAAAAATTAAAGCAAAAAATTTAAAACCTGTAAAGATCGGTAAATCTGAAAATCTGAAAGTTGGGCAATGGGTGTTAGCCATTGGCTCACCTTTTGGTTTTGAAAGTACAGTCACAGCAGGGATAGTTAGTGCAATAGGACGAAGCTTGCCAAATGATAACTATGTTCCATTTATTCAAACAGATGTTGCAATAAATCCAGGAAATTCCGGAGGGCCCTTGTTTAACTTAGATGGTGAAGTAATTGGTATCAATGCACAAATTTTTAGTAGGTCAGGTGGTTTTATGGGATTATCTTTTGCTATACCAATGGATGTTGCAAATAACGTAGTTGGGCAATTAAAAAGATCAGGGAAAGTTTCAAGGGGATGGCTTGGAGTTTATATTCAGGAAGTTACTAACAATTTAGCCAAATCTTTTGGAATGAAAAATCCATCTGGAGCATTAATATCTAAAATTATTCCTGAAGGACCAGCATCAAAATCTGATTTAAAAGTAGGGGATATTATCTTAAAATTTGATAATAAAAAAATTGACACATCGTCATCTTTACCGCCAATAGTAGGAAATACAAAAGTTGGTAAGAATGTAAAAATTGAGATTTTAAGAAACGGTGTTAAGAAAAACATTAATTTCAAAGTTCAAGAATTACCAATTCAGGTAGCTGAAAAAAAAGTAAAGAAAATTAATTCGGAAAAAGCATCTAAAAAAATTCTTGGTATGACGTTAGAAAATATATCAGATCAAGATAGGAAGAACTTAGGTATAGCTAATAAACTAGGTGTGAGGGTTAAAGAAGTTTCTGGAAACCCGGCTTACGAGTCTGGATTATTAAAAAATGATATCATTTATCAGATTTCCGGGAATAATATTCAAAATATAGAGGAATTTGAAAAGATTATAAAGAAAATGAAAAAAGGTGAATTTGCATCATTATTAGTAAGAAGATCTCAAGGAAACTCCCTTTATCTTGCAATTAAAATAGAGTAATCATAGATGCCAGACACTGAAAAAGATTTAATTCGAAATTTTTCTATTATAGCTCACATTGATCATGGAAAATCTACTTTAGCAGATAGATTTATTCAGATCTGTGGTGGGTTAACAGAAAGGGAGATGAGCTCGCAGATATTAGATTCTATGGATCTTGAAAAGGAAAGAGGGATTACTATAAAAGCTCAAAGTGTGAGATTAAATTATAAAGCTTTAAATGGAAAAACCTACCAATTTAATATTATTGATACGCCTGGCCATGTAGATTTTTCATATGAAGTTTCAAGGTCTTTAGCAGCATGCGAAGGAGCATTACTTGTTGTTGACGCTTCTCAAGGTGTAGAAGCACAAAGTGTTGCTAACTGTTATAAAGCAATAGAACTTGATTTAGAAATCTTACCAGTATTAAATAAAATCGATCTTCAGTCGGCAGACCAGGACTCTGTTAAAAAACAAATACAAGAAATTATTGGAATTGATACAGTAGACTCTATTGGAGTTAGTGCTAAAACTGGATTAGGTGTTGAAGAATTACTTGAGTCTATAATTGATAAAATACCACCACCAAAAGAGATAACTAATGATAAATTAAAGGCGCTTATAATAGATTCTTGGTTTGATAATTACCTAGGTATAGTTTCATTAGTAAGAGTTATTAGCGGTTCATTGCAATTAAAACAAAAAATTAAATTAGCATCTACAAACGTAACCTATCAAGTTGAGGAACTTGGATGTTATTCCCCAAAAATAAATAAATTAAAGACTATTAATGAAGGTGAAGTTGGTTATCTCGTTGCAGGTGTAAAAGATATAGCTTCTGCAAAAGTTGGAGATACCATACTTTCTTATAATGACGAAACAAGTAAACCATTAGAAGGCTTTAAAGAAATCCAACCAAAAGTTTTTGCTGGTTTATTCCCAATTAATAGTGATGATTACAAAGATTTTAGAGATGCACTAGAAAAGCTTGAGTTAAATGATTCTTCGTTTGATTATGAACCAGAAACTTCTAAAGCACTAGGACATGGTTTTAGATGCGGTTTTCTTGGAATGCTTCATATGGAAATAATTCAAGAGAGACTAGAAAGAGAGTACAAGTTAGATTTAATATCAACTTCACCAACAGTTGTTTATAAGGTTATACAAAAAAATGGAATAACACTTAATGTTGATAATCCAAGCTCATTACCCGATCCTTCAAGTATTGAAGAAATTCACGAGCCAATTATATCTGCATCAATGCTAGTACCTAATGAATTTATTGGAAACGTTATAACTTTATGTGAGCAAAAAAGAGGAAAGCAAATAAAAATTTCTTATGTTGGCGGTCAGGCTTTGATAGAGTATTACTTGCCTTTAAATGAAGTCGTTTTAGATTTTTTTGATAAGCTAAAATCATGCACGAAAGGATATGCATCATTTGATTATTACATACATTCTTTTGAAAAATCAGATTTACAAAAATTAGATATTTTAATTAATAGTGAAAAAGTTGATGCTTTATCATTAATTGTACATAAGTCTAGATCTCTTAGTATAGGAAGAAAATTAGTAAATGGAATGAAAGATGTAATACCAAGACAAAATTTTGATATAGCGATACAAGCTGCCATAGGCTCTCAAATTATTTCAAGAGCAACTACAAAAGCTTATAGGAAAGACGTAACTGCAAAATTATACGGTGGTGATGTTACTAGAAAAATGAAGCTATTAAAAAAACAAAAACTAGGTAAAAAAAGAATGAAACAAGTTGGTAAAGTAGAGTTACCTCAAGAAGCATTTATGGCAGTTTTAAAAATTGATACGAATGATTAAATATTTTGTAATATTCTTTGTACTTCTAAGTAATGCAAATGGTAGCGATTTATTAAACATAACATTTCTTGGAACAGGAACCCCAAGGCCAAATTTAGATAAACTTGGTCCATCTATTCTTATAAAAGCAAATCAAGAAGAACTGCTCATTGATGTTGGAAGAGGTATTACTTTAAGACTCAATCAAATTGGAAACAACTATTCAAAAATAAATAATATTTATCTTTCCCATATGCATTATGACCATATAATTGGGTTAGCTGATTTTTGGTTAACAAGTAACTTATGGCAGAAGAAAACAGACACAAATATTTATGGTCCTAAAGGAGTAAAGAAATTTTGTGACGGATTAATGAATTCATATCAACTTGACCTAAAGTATAGGTACGAAGGAAATAATTATTCTAAGTTAAAATGTATTAATTTTTCGGAGATTAGTATAAATAATAATAAAATATTAGTTACTCCATTTACCAATGATCATGGACATGTTGATAATTCGTATGGATTTAAGATATTATTTAATGATAAAAGTATTGTTTACTCTGGTGATACAACACTCTCTAAAAACGTTGTTAACAATGCCAAAGGAACAGATATATTGATTCATGAAATTATTGCTACATCAAAGAAGGTGCTTGACAACAATAAAAAATTAAGAAAAGTGTTTAAAAGTCATACAAACATAAATCAGATTATTAAAGTTCTTAATACTTGTAAACCAAAATTGACTATATTAAATCATGCGTTATTATTTGGTGTTAACGAAGAATATGTTCTAAGAGAAATAAAAAAAAGTTATTCAGGAAATGTAATTTTCTCTAAAGATTTGATGTCTATTGATTTAGGTGAAGAGCATAATATATTTAACATAGGAAAATAATAAAATGTCATATAAGTTAGACTTTACCAAGCCTATTTTAATGGGCATATTAAATGTTACACCTGACAGTTTCTCTGATGGTGGTGCTTACCCGTCAACCAAATCAGCAGTAGATAAAGCCATGATTATGATTGAACAAGGTGCCTCTATAATAGATATTGGAGGAGAGTCAACTAGGCCTGGTTCTGAAAGAGTTTCTGCTTTAGAGCAAAAAAGAAGAATAATCGATGTAATATCTCAATTAAAAAGTAAGATGCCAGAAAATATAATTATTAGTGTTGATACAACTTCTTCAGAAGTTGCAGAGGCAGCTATTAATCTAGGCGTTGAGATGATTAATGATATTAGTGGTGGCAAAGATGACAATAGAATGATGTCGCTTGTTGCAAAACACAATTTATACTATTGTATTATGCATATGCAAGGTTCTCCGAAAACAATGCAAAATGATCCTAAGTATACGAATGTAGTTTCTGAAGTAATAGAATTTTTATCCTTACAAGCAAAGAGAGCAACTGATTTTGGAATCATGAGAGATAAAATTATTTTAGATCCAGGAATAGGCTTTGGAAAAAAAACAGAGCATAACTTGGACATATTAAAAAATTTAGATAAGATTTCAAATCTTGGATATTACACATTGCTAGGAACAAGTAGAAAAAAAATATTTAGCGAAGTATCAAGCAAGAACAATCCAGAAGATAGAATTTCGGGAACATGCGCAACATCAGCATTAGGTGTTATGTCAGGTATAAATATATATAGGGTTCATGATGTTTGGCAAAATAGACAAGCAATAGATATAGCTTGTGCAATAAAAAATAGTTAATTCATATTAATTGCATTATTTCAACAATATGTTATGTTTTTATTAGTGCAACATCTATAAAAAAGAATTATGAGTGAAGATTTATCAAATAAAAAATGTATACCATGTGAAGGTGGAATTCCTGCATTTACCATAGAGCAAATTAATGATTTTCTTAAGAAAGTTAATGATTGGAATGTGAGCGAGGATGAAAAAAATAAATTTTACCTAATTAAAGAATTTAGTTTTAAAAATTTTATATCCAGTCAAATGTTTGTTAATAAAGTTGGTGATATAGCTGAAAAAGAGGGTCACCATCCCGATATAAGTTATGGATGGGGTTATGCAAAAATTAAAATATATACTCATGCTATTCAAGGTCTAGCAGAAAGTGATTTTATACTAGCTTCTAAAGTTGATAAGATCGCTAAATAAAACTTTCGACCATAATTGTAATAATCATAAATAGATATCTTAATGGAAGAACTTTTATATAACGCTGCATTTATCTCAATATTACAAATAATTGCTATAGACATTATACTTGGTGGTGACAATGCTATCGTGATTGCTCTGGCATGTAAAAATCTTCCTGATAAGCAAAGAAAGCTTGGAATATTTTACGGGGCAATGGGAGCGATAATTTTAAGAGTTATTATGGTTTTCTTTGCAACAACACTACTGCTTATTTCCGGTTTAAAAATAATAGGTGGGCTTCTTTTACTATGGATAGGCGTGAAATTAATTTTAGATAATAATTCAGATAGCACTTTCAATGTTAATCAAGAGAAAAATCTATTGGGAGCAATAAAGACAATTATAATTGCAGATTTTGTTATGAGTTTAGATAATTCTGTAGCTATTGCTGCTGCTGCTAATGGAAATATGTATCTGGTAGTCTTTGGTTTATTACTCAGTATCCCAATAATAATATGGGGTAGCAGTATAATTTTAAAAATAATAGATAGATTTCCTATTATAATATATGTTGGGTCAGCTTTATTAGGATGGATAGCAGGAGGAATGATTCAAACTGATGTTTTTTTTGAGAGAAATCTTAGTTTAATTATGCCTAATAGTTTACTCCCTATATTGGGCAGTGCATTTGTTTTAATTTTTGGTTTTATATTCAAATCTGCTAAAAAATAATTTTTATTCCAACGGTAAATTTTTTATATCTTTCATTAAATATCTATTAACATACTTAAAAAATTCGTTAAATGGCGTACCAGGAATAAATATTTTTTCAATATTATTATCTTTATCTAAAAAATACATATTTGCGGTATGATTGACAGTATAGTTTTCTGATTCATTTTTATTTTGATAACTATAATAAACATGATATTGATTTGATACTTTTTCGATTTGATCCTGAGTGCCAGTTAGGCCGATTATTCTTTTATCAAAAAAAGACAAATAGTTTTTTAATAATTCTGGTGTATCTCTGGTTGGATCAACTGTTATAAATATAGGCTCAATATGTTTAGATAGGCCCTCAAGTTTGTTTAGCAAGCTTGATACTTCTGACATTGCGGTAGGACATATATCTGGGCAATTTAAAAAACCAAAAAATATAATTTTTACTTTAGATGAGTCTGACAAGATGTATTTATTGTTATTTTGATCTTTTAAGGTAAAGTCACCACCTATTTCAGCGTAAATACTATTACTATTAAATAAAACAGTTATTAAAAGTACACATTTAATGTGTTTTCTTAAGTTTCTAATATTCATATATTGTCCTTTATTCATGCATTTTTTTAATTTCTATAGCTATTATATACCTATATTATAGATGTTATAAAATCTATTGATATATCTTTCATATAACCTTGACGTAAAAGCTTAATCGTTCATAATACGATATTCAAGAACTATAACGAACGAGGAAAAGCTATGCATTTAAGAAAGTTTGGAGTTTCAATACTAGGAGCCGTGTTACTTACTATCAGTTCAGTAACAGTTGCAGATGAGACATGCATGTCTCCCTATATGGCTAAAATTGTCGGTCAAGAAGACTATGTTTATGTTTGGACTTTAGGTGTTGAAGGCCTAGGTGATGAACAAGATAAACTAGTAACTATTGATGTTAATCCTAAATCTAAAACTTACGCTAAAGTAGTAAGCGTGCTTTCAGTTGGCGGAAGAAATGAAGCTCATCATTCTGGTTTGAGTGATGATAGACATTATTTATGGGCTGGTGGATTGGACAGCAACAAAATATTTATTTTTGATGTTCATTCAAACCCAAGAAAACCAACACTTCATAAAGTTATAACAGATTTTGTAGAAAAAACTGGTGGTATAGTTGGACCGCATACATTTTATGCGTTACCAGGAAGAATAATGGTTTCTGGCTTATCTAATAATAAAGATAATGGTGGAAGAACAGGCCTTGCTGAATATAATAGTAAAGGTGAATTTATAGCTACACATTGGTTGCCAACAGATGGTGATTTAAGAGGAGCTAAGAAAGAAGGAAAATTTGCAGATGGCTATGGATATGATATTCGTGTTCAACCAAGAAGAAATGTAATGCTTACTTCATCATTTACTGGATGGTCAAACTATATGATGGACTTTGGTCAAATGTTACAAGATGGCGAAGCTATGAAAAGGTTTGGTAACACTATGGTAGTTTGGGATTTACATACAAGAAAACCTAAAAAAGTAATTGATGTTCCTGGTGCGCCTTTAGAAATAAGATGTGCTTGGGGGGCTAATAACAACTATTGCTTCACAACAACAGCGTTAACATCAAAAATATGGTTAATCTATGAAGATGACAACGGAGAGTGGCAAGGTAAAGCAGTAGCCGACATCGGTGATGCGTCAAAAGTACCTCTGCCAGTTGATATTTCTATAACAGCTGATGATCAAGGTCTTTGGGTTGATACATTCATGGACGGAAAAGCAAGATACTTCGATATATCAGATCCATTTAACCCTGTTCAAAAATTTGAAGAGCAAATTGGTTCACAAGTTAATATGATCTCACAAAGTTGGGATGGTAAAAGAGCATATTTCTCAACATCACTTTTAGGAAATTGGGATAAAACTGGTGAAGCTGACGAGCAGTGGGTTAAGTTATATGCATGGGATGAAAATGAGCTAGCATTAACTCATAAATGGACCATTGATTTCTATAAAGAAAAACTTGGAAGAGCGCATCAAATGAGATTTGGCGCTTACTCTTTATATACAAGTAAGCAAAACAAAGGTAAAGAAGTAACAATGCTTGATAAGTAATTTATTAATTACTAACAAAGTGTTAAAATGAAGGCTAACCCAGGTTAGCCTTTTTTTTGTTACAAGCATTAAGGAGACAATTAAAAAATCATGAAAAATATTTTACTGTTTTTTATTCTAATTTTTTTAAATTTACAAAATGTAAATGCGAACGAGTATATTAAAGACGAGAGAGAAAAAATACAAAGTGAAAGAAATAGTTTAGCTATTGGTTGGAGAGATAATTTAGGATATGAGCTGCCAAAACCAGGATCATACGAACTTTATAATATAAGAATGTCCGGCGATGGAAAAATTATAGACGAAAACGGTAATGAAAATACTTTACATAATTTAATGGGTGGAAAAATAACTCTTTTAAGTTTCATTTACAGTAATTGTACTGATACAAATGGATGCCCTTTGGCAACATCTGTATTTTATAAAATCCAAGAAAAAATTAAAAAAGATAATAAAATTTTATCAAAACTAAAAATGATAAGCTTAAGTTTCGATCCAACATATGATACTCCGCAGATTATGTCTCTTTATGGTAAAGACCTAAGTTATATTAAAGCTGACTGGGATTTTTTAACAACAGAGTCGTTAGAGTATCTTGATCCAATTCTCAAGGACTATGATCAGCCTGTTATAAGAAAATATAATAAAGATGGTGGTTATGATGGTGTTGAGTCGCATTTATTACGTGTTTTTCTTATAGACGATAAAAAACTTATAAGAAATGTATACAATGTTGATTTTCTTCATGCAGACCTATTGATAAACGACATAAAAACTCTATTATTAGGTAATGAGTGAACAATTTTTTAGAAAACAAACATTTAAAATTTATTTATTGATATTGCCGCTAGTATTGTCAAATCAAATATCTTTTGGTAATGATGAAGTTAACTACTCGGGACCCGGTGATGACAAGAACGGTTATGATTCGAGGGATTACACAACTAACTCTCTAAGTCTTGAAGATAGAAAAGGTAAAAAAGCAGATATAATCAAATATGTAACAATAAAACAATTAGGTTTGCCAGAATTAAAAATCCCACAAAATAATAAAATTACAAGAGAAAAAATAGAATTAGGTAAAAAACTTTTCTTTGACAGAAGGTTGTCATTAAACAATACAATGTCTTGTGGTATGTGTCACGTTCCCGAACAAGGTTTTACTAATAATGAAATAAAAACTGCAGTTGGTATTGAGGGTAGGTCAAATCTAAGAAATACTCCAACTCTTCTCAATGTAGCTTTTAATAAATTTTTATTTCATGACGCACGAGAATTTTCTCTTGAAAATCAAGTTTGGCAGCCCGTACTAGCACATTCAGAAATGGCTATGCCATCATTTGGCTTTACAATAAAGAAATTAGAGCTTATACCAGGATATAAAAAACTTTTTAATGAGGCTTTCCCAGGAGAAGGAATTAATATGGAAACTTTTGGAAAAGCCGTTGCAAGTTATGAGCGATCTCTGATATCTGGCAACTCAGATTTTGATAAATGGTATTTTGGTGGAAATAAAAATGCCGTAGATGAAAATGTAAAAAAGGGCTTCGAGGTTTTTAGTGGTAAAGGTGGTTGCGTAAGCTGTCATACAGTTGGTAAGAACGAGGCACTTTTTTTTGATAATAAACTTCATAATACTGGTATTGGTTATGCTGAATCTATGGGTATATTAAAAAAAATAAAAACAAAAGTTCAGCTTGCACCAGGCGAGTATGTAGAAGTTGATAACAAGATAATAAAAAGCGTTAATCAACAAAAAAAGAATAATGATTTAGGTTTGTACACAATAACAGAAAATCCAGAGCACAGGTGGCTTTTTAAAACTCCAACCTTAAGAAACATCTCTTTAACTGCGCCATACATGCATAATGGTATCTTTAGCACTTTAGATGATGTCATAAAATTTTATGATGAAGGTGGTTTCAAAAATGAATTACTTAGTCCAATGATAAAAAAATTAGATCTCACGCAAGAAGAAAAAAATAATTTAAAAATATTTTTAAAATCATTAGTCGGCGATAATATAAATATTTTAATTGCTGACGCTCTATCAACTCCAGTAGGAGATTTAACTAAAGACGACCCTAATTGGGCAAATGATACAGATATGGGTTATGATAATTAATATGAAAGCAATATTTAATTTAACACCTCTTTTTTTTGTTATGCTTATTTCGTGTTCAGATATGAAAGATGCACCAATGGATAAAGTTTCTAAAAATTTTATCGCTACCTATAACTTGCCAAATCTAGATGGAGAATACGTTAACTCGAATGACTTTCTTGGCTCATATATTCTTGTTAATTTTTGGGCTACTTGGTGCACTCCATGTGTTAAAGAATTACCTTCACTTAATAATTTATATAATATATTTAAGGATAAAAAAAATTTTAATATGATTGCAATTAATATAGGTCAAAATAAGGAAGTTATTGAAAAGTTCTTTATAGAGAAATCTTCAAAAATTGATTTTACTGTTCTTCTTGATGAAAATATGGAGTTATCAGATTGGAATGTTCAAGCAATACCAACAACTTTTCTGGTTAATGATAAAGGCAGAGTTATATATAAGATAGAAGGTGAAAAAGAGTGGGATAGCTCTGAATTCACCTCATTCATTAACTCTATTATTAAATAAAATAGTAAATTATTCGGAAGTTGTTGGATCAATAGTTTTTGTTATCGCGCTTATTTTATTTGCTGGGAAACCACCTTCTTTTGCATGTTCTTTTATTAGTTCTTCATTAGGAGCAATATAAACACAGTAAACCTTATCTTTCGTTACATAGCTTTCTACCCATTGAATTTCTGTGCCAAGCTTCTTTAAGACTGAGCATGATTTTTGTGAAATTCCTTGAAGTTCATCTGTGGTCAAAGATCCAGCATCATTAATATCTCTTTCAATTATAAATTTAGGCATTTTTCCCCCTTAAAGTAAATTAGTTATAATTATTGCTTTTTAGTCGTCACCACCCATGAATGCAGCTAATATATGTAATAGACTTGTAAATAGATTATATATTGATATGTAAAGTGTTACAGTAGCCATTACATAGTTATCTTCCCCTCCATGAATTATTGCGCTTGTCTGAAACAAAATTAACCCACACATAAGAAGAGCAAATAAGCTTGAAATACCTAACATCATTAGTGGGAAATAGTATCCCATCATTGATGAAATAAGAAGTATTATGCTTGCAACAAAGGCTAATATGATGCCTGATGTAACAAAACCACCCATGAAGCTAAAATCTTTTTTAGTATAGTTAACATATGCCGATAAAGATAAAAAAATAGTTCCTGTTAGTAGTAAAGCTGTTGCAACAATTTCTGACCCGTTACTAAGACTGTTCATATATATGTTTAAAATAGGGCCAAGCGTGAAGCCAAGGACTCCTGTTAGGCAGAAAACCCAAAAAATACCCGAAGCATTGTTCTTATTTTTAGCAGTTAAATAAAGTGTAATAAAATATAATCCAAGCGTTATAAATGGATTAACAACAGAAATATTCATCATATAGCTTACAAAAGCAGAAAAAGCACTAAATAATAGTGTCATTGATAAAAGTATGTAAGTATTCTTAAGAACTTTGTTTGTAACAACTGTTCTTGCTTGTCCTCTAAGTGTTGTATTGCTATTATTCATATATAGGCTCCATGATTAATTTTTATATACATTAACGTTTTATAGCTTATTTGTAAATATAAACAAATGACCTTTTTATGTGGAGAGTTGGCAGAGTGGTCGAATGCGGCGGTCTTGAAAACCGTTGAGCCGAAAGGTTCCGGGGGTTCGAATCCCTCACTCTCCGCCATTATTAGTAGAAAAACTGGAGGAATAAATGATGATGATAATCTTAACAATAATATGCATAGTTATTATGTTGATTTTGTTTTCTATAAGTAAAAGCTTAGATTCATTAAATGAGCAATTGGATCAAATTGTAGAAACTAATAAAAAGTTAGTTGAAAACACAAAAAAATAATTCTGAATAATATATATTTATAAAATATATAACTTACGTCTGTAAATAGTCATCTATAATTCCAATTTTTTTCATCCATTCCTTAAAACCACCTTTCATGTGAGATACTTTACTATATCCCATATCTTTAAGAGTTTTTGATGATAAGGCAGATCTAGCACCTGAGTGACAATACAAGACAATATTTTTTTCTTTATCAAAAAATTCTTTATAGTATTCACAAGTGGGATCTGCAAAAAACTCAAGATGTCCTCTTGATGCATGATAAGATCCTGGAATAATCCCATTTTCTACAAGTTCTGATGTGTCTCTTAAATCAATAATATGAACGTTATTAAGCTTTAACATACTTTTAACATCATCAACTGATAGCTCTTCTAGATCTCTTTTTGCTAATTTAACCATTTCTTTAGCTGTAATATTAACCATAATTTTTATACCTTAATATGTTTAGACTATAGTATTATATAATTATTCTTATGTTAGATGTATTTTTTGTACTAATGTTAATATTTAATAATACTTTAAATGTCCTTATTGTGGAATAGAATATTATGAGGTTAGGAAAAATAATAGTTGATATTGATGGCTTAGATTTATCTAAAAATGATATTGACTTATTACAACACCCTTTTGTAGGTGGCGTAATTTTATTTGCAAGAAATTTTTTATCAGTAGATCAAATAATAAATCTTATTGAGAGTATTAAACAAATAAGATCTCCCTCTTTAATAATTTATGTAGATCAGGAAGGTGGAAGGGTTCAAAGGTTTAAAGAAGAAATGACAGTACTTCCAGCAATCAGTATGTTAGGTGAAAAATATAAAAATGACGGCGAGGATTCATTAATCCTATCAAAAGAACTTGGATGGCTAATAGGGTATGAATTGAGATGTATCGGTATAGACGTTAATACAGCACCCGTTCTAGACATAAACTATAATAGAAGTAATGTTATGCAAGGCAGATGTTTTTCTGAAGACCCTAAAAAAGTTAGTCTTTTATCAGAGGCATTTATAATTGGGACCAAACAAAGTGGAATTTCAAGTATATGTAAACATTATCCAGGACATGGTTATGCAAAAACAGATTCACATATTGAATTACCCCAGGATAATAGAGGTCTAAAAACGATATTTAACGATGATTTAATGCCTTATAAAAAGGCAATAAAACTTGGGATTGAAGGAATAATGACATCTCATGTACTATATAAAAACATAGATCAGTATCCACCGACACTGTCTAGTAAATGGTTACAGATATTAAAAAATGATTTAAGATATAAAGGATTAATATTTTCAGATGATTTAAGTATGAATGCTTTAAAAGATTTTGGTGATATAGAAGATAATGTATTAAAATCTTTAGAGGTTGGGTGTGATTGCATATTTATATGTAACAATAGAAAAAAAGTTGAGCATATTTTAGATAACTTAGTTTTAGATATGAGCGACGATATTAGTAATAAACTTATAAATTTAAGTCGCAATAGAATTAAAGATAATTTTAAAATAAATAAAAGAAGATTGTCTGTTATAAATAATTTAAAAAAAATAGCTGATAAAAAACAAATTGAAATTAAATTGTAAAAAAAATGGAAAATATACTTCAAGAATATAATTTAGATCACTGGCTTATAAAGTTTGTATTAATTATATTTATAATAATTTTTATAAATATAACGACCAGAATAATTTTAAATACTTTAAAAAAACAATTTAGTAAAACAAATAATGTCTGGGACGACTGTATAATAAATTCAATATACAAGCCTTTTACAATGCTAGTTTGGATACTTGGTATAGTATTTACACTTGAAGCTTTTAATAATGATTTAAAAATATTTAATATATCTAGTGATTTTTTAATTAATTTGAAAAGAGCTGGAATAATATTTGTTATTGCATTATTTTTAAATAATCTTTCAAGAAATCTTCAAGAAGTTATAGTTTTAAATAATAAGAATAATAACGTTGATGTTGATGAGGCTACATATGAAGCAATAACAAAGATAGTAAGACTATCAATAATTATTACATCTGGTTTAATAATTTTACAAACTTTTGGTTTTAGTATTTCTGGAGTATTAGCATTTGGAGGGATCGGAGGAGTGGCAGTAGGCTTTGCTGCTAAAGATATGCTAGCTAACTTCTTTGGCGGTTTGATGATTTACTTAGATAGGCCTTTTAGAAAAGGAGATTGGATAAGATCGCCAGACAGAGAACTTGAAGGGACAGTTGAAAATATTGGTTGGAGGCAAACTTCTATTAGAAATTTTAGAAAAAATGTAATTTATATACCAAACTCTGTGTTCATGAATATAATAGTGGAAAACCCATCAAGAATGACTCATAGGAGAATTCGAGAAGTAATTGGTCTTAGGTATAAAGATCTTCCAAAAATGATAAATATAGTTGATGAAGTTAAAACAATGATAACAAACCATAATGAAATAGATCATAGTCAAACCACAATTGTTAATTTTGATAGCTATAATGATAGTTCAATAGATTTTTTCATTATAACTTATGCGAAAACAACTCAATGGGTTAAGTACCATGAAATAAAACAAGATGTATTAATGAAGATTGGAAAAATAATAGAAAAAAATAATGCAGAAATAGCTTTCCCAACCAGGGTCGAATTAAGAGAATAATATTAAAAATCTTTAATTTTTTCTATTTTGATAATTAACCCAAAGTTATCTCTATCAATATAAGTAGTTTTATTTAGTTTTATTTTTTGTGAAATTTTATATTTTTTTGATACTAAGATATCTTTTTCAAAAAAACCAGGTGATTTCATTTTCATTCGCTCTAATAAATTTAAATTTATTTTAAAGAACTTATTCTTTGTAATATTAATATAACCTTCATATTTAGTAATTTTACCTAATCCAATTATATCTATGTCAATAAGATCTATATCTTCATTTATAATTTCTTCACTATAATCATATCCATTTTTAATTTTAACATTTAAAATATCATTAAAATTTTGAATCCACTCTAAATGAGTAATTATTTTTATATTATTATCAGCTTCTATTGCCTTAATATATTCTTTGAATGTTTCAAGTTTGTAATCTTTTTCATACTTCACACATGATTGGTCTTTATTTATTAGACAATTATTTGAATTTATTTTTATACTATCATTATCAAAAAATTTTTCATTAACATGACTTTTATTATAGGCTAAATTGTTTGAGAAATTATGTTCGATTAGAATTATCTTAACCTGATATAAATCTGAATTTTCATTATTTACATCATTTGCAAAAGATTCACTAATCAATATAAGTAATATTAAAAAGCTTTTTATAAATTTTTTTTTCATAATATTTTATTAATAATATCTGCAATGACAATTTTTTTATCTCTCATATTGCTAAAATTCTTTTTATAAATTAGGGTATCTTCTTTTTTAAAAGATACGTTATTATGACTATTATTTATAAATTTTAATAGTTTTTCATGATTTATCTTTGTATCTTTTTGAAATGCTATTCTAAGTGTATTTTTAGTTACTATTAATTTCTTTACTCCTATTCTTGAATACTTGATCTTCATTTTCGTTATATCTACCAGGTTATTTATTTCGTCTGGTATATTGCCAAATCGGTTAATCAATTCTATTATAATATTGTCAAGCTGATTAGAATTTTCAGCATTAGATATCTTTTTATACATTATTAGTCTTTGATTAATATCATTTATGTATTCTTCAGGTATTAGCGCTATTTCATTAATATCAACTTCAGTTATAGCGTCTAATGGATTATCGAAATTTGGAATTATCCCAGATTTTAAAGATGATATAGCCTTAGAAAGTATTCTGTTGTATAACGAGAATCCAATTTCTTGTATTTCACCACTTTGCGACTCCCCTAAAAGAGCTCCAGCACCTCTTATCTCTAAATCTCTTGACGCTATAGAAAATCCTGAGCCAAGATCTTCCATGTTTTCTAGTGCTTGTAGCCTTTTTTTAGCATTTTCTGTAATACGATTTCTATCTGGAACTAATAAATAACAAAATGCTTGTTTATTACTTCTGCCAACTCTACCTCTTATTTGGTGGAGTTGTGATAAACCAAATTTATCCGCTTTATTAATAATTATTGTATTTGCATTAGCTATATCTATGCCATTTTCAATTATAGTGGTAGACAATAATATATTAAATTTTTTATTATAAAATTCTAAAATAATTTTTTCTAGTTGAGTAGAGCTCATTTGAGCATGTGCAATTTTAATGGTGTAAGAAGGCATTAATTCTTGAAGCTCATTATAAATTAAATTAATATCATTAACTCTATTATGTAAAAAAAAAATCTGTCCACCACGATTAATTTCTCTGTCGCACGCTTCTTTTATTACTGAATTTTTCCAATCTGATGTATATGTTTTAATTGGCATTCTATTTTCTGGAGATGTAGCAATAATACTTAAATCTCTTAAACCGCCCAAGGACATATTTAATGTTCTTGGTATTGGGGTTGCTGTCAACGTAAGTACATTTATTTCATTTCTAAGTTTTTTTAAAAACTCTTTATGTTTAACTCCAAATTTTTGCTCTTCGTCGATGATCAAAAGACCTAAAGATTTATAGTTAATGTCTTTCTGTATTACTCTATGAGTTCCTATTATTATATTACAGTCGCCAGAATTGATTTCAGAAATAATTTTTTCTTGTTCTTTTTTTGTTTTAAATCTTGATAAGCATCTTATTTTAAAAGGCCAATTTTTAAATCTCGAACTAAAAGTTTTCTCATGTTGCTCAGCCAACAATGTCGTAGGTGCTAAAACTACAATTTGTTTAAAATTTGAAGCGCATATAAAAGCTGCTCTTAATGCTATTTCAGTTTTTCCAAACCCAACATCACCACAGACCAATCTATCCATTAATTTTTCTGAAGTTAGATCTTTGATAACATCATCAATAGCGTTTAACTGGTCATCTGTTTCGTCGTAAATAAATTCACTCGTAAATTGACTATATTCAAATTCATTAATATTGTATTTTAAAGTTTTTCTTAATGCTCTTTTAGCATTTATTTCTAATAATTCTGCTGCTACGTCGTAAGCTTTTTTGGTAGCTTTTTTCTTTGCTTTATTCCATGAAAAGCCACCTAATTTATGAAGTGGTGCTGTTTCATCTTCAACAGTGTTGTATTTATTCACCAAATGCAATGATGATACTGGCACATATAATTTATCATTATCTTCATACAGTATTGTCAAGTATTCGTTTGAAATCCCACTAGTTTGTAGGTATTTTAAACCGTTATACCTGCCAATCCCATGCACCTCATGAACAACTGGAGCTCCAATTTCTAGATTCTTAAGTTGATCAATAAAAAATGATGATTTAGACTTTTTTCTATTACTATGCTGTACAATTTTTTCTTTTATTATATTACTAGAATTTATAAAGGATAATGATAGCTCGTTTATTTTATAAGATTCTTTAAGATAGCCCTCAATGATATAAAGACTTCGTTCATCAAAATTAATTTCATTTAATGAATTAATAATTTTATATGTAATTTTGTGACTTTTAAATATATCTTCAAACTGTAATATTTTCTTATTATTATCACAAAATAGTATTACACATGATAATTTTTTAATATAGAGGCGTAAGTCATCAACAGGATTATCAAGATAAGGCTTAATAGATATATCGGGAACTGCTGAAATATCAAAATTATATGAATCTTTATTTAGGTTTTTAATCTTATGAATTTTAAATATATTTTTATCATTAATTTGTTTGTAAAGAAATGAGTTTTCTAAGTATAAAATACTTGGATTAAGAACTGTATCTCCGCTAAGTTCTAAATCCTGAAATTTTTCTTTAATTTTAGAGTCATGTTCATCAAGTCTTGAGTAGGCAACATTAAATAAAAATATATTATTGATATCTGAAAAATAATCTATAAAAGATCCTGTGTTTTCAAATAACAATGGAAAAAAATTATTTAAACCTTGAGGAAGTAGCCCATTACTAATTCCAGAATAAATCTCATTATCATTAGGATTTCCCTCAAAAATTTCCCTAAATTTCTTTCTGAAATTAATAATATTATTTTCTTTAGTAATAATATTACTCATAGGAACAATATATATATTCTCATCAATTAATGATCCATATGTCATTTGGTTATCTGTATTAAAATATTTTATTGTTTCAATGTTTATATCATCTAAATCTACCCTGATTGGTGAATTATAACCACCAGGGTATATATCGACTATAGATCCTCGTATTGAAAATTCTCCGTGAAAATTAACTTGTGGATTATTTATATAACCTATGTTTATAAGATTATTTTTTAAATCATCTAAATCTATATCCATTTTATTTTTTAATGTTATTGTTTCTTCTAAAATAACTTCTTTTGAAAGTAGTTTTTTGTGTAAATTTTTAATTGTTGTTATAACTATAATATTTTTTTTTGAAGATTTTAAATATCTAATAAGATTTAAATTTTTACTAGAACTAAGGTATCTATCAGAATCAACCATATCGTATGGCATTTCTTCTGTGCCTGGAATAAATATTATTTCTTCGCTATCACTTAGTATTTTTAGTTCTTTATATAATCTTTCTGCTTCACTGTTATTTTCAGCAATAATAAGTTTTTTATTAAGTTTTTTAGAATTTATAAATAGTGAGTCTGAAGAGTAGCTAAGACCATCAAAAATATTGGATTTTGTATTATTAAAGTATGTATCAACTTTAGTTTTTAATGATAATATGCTCATGAGTCTAATTTTTGGTTAGTTTAGGATGCATATTTTACATTAATATTTTATAAAATGTTCTTACAAGTACAATTTATATAGGTAATTTCATATGTTATTATTAGATTATAATTCTAAATGTGGATGACGCCTTGAATAAAATAGAAATTTCAGTGAATTCAGCTACTTGTTATAAAAATAACAACTTAATTTTTGAGGACATAAATATTGAACTTAAAAATGGTGATTTTATGCTCATAATAGGACCAAATGGGTGTGGCAAAACAACTTTAATAAAATCGTTGTGTGGAATTCAAAAGCTAGAATTTGGAAATATACTAATTAATAATTTGGATATACATAGTAAAAACAGCGAATATATAGAAAATATTATTTATTTAGGCCATAAAAATAGTTTGAATAATGATTTATCGGTACAAGAAAACCTAGAGTATCTCAGCGTGTTTGACTCATCAGTTGGTTCAAATAATTTTGATAAAATTAAAAATGCCATGGATTACTTTAATATATATAAATATAAAGATTATATGATTTCAGATCTTTCTGAAGGGAATAGAAAGAGAACTTCTTTAGCTAGATTGGTATTATCAAAGAAGAAGATATGGTTGTTAGATGAGCCTCTGAGTTTTTTAGATAACAATATATTAGACAGTTTCGTTTCTTTAATAAAAAGACATCAGGCAAATGATGGAATTGTTATTGCTTCTACACATTACGATTTTTCAAAAAGTATTAGTAATGTTAAATATTTAAAAATGGAAACAAAATAATAAAATGATAAATATTTTAATTAAAAAAGAATTAAGTCTTTACTTTAGAAATTTGAATAATATATTTTTACCATTAATATTTTTTTTCTTAATAATATCAATATTTCCTTTAGTTTTAGGTCCTGAAAAAACTTTATTTAATAAAATTATACCTGGTGTTATATGGATCACTGCTATATTAACAACATTACTAACGTCTAATAATTTTTTTAAAGAAGATTTTAATGCTGGGATTATAGAAACTTATTTAACCTCAGACGTGTCTATTGAGATAGTTTTATTTATAAGAATAATTGTATGCTGGATATTTACTTGCTTGCCAATAGTTATTTTTATTCCAATAGTTTCTATTCTTTTTGATATCACGTTTCAATCTTCAATAGTTATATTGCTAACTTTAGTTATAGGAACACCAATCTTAATATCTATTGGCATATTTGGCTCGGCTTTAACTTTAGGACTAGCAAAAAATAATATTTTAACACCGGTAATTATAATTCCTTTTTATATACCAGTATTAATTTTTTCAGCCAGTGCTATTCAATCAGTTTCTGCTGGACTTCCTTATGATATGCAAATCTATATTTTAGCTTCTCTCTTAACTCTTGTTCTACCTACAATGCCATATTTACTTAAATATACTTTGGAGATTAGTATTAATAATTAATTATGAATATTTCTAAAATAGCTAATTTAAAATTTTTTTATACAAAAACACAAAGAATTTCAATTTATTTGTCTTTTTCTACATTTGTTTTATTTTGTATTGGTATCTATTGGGGTTTATTTATTGCGCCAGAAGACTACTTGCAAGGGAATAGTTATAGAATAATGTATGTTCATGTTCCAGCAGCTTGGCTTTCTTTGCAAACTTATATGATTATGGCTGTGACTGCTTTTATAGCATTAGTATGGAAAATTAAAATTATGGAAATTATTAGTATTCAATGCGCACCAATAGGTGCTTTTTTTACTATTATTGCACTAGTTACAGGCATGATATGGGGTAAGCCTACTTGGGGAACTTATTGGGTGTGGGACGCAAGATTAACCTCTGAATTAATATTGCTGTTTTTATATATTGGGGTAATTGTTTTGTACTCATCATTTGTTGATAAAAGGCAGGCTATTAAAATTACATCTTTATTATCAATTATAGGGTTAATAAATATTCCAATTATTCATTATTCCGTAGAATGGTGGAATACTTTACATCAAGGCCCAACAGTAACAAAATTTGATAAACCATCTGCTCATATTACAATGTTACTTCCACTATTATATATGTTTATTGTATTCAATCTATATTTTCTAGCAGTGATGATACAAAGAATCAGGCTTGGCATTTACATAAGGGAAAAAAATAGTAAATGGATGGAGGATTTAAGTAATGATTGAATTTTTTTATATGGGAAAACATACAGTATTTGTTTATGTAGCATATATATTTTCAATAGTAGTATTATTACTAGGATTTATAATACCTTATTACACGTTAAAAAAAGAAATAAGATTAAAAAATGATAAAGATAACAAAAAAAAGTAAAAAAAGAATAATAAGAATTTCAATTTTCTTTTTTGCTATATCAAGCTTTAGTGCTCTATTAATATATGCGTTTAGTAAAAATATGGTTTACTTTTACACACCATCGCAGGTGATAGAAAAGGAAGCACCTTTAGAAAAATTTATAAGAGTTGGTGGAATGGTGAAAAAAGGTTCAGTTTTGAGATCTAATAATAACCTAAAAATTTCATTTAAGATTTACGATCTTGAGCAACAAATTAATGTCATGTATGAAGGAATTCTCCCTGATTTATTTGCAGAAGGGCAGGGTGTTGTAATGACAGGAAGATTAATAAATTCAAATACATTTATAGCAGATGAAGTTCTTGCAAAACATGATGAGAACTACATGCCTCCTGAAGTAGCTGACATGATGAAAGATGCTAATGGGGAATTATATAAAAAATGATAACTGAGATTGGTAATTTTCTTTTAAGTATTTCTGCGTCACTATCACTGTGTATATTTCTTTCTTTATTTTTAAAAAAAACTATAAGTAACGAAGTTAGATTTTTATTTTGTAAAATAGCATCACATATTATTACTTTTCTAATTTTTATATCTTTCGTTCTATTATCTTACGCATTCCTTACTGATGATTTTTCATTAAGATATGTGGCCAATAACTCAAATGTATCATTAGAAAATATTTATAAATTTTCAGCAGTATGGGGAGCTCATGAGGGCTCAATCTTACTTTGGGTTTTTGTATTATCAATCTGGAGTTCTTGTATAGTTTTATTTTCAAGTAGTATTCCCAAAGTTATTGTTTCAGATATGCTTTCAATCATGGGAATTTTATTATTATTTTTTCTAATTTTTATCTTATTTAGCTCTAACCCATTTGATAGAATATTTCCCATCCCAATAAATGGTCGAGATCTTAATCCTTTATTACAGGATCCAGGTCTTATTATACACCCTCCGATGCTTTACATTGGTTATGTAGGAACTAGTGTCCCATTTGTTTTTGCAATCTCTATACTATTAAACGAAAATATTAAACTTGAGTGGATTAGTTGGTTAAGAAAATGGGTGATTTCATCATGGATGTTTTTAACTATCGGAATATCTTTGGGAAGCTGGTGGGCTTATCATGAGCTTGGTTGGGGCGGATGGTGGTTCTGGGATCCAGTAGAGAATGCATCTTTTATGCCATGGTTGGCAATAACAGCTCTTTTGCATTCGCTAATAGTATCTGAAAAGAGGGGAATATTTATAAGTTGGAGTATATTGCTTGCAATTTTAACATTTTCATTAAGTCTCCTTGGTACTTTCTTAGTTAGATCTGGGATATTGGTATCTGTACATGCTTTTGCTAACGACCCAGAGAGAGGTATGTATATTTTAATATTTTTATCATTAATTATTGGACTATCTTTAGGTCTATATTTTATAAAATCACGTTCACTAATTTTTGAAAAAGAATACACAGTATCTTCAAAAGAATTTATATTATTACTAAATAATTTATTTTTAACCATTACAACATTTGCAATTTTATTGGGAACTCTTTATCCACTAATAACAAGCTCACTAAATTTAGGAAAGATTTCAGTTGGCGCACCATATTTTAATTTTATATTCTCAGCTCTTATGTTGCCAATTGTTTTCCTCATGTCGCCAGCAATTTATAGTACCTGGAAAAAAACAAATTATAGTAAGCTTACAAAAAAACTACTTACTTTTTTATTTTATTCAATAGTTATCACTTACATATTCATGAATTTTTATTTTAAGAGTGATATTTTTATTGTATATCTTGCTATGTCACTTGCGTTTTTTACTATTATTTCTTCTGTAGCTAAATTACTTTTAATTTTAAAGAATAGTAATAATAAAAAAATAATTTCTAATATATTTTCAATACCAAGTTCAATGTTATCTAATTTATTAGCTCATATAGGTATTGGAATATTAATTATTGGTATAACATTAAGTAATTATTACTCAATCCAAAAAGAAGTAGCTATGCAGCAGAATTCACAGATTTTAGTTAAAGATATTACTATTAAATTTGTTGACGTTAAAAATAAAATATCTAAAAATTATACTTCGCAGGTTGGAGTCTTTGATGCTTATATAAATAATGATTACTTTATTTCTTTTTTCCCTGAAAAGCGAACTTATAATATTCAAAAAAATATTATGACTGAAGCTGCTATTAACTCAACTTTATTAAGAGATATTTATGTTGCTTTAGGTGAAAATCTTTCGAATGATACTTGGGTTGTAAGAATTTATTATAAACCTTATATTCAACTTCTTTGGTATGGTGTTCTATTGATGATTTTAGGAGGTTTATTTGGTATATTCGGAAGAAATAAATTAGAAAAAAAACTTAATAATGATTCGTAAATTATCTGCATTACCAATTTTAATTTTTTTAGTTATTGTTTATTTTCTTTATAGCGGATTAAGTAAAGACCCAACACTTATACCCTCACCCTTGATTGGAAAAACAATACCAGAATTTACATCAAAAACATTATTTGATGGTAATACTATTACTAGTAAAGATTTGCTAGGAAAAAGTTTTATTATAAATGTTTGGGGTAGTTGGTGTTACGGATGTAGCATTGAACATGATTATTTAATAGATATTAGCTCGAAAAATACAATACAAATATATGGTTTAAATTATAAAGATGATCGTAGCTCTGCCATAAAATGGTTGCAATCGAAAGGAAACCCTTATAGAAGAGTTATTTTTGATAGTAGTGGTGATATTGCAATAGATTTTGGTGTTTATGGTGCTCCAGAAACTTTTTTGGTTAACGAACAAGGGGTAATTATTCACAAACATGTTGGTCCTATAGACCAAAGTTATTACAATAATGTAATTTTACCTAATTTGAGAAAATGAAAAAATATACTATTTTTGCATTAATTTTGATCCTAACCTTTAATTATGCACAAGCTAATAATGAAGATAAGTACAACAAAATTATAGAAAATTTGAGGTGTTTAGTTTGTCAAAATCAATCTCTTTCAGAATCTGATTCAAATCTAGCAAAAGACTTAAGAGGTAAAGTGAAAAATATGCTTGAGTCTGGTTTTTCTGAAGATAAAATTTACGAATTTATGTCAGATAGATATACTGATTATGTTTTATATAACCCGCCCTTAAAAAAATCTACATGGTTTTTATGGTACAGCCCCTTTGCGATTCTAATAATATCTATATTATATCTATTTTATATTTTTAGAAAAAAAAATTACATGCCAAAGAATAATAAAATTCTTAAAGTTAAAAAAAATAATTTAGAGATATCTACTATCACTAGTAAACTAAATTTAAAATATCTATATATAACTCTATTAGTATTTATACCAGTTTTAACATTATTGATATACTCTTACTCGAGTGAGAGTATGAGATATAAAATTTCATATTACTTTGAAACTAAAGAACCAATTATTGACATCACAGTATCAATACATGATGAAATTTTATCTAAAATTACTGGTAATGAGATATTATTTGTTTATGCTAGGAGAAGTAGTGGAATGAGAATTCCATTAGCTATAGATGTATTTGATGTTAGTAAATCTAAAAAAAATTATAATGTTAAATTGGATAATACTATGAGTATGATAAAGGATCAGACACTATCCTTGGCCAAAGAGATTATTGTTGAGGCAAGAATATCAAAGTATCAAAAAGCTATAACTATGCCAGGAGACTATATCGGTAGATCGGAATCTATCCAGCTGGAATCATCAAATTATATAATAATCAAAATTAATTCTGTAGTTAAAGAGGAATAATGAATTACACTTCGTTTTATATAGCATATAAGTTCTTAAGATCAAAAAAGAGTAGTAGATTTACATCGATAATATCAAAATCATCAATAATAGGAATATCCCTTGGTATAGCCGCTATTATAGTAGTAATGTCAATAATGAATGGTTTTCACAGCGAGATGAGGAATAAAATTTTAAGCATGGTTTCGCATGTAATAATAACGGAAAATAACTATACTCTCAAAAATTGGGATAAATTAAAATTTAGAATTGATAAAAATAATTTAGTATATGGGTCAGCCCCATATGTTGAAGGACAAGCAATGATTAGCTTTGAGAATAACGTTCATGGGATTCAATTAAAAGGCATAGTGCCTGAATACGAGAAAAAAGTTACAAGTCTACAGGAAAATATAATAGAAGGTGATCTTAATAAAATAGGAAATAAGCCTTATCAAATATCAATTGGTAAAGATTTGGCAAAAAAAATGAACCTATCAGTCGGAGATAAGATAACGCTGGTAATTCCAAGAGCAAACTCAACAATAATTGGAATTGTTCCTAGAATAAAAAGATTTGAAGTTTCGTCTATATTTAACTTTGGTATGCAACAATATGATAAAAATTTAGTTTTTATTGATATTGATGAAGCAAAATTACTATATGGTATGAAAGATAATGTAAGCGGCTTAAGATTAAAATTGCACGATCTATTTACATCACAAAGAATATCTAAAGATATAAGGTCAAATTTTGAAACTAATTATATAGTAATAGATTGGACAATGATGAATAAGAACTTCTTTAAAGCCTTGCAAATGGAAAAAACAATGTTATTACTATTGATGCTTTTAATAGTGCTTGTGGCTACATTTAATATTATATCTTCTTTATTTATGGTTGTTTCAGAGAAAAAATCAGATATCGCAATATTAAAAACTATTGGAATGAGTTCTAAGAACATAATGCATATATTTGTATTACAGGGAACTTTCCTTGGGATTGTAGGAATTCTGCTAGGTTTAACTTTGGGTTTAATTATAACATTTAATTTAGATTATATAGTAAAATTTATAGAATATATTTTAGGTCATAGTTTATTGGATTCAGATATATATATGATTAGTTCAGTTCCAGCAAAAATTGAAATTTTAGATTTATTATACATTTCAATAGTATCGTTTTTTCTTTCTATACTGGCAACAATCTATCCATCAATTAACGCAGCTAAAACAATGCCCGCACAAACACTTAAAGGTAGTTAAGTAATGTTGATTTGTAATAAAATAAACAAAACATATGATGATGGAAATACTAAAATTAATATACTAAGCGATATAGATTTAAATGTTCATTCAGGAGAGACTATTTCGGTGGTAGGAGCTTCAGGCAGTGGAAAAAGCACGCTTTTACATGTTATATCATCACTAGACAAACCTGACTCTGGGGAAATAAAATTAGACGGAGATCTTTTATCAAAGCTTAGTGAAAGTCAGTTGTGCAAAATAAGATTAAATAAAGTAGGTTTTATATATCAATTTCACCACCTTATAAATGAGCTTAATGTCGAAGAGAATATATCACTACCTTTACGTATTTCAAACATGAGCAAACCAGATATTGAGAAAAAAGTTGATAAGATAATAGATCAGATAGATATGAAAAAAAGAAAAAATTTTCAAATTGATAAATTATCTGGTGGGGAAAGACAAAGAGTTGCGATTGCAAGGGCTATAGTACATAACCCTAAAATTATTTTTGCTGACGAACCAACTGGTAATCTAGATAAAAATAATGCAAAAAATATTTTCTCACTTCTTAACGACTTAGTTAACTATAATAAATCTAGTCTTGTAATGGCAACTCATGATTTAGAAATTGCATCTTTATTAAGTAGAAGTCTAATCATTGAAAATGGTTTGTTACGAGAAACTAGAATTTAATTATTTTTTTCTTTTTGACCAAATTTTAATTACGTAATACCTCCAATAAGCTCTAATAAATATATAGCTTGTAATTGAGCCTATTATTGAAAGAATTAAAGAACCTATTAAAAGAGGTTCCCATATATTCATAATATCAGATAGTAAATTTATCTCTTCATTTTCTAATTCAAAATAAGTATCCGTATCTATAAAAAAATTACCAATTTTATATGCAAAATAAAATATTGGAGTATAAGTTATTGGATTAGTTATCCAAGTTAAAATAATAGCTATGGGAATATTTGCTGCAAAAATAATCGATAAAAATGCTGCAAATATCATTTGACCGGGTAATGGTAAAAAGGCGCAAAATGCACCTATTGCAAAGCCTCTAGCCACAGATTTTTTATTAATATGCCACAAATTTGGTTGCAAAACTGCAGGACCGAAAATTCTTAAAATTTTTTCTTCTTTTACGGCATCAAGTTTAGGAAATAATCTTTTGATTACATTTTTAATCATTTCTGTAAAATAAGTAGTTTAACGTATTAATAGGAAGTATATAAGAAATTGAAAGAAAGTACTCAAAAAAATGGTTGGGCAATATATAAAAGATTGGTTCGTATTGCACTAAAGAATAATAGTATTCCTTTGTCAATTGCTATATTTGGTATGGTTATTACAGCGCTTAGTGATCCAGCTCTTTCAGCTATTATGAAGCCAATTTTGGATGGTGGATTTATTGAAAGAGATCAAAATGTTATTAGTCTTTTGCCGTTAGGTTTATTTTTAATATTTTTCTTAAGATCAATTGGTATATTTTTAACAATATATTATATGGCCAAAGTTGGACGGGCACTTGTATATAGATTAAGAGAAATGATGTTTGAAAAGCTTTTGCATTTACCAATATCTTTTTACGATAATTCTTCATCTGGCGACCTAATGTCTCGTATATCACATAATGTTGAATTATTATCATCAGTAGCCTCTAGAAGTTTAATAATTTTAATAAGAGATACAATAACAATTATAGGACTATTAATATGGATGTTTTATTTAAGTTGGGAATTAACTTTATTTTTTATAACAGCTGCACCGTTTATAGTTTTTCTAGTTAGTACATTAAATAAAAAATTTAGAAAATTAACACATGATGCCCAGAACTCAGTAGGAAATATTATTCATGTTTCTCAAGAAATAATACAAGGTAATAAAATTGTAAAAATATTTAAAGGTTACAAAAATGAAAAAGAAAGATTTGATATAACTAATAAGTTCAATAATAGAAGTCATATGAAACTTGCGTTAACAGAAGGTATAAATAGTGCCGTCATAATGTTAATTGTTGGATCATCACTATCTGGAATAATTTTACTATCTACTTTTGATTTTATACTTGAGACAATAACAGTTGGATCATTTGTATCTTTTATGTTTGCAATGTTTATGATTCTTGGCCCAGCAAGAGGTCTTGCTAGTATTAATGCAAGATTGCAACAAGGTATTGCAGCTGGTGAAAATATATTCGAACTTATTGATGAAAAATCAGAGATTGATAGCGGTAAAGAAACAAAAATAAATATTAACAATGATATAATATTTAGTAATGTAAATTTCAAGTATGAAAATTCAGATAGTTTGGTATTAAAAAATATAAATTTGAAAATAGAGACTGGAAAATTTATTGCTTTAGTAGGAATGTCTGGTTGCGGAAAATCTACCTTAGTTAATTTAATTCCTAGACTATATAATCCAGTAGCTGGAAATATATCTATTGATAATGTAGATCTAAAGGAATTAAATATTGACTTTTTAAGATCTAATATTAGTTATGTAGGCCAAGATACTATTTTGTTTAACGATACTATTAAAAATAATATTTCTTATGGGCAGAAAAATATTGGCGATGATGAGATTATTGAATCGTTAGATAAGTCATACTCTCTGGATTTTGTAAATGATATGCCTAATGGAATTAATACTGTGATAGGTGAGAACGGGGTATTATTGTCAGGAGGACAAAGACAAAGATTAGCAATAGCAAGAGCTTTCCTTAAAAACTCTCATATATTGATTTTTGACGAAGCTACATCCTCTTTAGACTCTGTATCAGAAAAATACATACAGAAAGCTTTAGATACTCTTAAGAAAGGAAAAACTACTGTTGTTATTGCTCATAGGTTGTCTACAGTTGAGAACGCCAATAAAATAATAGTTATGGATGATGGTCAAATTATTGAGACAGGAAGTCATCATGAATTGATTAACAAGAAAAATTATTATTATAATTTATATAATTCACAAATATTTCAATAGTGTCAAATAAATCAAAACTACCAATATTAAAAAAACTTCGTATATATTCGTTAGATAGAATTTATATATTAAATATTATTTTATTACCTTTAACATTAATTTATTATATTATAAATTTGATAAAAAAATTTTTTTTTTCAAATAATAAAATAAATACTGTTCCAGTAATTGTTGTTGGTAACTTGACAGTTGGCGGAACAGGCAAAACATCATTAGTTATTTGGTTATGTAATTATTTTTCATCAAGAAAATATAATGTTGGCGTGATATCAGGTGGATATAAAACACATGATCCTAATAAGCTTGAAATTGTTGATACATATTCAAACGCTAGTGATGTTGGGGATGAGGCTATATTAATAAATAATAAAACTAATACAATTGTATGTAAATCTAAGGACAGAAAAAAAGCATATGAATATTTAGTTAAAAATTATAATCTTGATATAATTATATCAGATGACGGCTTAACTCATTATAAGTTAAATAGAAATATTAATATTGTGATTGTTAAAGAGGACAGGCCTTTTGGTAATGGACTGCTCTTACCAGCTGGTCCATTGAGAGAAGTTCCTCGTGTGATAAGTAAATACGATAATATTATTTTTAATAAAAATAAAAATTCTAGTTTACCTGGTTTTTATTACGAAATTTCAGAATTAACATCTTTATCAAGTAATTCTAAAATTAGCATTGATGAATTAAGTGGAACAAGTGTTCATCTCGTTACTGCAATAGCTAATCCAGATCTTTTAATTAATAATTTAAAAAAATTTAATATAGATCTTATTGTTCATATATACCCTGACCACCATTTACTAAATAAAGATGATTTTGTTTTTTATGATAATTATAAAATACTAATGACAGAAAAAGATTTTGTTAAATGTGTTACATTTAATCTTGAAAATGCTTATTACATACCTACAAAAATTGTTGTTGATAATGATATTAAAATAATGTTGAATAATAAAATATCTAATTTACTAAAGGTGTAAAAATTGATAAACAAAAATCTCTTGAATATGCTTGTTTGCCCAGTTACTAAGAGTAAACTCTACTACAATAAAGTTTCTAATGAGCTTATATCCCTTCCTGCAAGGCTTGCTTTTAAAATTAAGGATGATATCCCAGTTATGCTTGAATCAGAAGCTAGACAAATTGATCATGATGAATACGAGAAATTTAAAGAATTATTTCTTAAATAAGAGAATAACTTATGAAATTTTACGTCGTTATACCTGCTAGATATGATTCCTCTAGATTTCCAGGAAAGGTTTTAGCTCAAATAAATGGCAAATCTATGCTTGAAATAGTATTTAATAATGCAATGGAATCTAACGCATTAGAGGTTTATATAGCTACAGATAGTGAATTAGTATACGAAACTGCTAAGAAATTTACTGAAAATGTTTATATGACTTCAAGTGATAACAGAAATGGTACAGAAAGAGTTGCTGAGATAGCAAGAATACTTGATTGGGATCATGGTGATTTAGTAATTAACCTTCAGGCTGATTTGCCTGAATTGAAATGCGATAATATTAACTTATTGGCTAAAAAATCAATTAATTTCAATGGTTTGTCAACACTATACTATAATCTCTCTAGTAAGGATCTATTAAGAGACAGAGATACCGTTAAAATTCATATAAATAAGGAAAAAATTAATTTTTTTAGAGATACTGACATTACTGATATGAGTAATATATACAAGCACATTGGTATATATGCTTATACTGTAAAAGATTTATACTTATATTGCGAACTTCCTAAATCAAAAAGTGAGATAAATCTAAGTCTTGAACAGTTTAGATTTTTAGATAATGGTATTAACATAATGGCATATTGCGCATCTAGTAACCCTGGTGCAAGCATCGACTCTGTTGATAATTTAAATGAGATTAAAGGTATAAATAATTGAATAAAAACAAAAAATCTTTATTAATAGTCGCTCATGGAAGTAGAAAAAAGGTATCAAACATAGAGATACACCAGTTAGCAAACAATATTTCTTTAAAATCAGAATCGTTTGATGTTGTTGAGGCTTGTTTTTTGGAAATAGCAGAACCGTCTATCCCTAAAGGGATTGAATCCTGTATTACACAAAATGCTACAGAGATCGTTATAATGCCTTATTTTTTAGCTGCTGGCAGACACGTTATTGAGGATATACCGTCTATAGTGAATGAAGAAAGTCTAAAATATCCTAATATTACTATAAAGTCTTTACCATATTTCGGATCAAGCCCTGTGATTGTTGACATACTAAGGACTCTAGCGGAAAATAACACATAATTTATTGAATAATTTTATATTACACGGAAGGAGATACGATGTTTAACGAAGATATGAAAATAGAAGGTTACGACCCAGAATTAGCAAAGGCTATTAAAAATGAAATCAAAAGACAAGAGGAGCATATCGAACTTATAGCCTCGGAAAATTATGCTAGTCCAAGAGTAATAGAAGCTCAAGGTTCAGTATTAACCAATAAATATGCGGAAGGTTATCCAGGCAAAAGATATTATGGTGGTTGTGAAAATGTTGATGTTGCAGAGCAACTAGCTATTGATCGTTTAAAAGAAGTATATGGAGCTGATTACGCAAACGTTCAGCCGCACTCAGGATCTCAAGCTAATGCTGCAGTTTACCTAGCATTATTGAACGCTGGAGATACTATTTTAGGGATGAGCTTAGATGCTGGTGGTCATTTAACACACGGCTCTAAAGTAAATTTTTCTGGAAAATTATTTAATGCTATACAGTACGGAATTGATGATAACGGAATGTTAGACTATGATGAGATCGAAAAATTAGCCATGGAGCACAAACCTAAGATGCTTGTTGGTGGTTTTTCTGCTTATTCTCAAGTTATTGATTGGGAAAGAATGTCTCAAATAGCAAAAAAAGTTGGCGCTTATTTTATGGTTGATATGGCTCATGTATCTGGTTTGGTCGCTGGAGGTGTTTATCCATCGCCAGTACCATTTGCTGATGTAGTAACATCTACAACGCATAAAACATTAAGAGGACCAAGAGGTGGAATTATAATTTGTAAGTCTAACCCAGACTTAGAAAAGAAATTTAATTCTCTTGTATTCCCTGGAACTCAAGGCGGGCCTTTAATGCATGTTATTGCTGCAAAAGCGGTTGCCTTTAAAGAAGCTTTAGAGCCAGAATTTAAGGAATATATGAGACAAGTAGTTCTTAATGCAGATATATTAGCAAAGACTATAATTGATAGAGGTTTTGACATTGTTTCCGGTGGAACTAAAAATCATTTGATGTTGGTGAGTTTAGTTAAACAAGGTCTAACTGGAAAGGCAGCAGATGCTGCACTTCACAAAGCTAATATTACCGTCAATAAAAACTCTGTTCCTAATGATCCTCAAAGCCCATTTGTAACAAGCGGTATAAGATTGGGTACAGCTGCAATAACAACAAGAGGTTTTAAAGAAGAAGAAACAGTAATTCTTGGCAATCTAATATGCGATGTCCTTGATAATATCGAAGATGAATCTACTATTAAATCTGTGAAAGAGAAAGTTTTAAATTTAACTTCTCAATACCCAGTGTATGCAAAATCAGTAGCACTAAATGCAGCAGACGCTGCATAATATAAATGCACTGTCCATTTTGCAATTCAGCTGACACAAAGGTAATAGACTCAAGATTAACCTCTGGTAATTCTCAAGTAAAGAGAAGAAGAGAATGTCTCAATTGTGAAAATAGATGGTCAACTTTAGAAACTGCAGATTTAAATCTTCCGAGAGTTATTAAAAAAGATAACTCTAGGGAAGATTTCTCCGAAAAAAAAGTAGAACGAGGTATTATAAGAGCTTTAAATAAAAGGTCAGTTAATAATGATTCTATAGATACAGCAATTCAAAATATAAAAAATAAATTAAAAGCTCTTACCGATAAAGAAATAATATCATCACAAATAGGTGTGCTAGTTATGCAAGAGCTTAGAGAATTAGATCAAGTTGCCTATATAAGATTTGCTTCTGTATACCATAGTTTTGATGACCTTCAAGCTTTTCAAGATATTATTAAGATAATAGAAAAAGATCTAAGTCCTGAAATGATGAAAACTCAATTAAAATTAATTGATGAAGAAAATGTAAGTAATAAAAAGAAATGAAAAAGGAAATATATTTTATGGAGTATGCCATTGAATTGGCAAAAAAAGGAATATATACAACTTCTCCAAATCCTTCCGTAGGCTGTATAATAACCGAAGGCAATAAAATACTAAGCGAAGGTTATCATCTAAAATCAGGCTCAGATCACGCTGAAGTAATCGCTTTAAAAAATCTCAAGAAAAAAGTTAATAACGAAACATGTATGTATATAACCCTTGAGCCTTGTTGCCATACTGGAAAAACTGGACCATGCACTGACACAATAATAAAATCAGGTATTAAAAATATTTTCATTTCTATGTTAGATCCTAATCCCTTAGTAAAAGGAAAAGGTGTTAAAAAACTTAGATCAAATGGAATTAGCGTAAATATAGGATTATGTAAAGATTTATCAGAAAAAATTAATCGTGGTTTTATTTCTAGAGTAACAAAAAAAATACCCTACGTAACTGCTAAACAAGCAATAAGTATGGACTATAAAATTACTAACCCAAAAAGTAAATGGATAAGCAGCGCTCAATCTAGAAAAGATGTTCAATATTTTAGAGCAAAATCATGTGCAATTTTAGTTAGCTCTAAAACTATTATAAAAGATAATTCAAAATTAAAAATAAAATTAAAGAAAAGTGATTTAAATAATAACGAAAAAATAATCCATCCTATAAGAATTGTGTTAGATACAAATTTAAGTTTAAATATAAATAAATATAATATTTTTGAGGGCAAAGAAAAAAAAATTATTTTTAATTCTATATCTACTTCATATAATGAAAATAAAAATATTGATTTTATTAAAATTAGAAAAGATAAAAATGGTCTTAGGTTAAAAAATATATTTAATATATTGGCTATCAAATACGAAATTAATAATTTATATATTGAGCCTGGATCCAAACTTCTCAATACACTTGTGTCATATAACCTTATTGACGAGCTAGTTTTTTACAAAAGTCCGGAAATTATTGGTAAGCTGGGATTATCGACTCTTGTTATTAATTCAAAACCTTCTAAAAATATAAGTATTGTCACAGAATCTATAACGAAAATATCCAATGATGTTAGAATAATATATAAATTTTTGAGAAAATAATGTTTACCGGTTTAATACAAAAAATTGCTACTGTAAATTCGATAAATAGCCATCACGGCGATTTGCAGGTTATTCTATCTGCAGAAGAAAGTTTTGTATCTACGCTTTCAGATGGGGATAGTTTATCTATTAATGGTGTTTGCTTAACTGTATACAACATTAATAAGAATAGTTTTTCTTTTGACGTATCCAATGAAACTCTAGATGTAACTACTTTAACTCAAATATGCTCAGGCTATATGGTAAACGTTGAAAGCGCTTTAAGTTTAAATGATAAACTAGGTGGACACATGGTTAGTGGACATGTAGATTGTATGGCACAAGTAGTTGAAATTTCTAAAGATGCAAGGTCATATAAAGTGAAATTTAAACTAGAAAATAAAGATTATTTTAAATATATAGTAAGAAAGGGTTCAATATGCGTTGATGGTGTTAGCTTAACTGTTAATGATGAATCAAATAATAATTTTTTTGTAAATATAATTCCTTTTACGTGGGATAATACCATTACTAAATATTATAAAATTGGAACAATGGTCAATATCGAAATAGATAGAGTTGCCTTACATGTAGAAAAATTATTAAATTATAAGGATTGAGAAAATTAAATGTTGTCAAATACAGAAGATATACTTGAGGATTTAAAACGCGGAAAAATGGTCTTAATAGTAGATGATGAAAGTCGTGAAAATGAGGGTGATTTCATTATGGCTGCTTCAAAAGTTACACCTGAAGATATTAATTTTATGAGCAAGTATGCTAGAGGCTTAATTTGCTTAACTCTTACAAGGGAAAGATGTAAGCAATTAAATTTACCATTGATGAAAATTGACACTGATTCAAATCATGAAACTAACTTCACAATATCTATAGAAGCTTCAGAAGGTGTAACCACAGGAATATCTGCCTATGATAGAGCTCATACTATACGTACAGCAGTATTACCTGATGCAACTTCTAACGATATTTCTAGACCAGGACATATATTTCCATTGATGGCACAACCAGGCGGAGTCTTAACAAGAGCAGGACATACAGAGGCAGGATGTGATTTAGCTAGGATAGCAGGCTTTGAACCAGCAGCAGTTATCGTTGAAATTATGAGTGACGATGGATCAATGGCAAGATTACCTGAACTAAAAGAAATAGCAAAAGAACACAATATAAAAATTGGAACAATTGAAGATTTAATAAAATATAGAACTAAGCATGAAAAGACTGTAATTAGAAAAAATGAATCACCAATAAACACTGAATACGGTGAATTTAATTTAGTTTCTTATGAGGATATATTGTCAGATACTGCGCATATAGCTTTAGTAAAAGGTAATATAGATAATAATCAATCAACATTCGTTAGAGTTCATATACAAAATACCATTAAGGACATTTTACATTCGTCACATCATTCTGGATGGCCATTAAAAAATGCTATGCAAAGAATAAATAAAGAAGGCAATGGGGTAATACTCATATTAAGATGGAGTGAGTCTGTTAATGCAATAATAAAAGATATTGATAAAATTAAGAATACCAATGAAGATTTATCTCAGGATTTTGACAGAAGAACACTAGGTGTTGGCGGACAGATTTTATCTGACCTAGGCGTTACAAAAATGAAATTATTGAGCTCTCCAAAAACATTTTATGGACTTGGTGGATACGGTTTAGAAATTGAAAAGTATATTACGGAATAACAATGACTAAAGAAAAATTAAATATTATAGTTATTAGATCAGAATTCAACGAAGATATTGTAAGTAACCTGTTTTTAGGTGTTAAAAAATTTTTTGATCAAAAAAAAATACAAAATAAAATAACTGAAATAAGAGTCCCAGGAGCTTTTGAATTACCTTTTATGGCAAAACAGGTTATTGAAAAAAGTAATCTTAATATAGATTGCATAATAACTTTAGGCTGTGTAATTAAAGGAGAGACAGCACACTTTGAATATATATCTAGTGCATGCGTAAGTACGTTATCTAAGCTAACTTTACAGACTAACACTCCCATAATGCTTGGAGTAATTACGGCATATACAAAAGAACAAGCTATAGCAAGATCCCAAATAGATTTTGATGAGGCGGGCAATTTAAATATTGGGTATAATGCAGCTAACGCAGCATTTCAAACTTTGATATCCAAAAAAAATCACAATCTTTAAAAATGAAGATTAATAATTCCATGCGTAATAATAACCGTAATATTTGGTCGCGGCGATTAGCAATTCAAGCAGTATATTCGTGGTCTATTAATAGTTGTGATATTAATGAATTGCATGATGCTTTTAAAAATGATGAAAACTATAACAAGTCAGATAATGACTACTTTAAAGATATTATTTATGGTGTAATAAATAATATTTCTGAAATTGATAAATATATTACTGATTCATCTAATATTGATATAAAAACTATTAATTTTGTAGAACTTAGTATTATCAGATGCTTTATTTTTGAACTTGGATTTAATAATAAGTTTCCAAATGAAGTACTTTTAGCTGAATCTGTTAAGTTAGCAAGTAAGTTTGGTGGTCAAGATAGTTATAAGTTTATCAATGCTTTTCTTGAAAACTATATTAAAAGTAATCTTAATGAAAATAAGTGAAAAAGATATTATTAAAATAGTCTCTAACAATAATAATTTTAGAGAAGAAGTCCTTATTCCAATTGGAGAAGATGCTAGCGTCTTATATCCTCAACAGGATTCTTATTTGGTTAGTACTACTGACACAATGGTTTTTAGAACACACTTTAATAAAGATATTACTCCATATGAACTAGGATATATCGCTGCAGCATCTAATATTAGTGATTTATCTGCTATGGGCGCGACACCTGCATTTGCACTTATAAACTTAACAATTGACAAACCCACAAAGGAATATATAAAAGAAATAACAAGGGGCTATAACAAAATTTTTAAAAGCTTTCCGGTATCTGTTATTGGTGGTGATACGACATATGGGCCTCCTAGTATAACAATGACATTAATTGGCTATGCAAAAAATAGTAACTTCATGCTAACCAGTAACGCAAAAGCAGAGGATAAGATATTTATTTCGGGTGCTATTGGAGAGAGTTTTTTAGCAATGAAAAATAATAATTATCATCTTCCTGCAATAAGAAATGAACTAGGAAGAGTTTTATCTGACTATGCAAATAGTTGTACAGACATGTCAGATGGATTTTTAGAATCATTAAATAATATAACAGATAAAAGTAACTTAGGTGCACATATACAAGTTGAAAACATAGCTATTAATAAGAAATTAAAAGAACTAATAGATACTGAAAAAGTATCATGGCAAGATATTCTTAGTTATGGAGATGACTACGAACTTTTTTTTACAGTAGAAGAGAAAAATTCTTTAATATTAAAGTCAGTGTGTAAAAATATTGGTATAGAAATATATGAAGTTGGAAACTTAACTCATAATAATGAAATAAAACTGAGCTTCAAAAAAAAGTCTTTGGATATTAATATTAAAAAAAGATTTGAACATTTTAAATTATGATAAATAAACTAGTAGAATTTATATTAACTGGATTTTATTCAGGAAAGTTAAAATATATGCCAGGAACCTTTGGCACAGTTTTTGGTATTATAATTTATATTGGTATTGCTAATAATAATTTACAAGACAATATTTTTTTATTATTAATCTTATTCTTTTTTTCTTTAATATTGTTAGATTACTCATATAAAAAAAATATATTCAAAAATAAAGACGACAAATCTATTGTTATTGATGAAATCATAGGATATTTATTTTTTATGATTTTTTTTGATATTAATGTAAGTAATATTATTATTGGTTTCATATTATTTAGATTTTTTGATATATTAAAACCTTTTCCAATATCTTTTGTTGATAAAAATATAAAAAATAGCTTTGGCGTTATCCTCGATGATATTATTGCAGGTTTTTTTTCAGGAATAGTATTATTTTCAATTAATTATGTTGTTTAATAAGTCTTTCATTAAATGGCTATATTTTTCTTTATTAGTGATTATGTTTGGAAGTGCATTTTTATTGATCGAGTTATCATTAAAATCGTTTTCTCCATCGATAATAGCATTGTCTAGAGTATCTATAGCCGCATTGGTATTATTTTTATATTCAATGCTTAAAGGTTATTCTTACGGTTTTGTTAAAGATCATTTTATACTATTGTTCATATTGGGGTTATCAGGAACAACCATACCTTTTTATCTTATAAGCTGGGCTCAAATGACAATTAATAGTAGTGAAACCGGTATATTAATAGGTTTTATGCCCATTTTTACAATTATTGGTTCTCATTATTTTTTTAAATATGAGCAATTAACAGCAAATAAAGTTTTCGGTTTTATTTTAGGGTTTATTGGTTTGTTTGTACTATTAATAAATAATGAAAATTCTATAAATTTTGAGGATAATATTATTGCAAAAATTGCTGTTATATTCGCCGCTTTTTTCTATGCACTAAATGCTTTATTGGTGAAAAAAATTAAAAATATTAAAGTTATTCCTCTATCAGCGATTGTAATGATTTTTTCTTCACTGCAATTGTTATTTTTTGTATTAGTAACCTACAATAATAATACATATACAGAAGTAATTTATATTGATTCTTTAATTGCTCTATTGTTTATGGCTATATTTTCAACAGCTATAGCAACAGTAATTTATTATAAAATTATACATGATTATGGGCCTAATTTTTTAAGCTTAGTAAACTATCCAATTCCAATATATGCTTTTTTTTCAGGTGTAATTTTTTTAGATGAAAATATTAATATATACTCAATTATTTCTCTAGTGTTAGTCGTTATAGCTATATACATATCTCAAAAAAATAAGATTAATTAAGTTTTATAAACAGACTAAAATTTTTATTTGTAGCATTTATTGTTAATTTTTTTTCTTTACTGATATGAGCCATTCCATTATAAATTCCATCTGATATTCCACATGAAGCTATTTCAATATTAATACCATATATTTTCTTATTAAGATTAATTAGCTCTCCATAATAATTACAATTATTGCTGTCCTTGCCATAAATTTTAAAGTTTTTTATTAAAAAATTATGTTTTACCTGACTCTCGTAAGATTCCCAGTTTTTATTTATTATATCACTTGCATCTAATATTTCGTTATCACTGTATTTTACCAAATATATATTCCCATAATCTTTTGCTGGTTCTGTAATCCATTTCCCGCTCATAATATTTTCGTTAATAATTTTTCCTTTGATTTCAGCAGTTCCAAATTTGCTACCATCCCTAAGATACATAGATAAATTCCACTTAAAATTATCTTCTTTAATATTAAATTTCCCTTCATATACAACTTTAGCTTTTTCAGTATATGCAGTTGCTATTTTGCCTGATACTAGTCCTGTAAAATCATATTTTCCATGACCATTAATATCAAATATGCCTGACCATACCCCATCAAACGATATTGCTTGAGTTGAAAATATTAACATACCTATAATTTTTAAAATTTTTATTCCTGTCATGATTTTAAAACTCTAACATCATTTTTTAATAAATGTTAATATAATGTTGCAAAGCTTGACATAGGGTTGCTTTAGCCTAATATGCAAAAAATAGGGGCTATAGCTCAGTTGGTAGAGCATTTGCATGGCATGCAAAGGGTCGGCGGTTCGAATCCGCCTAGCTCCACAATTTATTTATTAAACATGAATATAGCTGATAAATTTTCGAGAAAATTAAGAGATGTTAGGATATCTGTTACAGACAGATGTAACTTTAGGTGTACTTACTGTATGCCCAAAGAAGTATATGATGTAAATTATAAATTTTTTAAAAAAACAGAGATTCTCAGCTTCGAGGAAATAATAAGACTGGTAAAAATTCTTGCTTCTCTTGGTGTTAAGAAAGTTCGATTAACTGGCGGAGAACCATTATTAAGAAAAAACATTCATGTGTTAGTAAAACATATTAAAGAAATCAAAGGTATTACAGATATCAGCATGACTACTAATGGTGTTCTGCTTTCAGAAAAAAAAGCTTTGCTGCTAAAAGAGTCCGGATTGAACAGATTAACAATTAGCTTAGATTCTATAGACCCCATAAGATTTCAAGAAATAAGTGGCACTAACTATCATCCAAACGATGTTTTGTCAGGCATACATAATGCAAAAAAAGTGGGCTTTGAAAATATAAAAATTAATATGGTGGTAAAAAAAGACATTAATCATGAGGATATATTACCGATGTTAGATAAATTTAGTGACACTGGTTGCATAGTTAGATTTATTGAATTTATGGATGTTGGTAATGTTAACTTCTGGGAAAAAAAAGATGTTATTTCACTGAAAGAAATTTTAAGTATTATTTCTAATAAATATCATGTTAAATCATTAGAAAAAAACTATAGTAGTGAAGTTGCAAAAAGATGGTCTTATAGTGGTGGAGAATTTGGAATTATAAGCTCTATATCTAATCCTTTTTGCGGAGACTGCTCAAGAATTAGGCTTACTGCTGAGGGTAAACTTTTTACATGTTTATTTGCAGATAAATCACATGATATAAAAAAATTAGTGAGATCCTCTGAATCAGATGAAATTATTAAGAACTATTTAATTAATATGTGGAAAGTGAGGGATGATAAATATTCTGAAACAAGAATGTCTCAAAATGGATTACAAAATATTAAAAAAGCAGAAATGTCTTATATCGGCGGTTAATCTTTAAGTCTAGGCATTAATTCTACTAAATTACATGGCTTATGTTCTGAATCAAGCTGATATTGAATAATATCTAACCACGCATCCTTGCAAGCACCAGGAGATCCAGGTAAGCAAAATATATATGTTGAGTTTGCTACTCCAGCAATAGCCCTTGACTGTATTGTCGAAGTTTTAATTTTTTTATATGAAAGACTTCTAAATATTTCACCAAAACCATCAATTCGTTTATCTAGAAGAACTTCTACAGCTTCAGGAGTACCGTCAGTACCAGTTACGCCAGTACCTCCTGTTGTAATTACAACGTTAATTTTTTCTGTATCAATCCAAGATGAAACAATGCTCCTAATTGAGTAGATATTATCTTTAACAATTGCATGTTCAATTGCAGTATGCTCAGCTTCCTCTACTAGTTCGCAAAGGAGATTACCAGATTTATCTGTTTCTTTCGTTCTAGAGTCAGATATTGTTAAAATAGCTATATTTAGTTTAATTTTTTCATTCATTAAGTGATAATATTATTTATTAATGAAATATACAATAAACAATACTATCTATATAAAATATGAATTTAGTAGCATTATTATCAAAAAATATTAACCCATATGAGTTGATAAGAAGTTATGAATCTAAGAACTGTGATTTAAGTTTATCAGGCGCTCAGAGCTTATTTATTGGGTATATGAGGAAAACTAATGATAAAAGAGATGATATATCATCAATGACTTTAGAATTTTATCCTGAAATGACCCAAGGCTATCTTGATAATTTAGCTAAAATAGTAAAAGAAAAGAATAATTTGGATAACGTTTTGATAGTTCATAGAATTGGTAATGTTAAGATTGGTGATTGTCTTGTGATAGTTGCATGTTGGTCAAAACATAGAAAAGAATGTATTGACGGTGTTAAATATATATTAGAAGATTTAAAACATAATGCTCCATTCTGGAAGAAGGAATATTATTCTGATGAAAGTTCAAAATGGGTTGAAAAAAATACTTAAATATAGTTTTTAAATTTTATGATCTTTACCACATCATTTTTATTGGACTTTCCCTTTTCCACAGGTAGATAAATTAAGCAATTGGCGTTATTCATTGAGCTGAGTATTCCAGATCCTTGCTCACCAACAGTTTTGACAAAATACTTATTATTTTTCATTGTGTATATTCCTCTCTGTAGTTCAGCTCTTCCTTGTCTTTTCTTGAGATTTGATAAAAGTATTGCTTCATCTGTAACAAGCTCGTAACTCTTTCCAGCTAGTAAATATATAGTGGGTAGGACAAATAAGAGGAATGTAATCATAACTGAAACAGGGTTTCCAGGAAGTCCAAAAAAAATAGTATCTTTTATTTTTCCAAAAGCTAAAGGCCTTCCTGGTTTCACAGCAACTTTCCAAAAATTTATATTACCTAGAGATTTAACAACATCTTTTATATAGTCTGCATCACCGACAGAAACACCTCCGGTAGATATTACAATATCTGATTTTTTTACAGCTATCTTAAATTTATCTTTTATATCTCTTATATTGTCTTTTGCATGACCCAAATCAATAACATCTATATTATGTTTTGCAAGCATTCCAGTTAATGTGAATCTATTGCTATCATGAACTTTTCCGTATGGAAGTTTTTTATCTACAGGAACAACTTCATCCCCAGATGTAAAGAAGGAAACTTTTATTTTTTTAAAAACTTTTACTTTACTAATACCTTGAGATGCTAGAAGACCCATCGATGACGAATTAATAATATGAAATTTTTTAATCAAAACTTTGTTAGGTTTAATATCTTCGCCTGCAAATCTAATATTTTGATATATTTTTACATTTTTAGAATTTATAATTATATTATCATTATTTAATTTACTAATTTCTTCCTTCATTATTACAATATTGCAGTCTTTAGGTAGAACAGCACCAGTCATAATTTTCACACATTCATTTTTCTTGATTTTTCCCTTAAAAGGGGAGCCAGCTAAAGATATTCCAATAATTTTTAGATTTTTATTATTTGCTAAGCTTTGGATATTCAATGCATAACCATCCATTGCAGAATTATCATAATTAGGTACTTTTAATTTAGATTTTATATTTTCAAACACAGTTCTGTCATGAGAATCAATTAAATTAACATATTCGTAAGTGCTAATTTTTTTAGTTAATTTTTTAATTTTTGCAAGAGCATCCTCAATTAATATTGAATTTGGATCATAGTCATCCATGCAGCTATATATTTTTTTCTTCATGTTAATTAATATTTTTAAGTTGGATATAAACAGCTCCTGTGCCACCATCTCTCTGCTGAGCTGAATGATAAGCTAATATATTTGGATTGTATTGTAAATACTGATCTACAAAATTTTTGAGCTTTGGACCCTCAACTCCAGAGCCGTAACCTTTACCATGTATAATAATGCCTACTAAATTCCCTTCCATCTGCAGTTTTGGCAGCCATATATCTAAAAAATTTTCTGCTTCAATTAGATTTTTCCCATGTAAGTCAATTTCAAAGGCTATTTCAAGCTCACCTTTTTTTAATCTTTGAAACCTTTTTCTTTGGAATCCTGGTTTGCAATTTCCAATTATATTATTTTCAACCATAACGCTTCATCTAAGTAATAATTTAAGTATAATCATCACATATGAAAATATTATTGTCCAATGATGATGGTTACCACGCTAGTGGAATTCAGGTTCTAATTAAACAATTAGAAAAAAATCATGATATTTATGTAGCTGCACCTTCAATAAATCATAGTGCTGGTAGTAGTGCACTTTCTGTTCGTAAAGATATTGAGGTAGATAATATTAAAAAAAATCATTATATCATCGATGGCACACCTGCAGATTCTGTTCATATTGCCCTAACATGTTTGATTGAAGATAAAATCGACATGGTTGTCTCTGGAATTAACCTAGGCGCGAATCTTGGTGATGATGTTATATACTCTGGAACAGTAGCTGCTGCTTTGGAGGGTAGACATTTGGAAATGTCGCCAATTGCATTTTCTTTGGTATCACAATCAAATATAAGTCTTGAGAAGGCTGCATTTGTAAGTTCAGAAATTATTGAGAAAATAATATCTAACGAAGATATATCAAGGAAAACTTTACTTAATGTTAACATTCCCGATTTTGATATTGATAACACGTTATTTGATTATACGAGACTAGGTAAAAGAGGCTTACCATTGCCCGCAGTTAAAGTAAAAGATAACTCTATTTACAAAATAGGTGCAGCAGGTTTGCCCGAAGATAATGGAATTGGTACAGATTTTTACTCGATTGATAACAATAAAATATCTATAACCCCAATTACTTTTGATTTAACTAATAAAAATATATTAAATATAATTTTAAATAAATGAGCGTAGATTTTAAAAAGTTTTCAGGAGTAGGCATGACATCTGACTCCTCTAGAGAAAAACTTATTTTATTTCTAGAAAAACAGGGTATAACAAATAAAAAAGTTTTGCACTCTATGCGTGTTATTCCAAGACATATTTTTGTAGATGAAGCTATTTCAAGTAAAGCGTATGATAATACTGCTTTGCCAATTGGAAAGTCACAAACAATATCGCATCCTTTGATAGTTGCTAAAATGACAGAAATTATTATGTGTCATAATCCTAAAAGGGTATTAGAAATTGGCACTGGCTCGGGATATCAAGCATCAGTATTATCACTGCTAGCTGATAAAGTTTATACCATTGAAAGAATAGAGTATCTTCATAATATTTCAAAGAATCTCTTTAGGAAAATTGGTTTTAAAAATATATACCCTAAATACTCAGATGGTAATACAGGCTGGCCTCAAAAAGCACCTTTTGATGCGATAATAGTTACAGCTGGAGCAGCAAATATTCCCGATGCATTAATTGATCAGTTGTCAGATAATGGAGGAATACTAGTATCTCCAGTAGAGAATAATGGAAAACAGTATTTGAAGTCTTTAATTAAAACAGAAGGTAATTATAAAGAAAAAATTCATGGTATTGTTAATTTTGTTCCTCTACTTAACGGGATTTCATAATGAAATTTTTTACAAATATATATGATTATGTAATAGGTTTGGCTTATAAAGAAAAAGTTACCAGATATCTTTATGGTTTAAGCTTTATTGAATCATTTATATTCCCTATACCTCCTGATATTTTATTAGCACCAATAGCTCTTACAAAAAAATATAATTGGATTAAAATTGCCTTTAATACAACTTTATTTTCTGTATTAGGAGGATTAGTTGGTTACATAATAGGGCTATATTTGTACGAATCATCAATATTAAATAAAATCGTAGAAGAAAATATTTTTATTGAGGTTAAAAATCTTTTTCTTGAGCATGGATTTTTGATTATGATAATAGCTGGTTTTACTCCACTTCCATTTAAGGCATTCACAATCACAGCAGGATATATGTCAATAGCACTAATTCCATTTGTTATATCTTCTTTTATTGGAAGAGGATTAAGATTTTTTATTGTAGCAGCCATATTCCACTATTTTGGTCTTATTATGGCAAATCGAATTAAAAAATATTTTGAGTACATAGGCCTGATAATTACTTTTATTTTAATATATTTTGTATATCTTAAATACTATGATTAAATTATGAAAAAAAATTTATATTTAATTATATGTTTTTGTACCTTAATATTAGTTTCAGGGTGCACAAAAATACATAAACACTCAGCAAAAGATCCTTATCCTGAAAAAAAACCAAGAAAAGAAAGAGTTTATTTTACTTATGGTATGAAATCTAAAAAAGCCTCAGCTTCTGGAGATACTTATATTGTTAAAAAAGGAGATACTTTGTATTCTATTTCTTTATTGTATGATGTTAATTATATAAAAATTGCAAAATGGAATAATATTAAGAGCCCATATAGAGTATCTATTGGAGACCAGATTATTATTAAGTCTAATAAGTACAGAAAAAAAATTACAAAAAGTAAGAAAAAAATAAAATTTGCTAGTAATATAAAATGGGTAAGACCTCACAATGGAAGAGTTTCTAAAGAATTTTCATACAGCGATGTAGGAAAGAAAGGTATTGATATATCAGGAAATATTGGGGATAAAATTTATTCATCCTCTGGTGGAATAGTTGTTTATGCAGGAAATGGAATTAAAGGTTATGGAAATTTAGTTATTATTAAACATAACGATACTTTTTTAACAGCATATGCACATACTAATAAAATTCTCGTGGAAGAAGATAGTGTGGTTGAAAAGGGTGAAGTAATAGCTGAGTTAGGTGATACAGACTCTATTAAGCCGCTCTTACACTTTCAAATAAGAAAAAATGGAAAATCTGTTGATCCTGAAAAATATTTGCCGTAATTAATTAAAAATAAAAAAACTTAAAAAATCTCTTTTCTCTGATAATAAAATATTATGACTACTACAGGCAGAACTTATATTCATTACTTCTACACCAACATTCATTTGGTTTAATTTTAAAATAATTGGTGTTTTATCAATGCAACCTGTATTATTTAGAGCTATAATCACTAAGTCTGCATTATTAGATATATTTTTAATGATTAATTCTTTTGTGATATTACTAGTATTTAAATTACATTTAATAATAGAATTTTCAGGAGGAACTATTACATTATAGTTATATTCTTTATCTAACACAGTTATAGATGATTTTGTGTAAGATTTAATAATGTTAGAATTTTTTTCTAAAATTTGTTCATTAAATTCCATTTAAATAATATAGCACAAATTAATTTCAATTAGTTACTTAAAAATGCCAGAAGAATTTTACAGAATAAATAGACTTCCACCATATATTTTCAACATTGTTAATGAGCTTAAGATCTTGGCTAGAAAAAATGGTCATGATATTATAGATTTTGGTATGGGAAATCCTGATCAAAAAACTCCTGATCATATAATAAAAAAAATGCAAGAATGTTCTGATAAGGATAGTGTGCACAGATATTCTAGCTCTAAGGGTATACCAAGATTGAGAAGGGCGATATCAAACTGGTATGAAGAAAAATTTAATGTATCTATTGATCCTGAAGAGGAAGCTATAGTAACTATTGGATCAAAAGAAGGTCTTGCACATTTAGCATTAGCAACATTAAATCAAGGTGATTCTGTAATTGTTCCTAGTCCTGCATATCCAATACATCCCTACGGTGCTGTTATTGCAGGAGCTGAAATAATATATATTAATGTTCATGATGACGATGATTTATTTTTTAGCTCACTTGATACAGCAATTAACAATTCATGGCCTACACCAAAAATGATTATTGCCAATTTCCCGTCAAATCCTACAACAAGATGTGTTGATATAAATTTCTTAACAGAGTTAGTGAGAATTGCAAAAAAATATAATATATATTTAGTTCATGATATTGCTTATGCTGACATAGTGTTTGATGATTATAAGGCTCCATCAATACTTCAGGTAGATGGCGCAAAAGATACTGCTGTTGAATTTTATACATTATCAAAATCATATAATATGCCAGGATGGAGAATAGGATTTATGTGCGGTAATAAAAAGTTAGTTAATGCTCTATCAAGAATAAAATCATACTTAGACTATGGAACATACACTCCACTACAAGTTGGAGCAATTGCTGCATTAGAGGGCTCCCAAGACTGTGTAGAGGACATTAGATTGATGTACAAAAGTAGAAGAGATTCATTGTGTAAAGGTCTTAACGATATTGGGTGGGCAGTTACACCTCCAAAGGCTACAATGTTTGTATGGAGTGAAATACCAGATAAATACAAATCTCTAGGCTCACTAGAATTTAGTAAGATGTTATTAAAAGAAGCCAATGTAGCTGTATCACCAGGCATAGGTTTTGGAAAACACGGTGATGATTCCGTAAGGTTTAGCTTGATAGAAAACGAACAAAGAACTAAGCAAGCTGTAAGAAGTCTAAAAAGTATTATATAATACAATTCTATGAATAATAAAAACAAAATAAATATTGGTGTAGCTGGCCTTGGTACTGTTGGATGCGGAGTAATAAATCTTTTAAAAAAAAATAAAGTAGAAATCTTCAAAAGAACAGGTTTTGAAATTTCCATAGTAAGTGTTTCGGCAAGTAACAAAGATAAAAAAAGAGACTGCGATATAAAAGGTTTAAATTTTTACACAGACCCATTAGAAATGGTACGTAAGGAAAATATAGATATTCTTGTAGAATTAATAGGTGGTGAAAGTGTTGCTAAAGAGTTAGTTATAGAGGCTCTAGAAAAAAAAATACATATTGTAACTGCAAATAAAGCTCTCATTGCACTTCATGGTAATGATATTTCAGAAATTTCAAATAAGCAAGGATGTGACGTTGCATTCGAAGCATCAGTTGCTGGAGCAGTTCCAATAATTAAAGTTATAAGAGAATCGTTGAATGCTAATGAAATTGAATGGGTTGCAGGTATAATTAATGGAACAACAAATTATATTTTAACAGAAATGTTAAAATCTAAAAAAAACTTTAATATCGTTTTAAAAGAAGCTCAAGATTTAGGTTATGCTGAAGCAGACCCATCTTTTGATGTTGGCGGCATTGATGCTGCACATAAATTAACTATATTATCCTCAATATGCTTTGGTATTCCACTTAATTTTAAATCAATATATATAGAGGGTATTGAAGATATAGAGCTTGATGATCTAAATTATGCTAAAGAACTTGGTTACGCTATTAAGCACTTAGCAATAGGTAGAAAAAATAAAGACGGTATTGAGTTAAGAGTTCATTCGTGCCTAATACCTAAAACAAGATTAATTGCAAATGTTGATGGTGTAAAAAATGCTGTAGTAGTGTCTTCTGATTCGGCTGGGCCAACATTATACTATGGAGCAGGAGCTGGTAGCTTAGCAACAGCGTCATCTGTTGTTTCAGACATAATAGACATATCCAGAAAAATTTTATCAAACTCAAATAATATTATTCCTCTTTTAAGTTACCAGAGAGATCAACTTCAAAATAAAAATATATTAAATATTAATGAAATTGAATCTCGATATTACTTAAGAATTAGGGTGACAAATAAACCTGGTGTACTTGCAGATATAACTAAGATTTTTGGTAGCAAGTCTATTAGTATAGAATCAATTCTTCAAAAAGAAGATTTAGTAAATGATGAAAATGTACCAATAGTGCTTGTTACACACGAAGTTATAGAAAAAAATATTATAGATGCTTTAAAAGATATAGAGAAATTAGATGTTGTTAAAGGAAAAATTATTAAAATAAGAATAGAAGAGCTCGAATCTTAATTTAGGAAATATTTTTTATTATATAATCTTTTACTAGCTCACTACTATTTTTTAAATCTATATATTTTTCTTCTGAACTCAGCATACTTTCTAATTTTTTAGGTTGATATGGATATATGCCAATTGAATCTTTTATCGAATTTGGAAACTTAGCCGGGTGAGCGCATGCTAGTGCAATATTAATATCATCATTATCTAAGTCACTTAATATATTTAAACTTGTAGCGGTATGAGGATCAGAAGTATAATTAAATTTATTATAAAATTCCTTAATAGTCTTTGACGTTAGTTCGTCATTTATACCCTTAGATTTATAATACAATTTTAAATTATTATGTATTTTCCCTTTAAGATCATACTTTTTATTTATCATAAATGACTTCATTAGCTCAGATAATTTAGATGAATTATAATCAAGAGACTCAAATAGTTGTCTTTCAAAATTACTTGATATTTGAATGTCCATACTAGGACTAATTGTTCTTTTAACATCTTTAAGCGACATATCTCCATTGGCTATTGTTCTATGCATAATATCATTAGAGTTTGTTGCCACATATAACTTATTAATAGGTAAGCCCATGATTCCAGCAGTGTGTGCTGCGTAGACATTTCCAAAATTTCCAGTTGGGATAATAAAGTTTACCTTTTTATCAAACTGCGATGCTTGTAAATATGCCCAATAAAAATATACAGATTGTGAAGCTATTCTTGCCCAGTTTATAGAGTTAATAGCTGATAATGTTGTTATTTTTTTTAGACCATCAGATACAAATAAATTTTTTACAATATTTTGACAATCATCAAATGTTCCATCAATAGCAATGTTGAATACATTTTTTGAAGTTACAGTAGTCATTTGTTTCCTTTGTATGTCAGAGGTTTTATTTTTTGGATGAAGAATAAATATATTTATATTATCTTTATCTTTGCATGCATCAATTGCTGCTGAGCCAGTATCTCCCGATGTTGCCCCAATTATCGTTATATTCTTATCCTTTTTCTTTAAATAGTATTGAAACAAATTTCCAAGCATTTGTAGGGGGTAATCCTTGAAAGCATATGTTGGGCCATGGAAAAGCTCTAGAATATATTTATTACTCTCGAGATTTACTAATGGAGCTACTTTTTCATGAGTAAAAATTTTATAGGTATCATAAGCTATTTTTTCAAGCTCTGATTTTGATATTGTGTCTCCAACATAATTTATAAGAATTTTTGTAGCTAACTCAGGGTAGGTAATATCCTTATTATTAACAATTTCATCAATATTAATTTTTGGCCAGGTTTTGGGCATATATAAACCACCGTCTGAGGCTAAACCTTCTATTATAATTTCATCAAATGTTTTATCTAATTTAGAATTTCTTGTACTGCAGTAATTCATTTTTTTAGTTTTTCTTTAACGTTAGTTTTTTAGCTAAACCTATGTAGTCTTTTGGCTCTAACTTAAGTAATTTAGCTTTTATTGTTTTATTTAAATCGGATTTATTAATAATATCTTTAATTACGTCTTTATTTATTTCTTTACCTCTCGTTGCTTCCTTAATAATATCGTAACTGTTGTCTACATTGTGGTATCTCATTACCGTCATTATTGGTTCAGCTAATATTTCCCAACTCATAGCTAAGTCTTCATTTATTTTTAAAAGATTAATATCAATTTTATTCATTCCTTTAATTAGCGACGATATTGATATATAAAAATGTGAATATATAACACCTAAATTTCTCAGAACCGTCGAGTCTGTGAGATCACGCTGAAGTCTTGACGACATTAATTTTCTACTTATTGATTGAGAAAGAGCAGAAGTAATCTCTAAGTTACCCTCAGCATTTTCAAAGTTTATTGGGTTAACTTTATGTGGCATTGTGGAAGATCCAACCTCAGATTTAATATTTTTTTGTTTAATGTAATCTAACATTATATAAATCCACATGTCCTTTGAAAAATCTAAAAGTATATTTGAGATCATAGTTATATCGTTAAGAGATTCAGCAAGCCAATCATGATTTTCTATTTGAGTTGTATATTGATTTTGTTTGAGACCTATACTTTTTAGAAATTTTTTTGTCTCAATATCCCAATTTATTTCAGGAAGAACAAAATGATGCGCATTGTAGTTCCCAACAGCTCCATTCATTTTTGCAAAAATATCTCTCTTTTTCATATATATGAATTGTTTTTCAATTCTCGATGTGAATACCTTTAACTCTTTACCAAATGATGTTGGTGATGCTTTTTGGCCATGTGTCCTTGATAGCATTGGTATGTTTGCGTATTTAATTTCATATGTTTTTATAATCTTACAAAGATCACTAATTTTTTTAAGAAGAATTTCTCTAGTATCTTTGTACATCAAAGCATATGAAATATTATTAATATCTTCTGATGTTGCACAAAAATGTATTAGTTCTTTTTTATTTTTAAGAGTTTTGTGACTATCGAATTTACTTTTTAGAAAATACTCCACAGATTTGACATCATGATTTGTTTTTTTTTCTATATCTTTTATTTTAATAGCGTCTTTTATACTAAACTCTTTATCAATTTTTAGTAAATAGTCTTTTTCAGATTTATTTAAACTAAATTTTTTCTTAATAGGAGCTAACGAAGATAAAAAAATAAACCACTTTATTTCAATATAGAGTCTTTTTTTAATTAAACCATATTCACTATTGATGTCACTTATTTTTTCATCAATTTGTGATGCATACCTTCCGTCTATTGGAGATATCGCTTTTAGTGAGAATTCATTATTTTTATTAGTCATTTGTTAAGTTTGCAGTAGTAATATACGCTTAGATTATACTATAATTATATTAATAATGTTAAATAAGAGATATAACAATATGAAAAAATCAAAAGTTAGTTATAGAATAGAAAGTGATAGCATGGGTGATGTAAAAATACCTAAAAACGCTTTGTACGGCCCACAAACTCAAAGAGCAGTTGATAATTTTGTTGTTAGTGATCTTATTATGCCGAAAGAATTTATCATAAGTACATTATTAATTAAAATAGCGGCAGCAAAAGCAAATTATAAACTTGGTCTTTTAAATAAAAATATATCTGTTGCTATAACTAAAAGCGCTCAATTTTTAATTGAGTCATATGATGAAGGTAACTTCCCAATAGATGTATTTCAAACTGGTTCTGGTACAAGTACAAATATGAATGTAAACGAGGTAATTTCTAATATTTCAAAAAATAAGTTTAAGGTAAAAGTTCACCCAAATGATCATGTTAATATGTCGCAAAGTTCTAATGATGTAATACCTACTGCAATTAACCACTGCGCATATAGTCTAGCAATGACTAAATTACTTCCATCATTAAATACACTATCTAAAGACATTGGTGCTAAAGAAAAAAAATTAGCTAGAGTTGTTAAAACTGGTAGAACGCATCTAATGGATGCAATGCCAATAACTTTTGGTCAAGAATTATCAGGTTGGAGAGCTCAAATAGATGATAATATATCTAGTTTAAAAAATTGTCTTAAAAGGCTAAAAAGACTTCCTATTGGTGGAACCGCAGTAGGTACTGGAATTAATGCCCATAAATTTTTTACAAAAGAATTTTTAAAGGCTTTAAATAATGGCAATAAAATTAAATATGTAGATAAAAAAAATAAATTTGAAGGCTTAAGCTCTCAAGACGATTCTGTTATATATAGCTCTCACCTTAAATCTATTGCGGTTTCTTTAATTAAGATATCTAACGATTTAAGATGGATGAATTCTGGACCAGGGTCTGGCATTTCGGACATTACTTTAAAAGCTTTGCAACCAGGTAGTAGTATTATGCCTGGAAAAGTTAATCCTGTGATATCAGAGTCTTCAATAATGGCTTGTGCTCAAGTTATTGGAAATGACACCACAATAATGATTTGTGGGCAGTCAGGAAATTTTCAACTCAATGTAACCTTGCCAATTATTGCTTATAATATTATTCAAAGTACAAATATAATTGCTAATATATCAATTAGCCTTGCAAAAAAATCTATTATTAATTTTGAAGTAAATAACTCTGCTATTCAAAAATCTGTTAGCTCAAATCCAATTTTAGTAACAGCTTTAAATAGGATTATTGGTTATGAAAAAGGTGCTTATATTGCAAAAAAAGCATACAAACTTGGAAAACCAATTATTGATGTAGCGCTTGAAGAAACTAACTTGTCAGAAAAAGATCTAAAGAAAATATTAGATCCTTTAGCACTAACAAAAGGTGGCATAAAATAATTTAAGCAGCTATTTGTTTTAATACGTATTGTAAGATTCCACCACTTTTAAAATATTTAACTTCTTGAGGAGTATCTATTCTAACATTTACCTCAAATAAAATTTTTTCTTTGCCATTGTCTGCTTCAATTTTTACAGTTTTTGCTTCACCGCTTTTTATTCCACTTATAGTGAATTCTTCTGTTCCATTCAAACCATGAGTTTCTGCATTCTCACCTTCTTTAAACTGAAGGGGAAGTATCCCCATACCAACAAGATTAGACCTGTGAATTCTTTCAAAACTCTCTGTAAGTACAGCAGCTACGCCTTGCAGCTTGGGACCTTTTGCAGCCCAATCTCTAGACGACCCACTACCATATTCTTTACCTGCTATAATTATTGTTGGAACTGATTCTTTTTTATATTCCATTGCGGCATCAAAAATCGCCATTTCTTTATTTGATGGCATATGAATTGTATACCCACCTTCAATATGAGGTACAAGTTTATTTTTTAATCTTATATTGGCAAAAGTTCCTCTCATCATTACTTGGTGATTTCCTCTTCTTGAGCCGTATGAATTAAATTGATTTGGATTAACATTCTTACTAACTAAATATTTACCTGCAGGACTATCTTCTTTGATATTTCCTGCTGGGGATATGTGGTCCGTAGTAACAGAGTCACCTAAGTATGCGAGTACTCTCGCTGATTTAATTTCGTCTATTACTAAATCTTTATCAGACATATTTTCAAAATATGGTGGGTTTGCTATATAAGTTGAATCGTCCCACTCATACTGATTATTTTCTGTGACATCAATATTTTTCCATTCTTTTTCACCGTCATAAATATTCTCATAAGACTTTCTGAATTGTTCAGAAGTTAGGGAAGACTTTAATATTTCATTAATTTCAGTGTTAGAAGGCCATATATCTTTTAAAAATATATCTCTTCCGTCCTCAGTAGTTGAAATCGGTTCTGATGTAATATCAATATTCATTGAACCAGCTATTGCATATGCTATGACTAAAGGCGGAGAAGCCAAATAATTTAATTTTACTTCGGCATGCACTCTTCCTTCAAAGTTTCTATTACCAGATAATACAGAAGCAGCTACTAAATTATTTTCTTTTATTCCATCACTAATTTCTTTAATTAGTGGCCCTGAGTTCCCTATGCATGTTGCACAACCGTAACCAACATTATGAAAACCAAGTTCTTCCATTGGCTTTAGAAGATTTGAATTTTTTAGATACTCGGTTACAACCATTGATCCTGGGGCAAGAGAAGTTTTTACCCATGGTTTTCTTTTAAGACCAAGAGCTCTTGCTTTTTTTGCAACTAGTCCAGCAGCAACCATAACTCCAGGATTTGATGTATTTGTACATGATGTAATTGCTGCAATTACAATATCTCCATTATTAATTTTGAAGTTTTCACCATCAATAATAATTTCTGATGCTTTATTTTTTGGATCCATTATTTTAAGTTCTTTTCTGCATGATGCTTTAGCATCTTTTAGATTAATTCTATCCTGAGGCCTTTTTGGTCCAGCTATTGAAGGCAAAACTTTGGATACATCTAGTTCTATATTCTCTGAATATACCGCATTATCACAATCAGATCTTGTTAGACCAACAGTTTCTGAATATTTCTTTATTAAATTAATCTGGTTTTCGCTTCTATTAGATAATTTCATGTAATCTAAAGTTTCTTTATCAATTGGGAATATTCCACAAGTTGCTCCGTATTCTGGAGCCATATTTGCTATTGTGGCTCTATCTCCTAGGGACAAGTTGTCAAGTCCATCACCATAAAATTCAACAAATTTACCAACAACCCCATGATTTCTAAGCATCTCAACAATATTTAAAACAAGGTCTGTAGCTGTTATACCTTCAGAGACTTTTCCTGTTAGTTTAAATCCAACCACTTTTGGGATTAACATAGAAATTGGTTGTCCAAGCATTGAAGCTTCTGCTTCAATTCCACCTACACCCCAACCAAGAACTCCAATACCATTTATCATGGTTGTATGAGAATCTGTTCCAACAACAGTATCTGGATAAGCATAGTTACTTCCATCAATATTTTTAGTAAAAACACATCTTGCTAAGAACTCTATATTTATCTGGTGTACAATACCTGTGTCAGGTGGAACAACTTTAAAATTTGAAAATGCTGACTGCCCCCATTTTAAAAATTTATATCTTTCAGAATTTCTTTCATATTCAAGCTTAGCATTTAAATCAAATGCTTTATCACTTCCAAAATTATCTACCTGAACAGAATGGTCTATAACTAGTTCAGCAGGTTGCAAAGGATTTATATCATTCGGACTTTTACCAAGTTTTTTAATAGCATCTCTCATAGCCGCCAAATCGACAACTGCAGGGACACCTGTAAAATCTTGCATCAGCACTCTTGCCGGTCTATAAGCTATTTCTTTAACTGTTGCATAATTATGCCAATCAATTATTGACTCAATATCTTTTTTTGTAACAGTCAAATCATCCTCATTTCTCACAAGATTTTCTAACAAAATTTTTATTGAATAGGGTAGTTTATCTACACCTTTAATTTTTGATATGTCAAATATAGTATAGTTTTCTTTTCCACATGTTATTTCTGTTTTTGTATTAAAGCTATTCTTCATTAAAATTTATCCTTGTTTTAAATTAACTAAAAAAGTTGTCGCACTTACTGAGAATTTCTTTTCTCCTAAACATCAGCTGCCATTTTGATCCACCATGATATTCCCACAAAAAGGTAGCTCTTATCCCACTTAACAATAAAGCTCTTATTAAAGAAGAATTTTTCTCTAAATATTCTTTTTTCCCAGATATTACAACTCTAGGCCTGATGATACCTATATATTCTGTATAAATTTCTTCAGAATATGTAACTAGGTCATTTAGATTTGTAGCTATCATACTATCTTCTTGGTAATTATCAATTTTTTTTCCGATCAAACCTTTTAAGTCACTGATTTTATTTATATTTTTTTGTATCAAAATTATATTTAAAGCATACTTTTGCATAGTAATTATTGATATATTGTTTTTACCTTTTAGAATTTGTTTTAAAAGATTATGACCATCCATTAGATTTTTACAATCACCATATATGTCTTTTGTTTCAAAAGTATTTTTTAAATAAATACTTTTGAGAAGATTCTCTGATGCCGATAAAGCATCATAATCTGTGGTAGCTATTTTATTAACAAGATAAACACTCTGAAGCAAAGCCGATAAAGAAAAAATATAATTTCTGTCGATTTTAATCATTTGTTATTATCCCGCCACCTAAACATTTATTACCATCAAAAATCACAAGCGACTGGCCTGGAGCTGGAGCTCTTATAGGTTCTTGAGATTTAACAGAATATAAATTTTTACTTATTTTTACTATGGTGCATTTATATTTTTCTCCAAGATGCCTAATTTGGCATTTAAGATTTTTATTTAAAATATCATTATTATTATTAGTTATAATTTCTAAAGCATTAATTAAAATAGTTTTGTGAAATAAAAGAGGATTTGAGTTTCCCTGACAAACGTAAAGATTATTGTTTATTAAATCTTTTTTATATACATACCAAGGCAAATTTTTAGTATTTTTCATACCTCCAATTCCTATGCCTTCTCTCTGACCAATTGTTGTATAAAACATACCATTATGTTTTCCAATAATCTTATTATTTTCATCTAATATATTACCGGAAATGTTTTTTATATAATTACTAATAAAATCTTTAAATTTTTTATTGCCGATAAAACAAATACCCATACTTTCCTTTTTGTTATGTGATTTAAAACCTGAGTCTTTTGCAATTTTTTTAACTTCTTTTTTTTCTATATCAGAAAGTGGAAATATAACTTTTGATAATTGATCCTGACTTAATGTGTGTAAAAAATAAGTTTGATCTTTGCGAATATCCTTGGGAGTTGTAAGATAATATGCAGAATTTTCAATAACTATTTTTGCATAATGCCCAGTTGCTATTTTGTTTGCACCAAGGCTTCTCGCATGATCTGTAAAAACTTTAAATTTTATATATTTATTGCATAGTATATCTGGGTTTGGTGTATATCCATTTTTATAGCTATCAACAAAATCTAAAAAAATATTATTCCAGTATTCGTCAGAAAAATTAGCTGTATGGAGCTTAATATTTAATTTATCACAAGCATCTTTAGCATATATTAAATCTTCTTTGGCATTACAGCCATTGGAATCATCCTCATCCCAGTTCTTCATAAATAAAGCTTCTACATTAAAGCCCTGATCATGCAAAATTTTTAGTGATACGGTTGAATCAACTCCACCAGATATACCTATAATAATCTTTTCATTCATTTTTCTAATAAACTACTAATAATTTCTTTGGGAAATTTTTTACCAGCATTGTAATCATCTATGCATTTTATAACCATATTGCTTCTTAAATTAATGTTTGGATTTAGTATCGCATCTCTTGGGAGCCATATTTTTCTTATAATATTTTTATCTAGTTCTCCGTTGGCTATCTCTTGTTTAATTGAGCATTTAAAGCAAAACCTAAGCCACATATCGAGAGAATTTTTATTTCTTTCTTGATATATCCCAACTAAATAATCAACTTTAACTTCGTATAAAGTTTCTTCTAGCGTTTCTCTTATGCAACCTTCTTCTAGAGTTTCATGTTCTTCTAAGTGTCCTGCTGGTTGGTTAATAACTTTTGTATCATTAACATATTCTTCAACAAATAAAAATTTATTATCTTGTTCAATTATTGATGCAACTGTAATGTGAGGTACCCATGACATTTTATATCTTTGAAGTTTTATCTATCTCTAAAGGTAATTCTACCTTTAGTTAAATCATACGGTGTTAACGCAACTGTTACTTTATCGCCAGTTAAAATTCTTATGTAATTTTTTCTCATTTTCCCAGAGATGTGCGCAGTTACAATATGCCCATTTTCTAATTCAACTCTGAACATAGTATTTGGTAGAGTATCTACAACAGTTCCTTCCATTTCTATATGTTCTTCTTTCGCCATAATTTTTGTTTGATAAAATTAAGTATTGTATTATTTTTGTTTTTAAGTTAAAAAACTTAATAGAAAGTATAGCAGAATTTTTTTTTATTAGTATATATGCTTTAAACGAAAATATAGTTTTGTAAATTTAATTTCATGGGGACAAATAAATGAGTTTAGGTGTGTTATTTCCAGGGCAAGGTTCTCAAAGCATAGGTATGTTAAAAGATTTAAAATCATCTTACAGTATTGTTTCTGAAGTATTCGAAGAAGCCTCTGACTTATTATCATGTGATTTATGGAAAATCACGAAAAATGGACCAGAATCAAAAATTAATGATACAGAATTTACACAGCCAATTATGTTATGTGCTGCATTCTCTATATGGAAAATATGGAATGAGGAGGGTGGAGATTCTCCTATTTATATAGCAGGACATAGTTTTGGTGAGTATACGGCTCTTTGCGCATCAGGGTCTTTAAAATTTAAAGATGCTATAAAACTTGTTAAAAAAAGAGCTGAGTGTATGAAAAACGCGCCTAAAGGCAAAATGTCAGCAATAATTGGTATTGATTTTCATAAACTTAAGCAGTTGCATGAAGAAAATACTTTAAGTGAAGTTAGTATTGCTAACATTAATGCTCCTGGCCAAATTGTAATATCCGGCACTGAAGAAGGTGTTTCTCAACTATCAGAATTGGCTTTGTCAAATAAAGCAAAAAGAGTCATACCAATCCCTGTAAGTGTAGCAGCACATTCATCATTAATGATTGATCAGTCAAAAATATTCAAAGATTTTGTTGATAAAGTTAAAATTTCTGATCCAACCATACCAGTTGTTAATAACGTTGATGTAAAGTGCGAGATAAACGAGGCATTAATAAAAGACGCATTAGTTAGACAATTATACTCGTCTGTTAGATGGGTTGAAACTATAGAGTATATGGAACAAGAAGGTGTTGATTTTATGCTTGAATTAGGCCCTGGCAAGGTTCTCACATCTTTTAACAAAAGAATTGATAATAGTATAAACTCAATATCTGTATCAGATTCTAATAGTTTAGAAACAGCACTGGAGACATTAGGCAACTTATGAGTGATAAAAAAATAGTGTTAATAACGGGAGCTACAAGAGGAATAGGTCTGGCTATAGCAAAAGAAATGGCCAAAAATAATTATATAGTTCTTGGAACTGGAACAAGTAAAAGTTCGGCAACATTGCTAGAAAACGTGTTTGAGAAACATAATATTGATGGTAAAGCTTATATATTAGATATTAAGAGTCAGGAATCTGTTAATAAGCTGTTTGATAGTATTAATGTGGACTATTCAAACACTCCTGATATTTTAATAAATAACGCAGGAGTTACTAATGATAGCCTATTTATACGTATGGATGAAAATCAGTGGTTAGATACCATAGAAACAAATATAAATTCTTTATATAGAGTCTCAAAAACATTTGTTAAACCTATGATAAAAAAGAGAAATGGAAGAATCATATGTATATCTTCAGTTGTTGCTAGTACTGGAAATGCCGGGCAAACTAATTATGTAACAACAAAGTCAGGTATGATAGGATTCTGTAAATCTTTAGCTAGAGAGGTTGCTACTAGAGGAATTACAGTTAATTGCGTTTCGCCTGGTTTTATAGAGACTGATATGACCAATAAACTTAATGATGTGCAAAAAGAGCAAATTTCAAAAAATATCCCAATGAATAATATGGGTAATCCAGATGATATTGCATATGCAGTATCATTTTTAGCTTCAGACAAGGCGTCTTATATAACTGGTGAGACAATAAATGTTAATGGAGGCTTATTCATGCAATAGTAATCATTTCTGGATTATCTTGCATATATTTAATAGAATGAGCCAGTTTTTAAACAAGCATGACAACAAATAGGGGACAGCATGAGTAATGAAGATAGAGTAAAGAAAGTAATAATGGAGCAATTGGGCGTGAAAGAAGATCAAATTACAGAAAATGCTTCTTTTGTAGATGACCTTGGTGCAGACTCATTAGATACTGTAGAACTAGTTATGGCCTTAGAAGAAGAATTTGATTGCGAAATTCCCGATGAGGAAGCGGAAAAAATAACAACTGTCGCGCAAGCTAATGCGTATGTGCAAGCAAATAGTAAATAAGTTTAATATATTCATAAATAAATAAATTTAAGATGACAGATAATACCAGAAGAGTAGTAGTTACAGGATTGGGTATAGTTTCGCCTGTTGGTTCATCCATAGACAAAGCATGGGAAAATATAAAAAATGGAGTTAGCGGCATAAGAAAAATTAGTTCTTTTGACGCATCTGGTTTCTCTGTTCAAATATCTGGGTCAGTAGTTGACTTCAATGCAGACGACTATATAACTCCAAAAAATCAAAAAAAGATGGATACATTTATTCATTACGGTATTGGTGCCAGTGTAATGGCCATTAATGATGCTGGTTTGGAAATTAATGAGGGTAATAGCGACAGAGTTGGAGTGTCCATTGGATCTGGTATTGGTGGATTGCCATACATTGAAAAAAATTATGGAAACTTCTTGAACAGCGGCCCAAGAAAAATATCACCCTTTTTTGTACCAAGCTCAATTATTAATATGGTTTCAGGAAATTTATCCATAATGTACGGAATAACAGGGCCAAATTTGTCCTTAGTTTCGGCATGCGCTACTGGAACACACAGCATAGGCGATGCTGCAAGAATGATAAAACATGGTTATGTTGATTGTATGATCGCTGGAGGCGCAGAAATGGCGACATGTCCTCTGGGCATAGGTGGTTTTGCATCTGCAAAAGCTCTTTGTTCAACAAATAATGAAAGCCCAGAAACGGCAAGCAGGCCTTGGGATATTAATAGAAATGGCTTTGTTCTTGGTGACGGCGCTGGAATTATGGTTCTTGAGGATTATGAGCATGCCAAAAAACGCGGCGCTAAAATTTATTGTGAAATAGTTGGTTTTGGAATGAATAGTGATGCACACCATATGACTCAGCCGGCAGCTGGTGGAAGCGGTGCTGCAAAATGTATGAAGCAAGCATTAAAAGAAGCTTCATTAAATGATGATGAAGTAAATTATATAAATGCTCATGGAACATCAACACCTGCAGGTGACAAAGCAGAAACAGATGCCATAAAAACAGCCTTAGGAATTGATAATGCAAAAAATACACCAATAAGTTCAACAAAATCAATGATTGGACATTTATTAGGGGCTGCAGGAGGAGTGGAGGCTGTATTCTGTGCGTTATCTATTAAAGACAATGTGATTCCTCCAACAATTAATTTAAATGATCAAGATCCTGAATGCGATTTAGATTACGTGCCGATTAATGCAAGAGAAGCTGATATAGAAGTGGCAATGTCTAATTCTTTTGGTTTTGGTGGTACAAACGGCACATTAATATTTAAGCGTATGTAATAATGAACCTAGTTAATGGAAAATCTAGCTCAAGTATTTCAATATTTGATAGAGGTTTTCTTTATGGTGATAGCATATTTGAAACAATACTAGTAATTAATAAAAAACCTAATAACTTAAATCTTCATCTGAAGAGAATAAAATCAGGCTGTTTATCATTAAAGATAAAAAATTTAAATTATAGCTTACTCTCAAAATACATCAATAAAGCATTAATTAATGAAAAAAATTGCGTACTAAATATTAACATTACCAGAGGAACAGCTAAAAAAAGAGGTTATAATATTAAATTCTGTCCACTTAGGCCTAATATTATTTTAACAACAAGTAAAATACCAAAATTTCCAGCTTCATACAAAACAAATGGAATAAAAACAAAATTCTCGAGCATGAAGCTAAGTAATAGTCCTAATTTATCAAAAATAAAACATTCGAATAGACTTGAGCAAATAATAGCAACAAATGAAATAACAAAAAATTTTCCAGAACTAATACTATGTGATCAAAAAAATTACATAATAGAAGGTATATCAAGTAATATATTTTTTATTAAAAAAAATATTTTTTATACTCCTATGATTCATGAGAGTGGAGTTGATGGTGTAATGAAATCACTGATAATTAAAATTCTTAAAAAAAATAATTATCAAGTTTTAGAAAAAGAAATTAAGAAAGAAGAGGTAAAAAATTATGACGGAGCCTTTTTTTGTAATTCTGTTCGCTTGATTTGGAATATTAAATCTATAGAAAAACTAAAATATAAAGAAAATAAATTTATAAAAAATATTATAGAGTTAGTTAATAATGAAATATATAAATAAATTATCTTTGCCAAGAACTATAATCTTAATTTGTGTAATTTCTATATTATCTTTTTTTTCATATTTAAATTATTCTCTGAATAAAAATATTTATAATTACGAAAATTTTTCTTTTCAAGTTAATTCTGGTGAAAGCGTAAGTAAAGTTATTAATAAATTAAAAGAAAAAGGTTTAATAGATTCAGATTTGAGAATTAAAATTATCTCTTATATTTACAATATTAAGCCTCGTTTTATAATTGGAAAATATTTAGTTGAAAAAAATGAAACTGAAAACACTCTGTTAAGAAAACTTCTTACCGGCCAAGTAATTCAGAACTTTATTACTATTATTGAAGGTAGCACATATAAGGAAATTCTTTTAACCTTAAAAGATAGCAAACTCATAAAATTTAATAAGAATATTAATTATTCTGAAAAAATATTTCCGTCAAAGATTAAATTTGTTACGCCGGAAGGAACTTGTTTCCCAGATACTTATAAATTCTCCTCTGGAATATCAGTTGACAAGTTTCTAAGTAATTGTTCAAGAAATATGGAAGATATATTAATGAAGTACTGGAAAGCGCGTGATTATTCATTGCCTTATAAAACTCCTTATGAAATGCTTATTATGGCTTCTATAATTGAAAAAGAAACATCAGATTTTTATGAAAAACCTATTGTAGCAAGTGTTTTTATTAATAGATTAAATAAAAAAATGCGCTTACAAGCTGACCCAACAGTAATTTATGGTATAAAAAATTTTAATGGTGATATCACAAAAAAAGACTTAATGGCAAATAACGAATATAATACCTATAGAATTAATGGTCTGCCAAAGACTCCAATATGCTCGCCTGGTGAAAGATCTATAGAGGCAGCTAGCAAGCCTGCGATTAGCGATTATTTATATTTTGTAGCTAATAATAAAGGCAAGCATGTTTTTTCAACAAATTATAAAGATCATGTTAAAGCTGTGAATAAATATCAAAAATAAATTATGAAAAAAGGAAAATTAATAAGTTTTGAGGGAATTGAAGGAGTAGGAAAAACAACTACGATAAAATCCATAAAGCTATTTTTAGAAGAAAAGGGTATTCAGGTTTACTGCACACGCGAACCTGGCGGAACAAAATATGGTGAGTCTTTGAGAAGTGTTTTACTTAATAATAAATCAATTATATCGCCTGAAGCAGAACTTTTACTTATGTTTTCGATAAGAAATCAGCATATCGAAGAAATTATAAAACCAAAATTATCTGATGGTATATGGGTGTTGTGTGATAGATTTATTGATGCATCAATTGCATACCAAGGATATGGAAAGAAAGTTAGTATAAAAAAAATTAAATTATTAATTAATAACTTTACGGAAAACATTATACCAGATATAACTATATTCTTTGACCTTCCATATGATTTAGCAAAAGAAAGATTCCCTAAGAATAAAAAAAAAGATAGATTTGAAAATTTAAATAGCATGTTTTTTGATAATGTTTATAAAGGCTATTTAAAACAAGCTAACGAGAATAAGAAAAGAATAAAAATAATCAATGCGAATTGTGATAAAAAAGAAGTCAATAATCAAATCATTTTAGAATTAAATAAAGCTTTTAAAGAGATAAAACTATAAATTACTATATAATATTTTTTTTTCGAGAATTGCAGTCAGTAAAACAACCTCATTGAAGCCATTTTTTTTTGCTTCTATAATATCTGATGTGCATCCAATACCACCTGATATTATTATCTCAGCGTTTGGGAATAGTTCCTTTGCGTAGTTAGCGTTTTCTTTATTAATACCATTTTTCATGCCAATATTATCTAAATTCATTGATATAACTTTCTTTGGAGTTAAATATTTGTAATTATTATTTTTTTTAATTAACTTTTTGTTTTTAAAATCTAATGAGAGTATTAAGTTTGAATATCTTTTGTTCACTAGATCTATATAATCCTCATAAGTCTCGGTAGCTACAACCTGTATATAATTAGTATTTTTATATCGATTTAATTGACTGTATTTTCTAACCCCGTTATCTATAATAAAATTAATATTAGGAAATTTGGCCAATATTTTATCTATTAAACTACACTCACTTTTAAAATTCACAATAGAATCTAAATCTGCTAAATATATTGTGTTAAAATGATGAATCGAGAGTAGATATTGTATGAATGCTAATGGATCAGAACTTGGTGATAGTTTTTTTGAAATTTCACTATAATTACGCTTTTTTCCTTGCATAGCAGTAACCACTTTATTATTTTTTAGATCTATAGCTGGTATTAACTTCATAAAATTATGGATATATTAATTTACGAACATATTTTAGGAGGTGGTTGTAATGAAAACCCTTCCCCTGCAATACTAAATGAGGCAAAACTCATTGTTAGATCATTAGTAGATGATTTAACAAGAGAATATCCTGACTCCAAGATATCACTATTAACAAATAAAAAAAATAAAAATATATTAAGTAACATAAGTCTAGTTTTTATAGATCACTCAGCAAGTTTAATATTTAATATTGTTTCAAATATAAAAAAAAACGATAAGGTTTTAATCTTAGCTCCTGAAGAAAATGAAATTATGTACAAGATTGTTAAGGATCTCGAGTCAGAAAAAATTAGTTTAATCAATTGCTCCAGTGATTTTATTTATAAAACAACATACAAAGTATTAACAAATAATAACTTAATAAATTCTAATAAATATATTATTAAAATTTATAGCAGCTATAAAAATATTGATAAAAATCAAAGTATAGTTGCAAAATCTAATGATGGTCTTGGCGCTGAAAAATTATTTATCTTTAAAAATAGAGAGGATCTTGAGAATAATGAGAAAAAATTACTAGAAAAACATATTTTTCAAGAATATATAATTGGTGATGTTGTTGGTATAAATATTATCTCAAGTTTTGATAAAATTAATATTCTTTCAGTAAACAAGCAAGTTTATAAAAAAAATTCTAAAAATGAAATTTTTCTTGAAAAAATTATTTTTGGTGAATTTAATAACATGATAGATATATTTAAAATTTTTGTAAGAAATATATTAGGTAATTTTAGTGGTTTTTATGGATTTATAGGTATTGATGCTATTATAACAAATGATAAGAAAATATTATTTCTTGAAATAAATCCTAGGCTTACTACTTCATATATAGGTCTTCATAAAACTTTAGGATTTAACCCTATAAAACTACTTTATAAACAAGATTATAATTATGATGTTAAAGACAATAAAGTTTTTTCGGTAGATATTACAAATGACAAGTAAAATTTTCTTAGGTTGGGATATTGGAGGGGCAAACACAAAAGTTTGTGTATTCGAAGAAAACTTTAACATAATCGATATGCATGTTAAGAATATTACGATATGGAGTAATTTTTATAATCTAAATAATTTTTTCAAATATATTTCTTCATTGTATAGTTCATATGATATTTATAATTATATTACAATAACTGCAGAATCATGTGATAACTTTAAAAGTAGACATGCTGGAGTAAATCAAATTTTAAATAACTGTGATTTTTATATTTCTGGAAAAAAATATTATTATACAAATGATAATTTATACATAAAATACGATGAAGCAACTGCTAATCCAGAACGTCTATATTCAACAAATTGGATGCTTACTTCACATTACTTAAATAATTTAAATGAAATAAATTTAATTATTGATATGGGGTCAACAACAACCGATTTTATTTATAAAAATATGAGTATAAAAGATAATATAAATGATTATAGTAGGTTACTCAATAACACGTTGTTATATGCAGGAGTTGTTAGAACGCCACTAGCAATGATTTCTGAGAAAATAGAATTTTCTTCTTGCACAATACCTTTAATTAAAGAAGTATTCGCAACTACTGGTGATATATTTAATATTACTAATGATATAGATTTTAGTAAATTAGATTACAGCGGTGCAGATAATTTGGATTATACAAGAAATAACTCATTTATAAGATTATCAAGATCAATCGGGCTTGACTATGATAAAAAAAATGAACAAAAACTAATTCACCTTTGCGAGTCTTTTAAAAAAATACTAATGAGTTTAGTATTAAATAATATACGTCTTCTTTACAATGACAATTTAGATGAAATTTCACTTGCTTCAGTCGGCGAAGGAAGATTTTTAGTTGAAGATTTGGCAATTATAAATAGTATAAAATACAAAGATATAGAAAAAGAAAACTTTTTTTCAATAAAAAATGTAGATGATAAACTTGTTTATAAAAATTTAACTTCAGCTCTAGTTGTTATGAATTATTTTAAAATTAAATAACTAATATGAATAAGATTAAAATACAATATTATAAAAATTCATGTATATATGGTGAGTTTATAAAAAAAAATAATTGGTTTATTTATTTAGACAGTTGTAACGATATTGGATCTTTTGGAACCTACGATATATTATCTTGCAATCCATATATAAAAATGACAAGTAATGGTAATTTTATAAATATAGAAAACAATGGCGTTAAATCTTCATTTTACGATAATCCTTTTGATGTTATAAAAAAATACTATAAACAAAATAATATTAATTCTGAGTTTCCATTTAGCTCAGGAATGATTGGATACTTTGGCTATGATGCACTAAAAACAAGTAAATCTGAAAATCAGGATTTTCCTGATATCGCAGTCGGTTTTTATGATTGGGCTATTGTTGTAGATCATAATAAAAAAGAAACATATGTTGTATATAAAAAAATTAATACTTTTATCGATAAAATAGTAGACTATTTTAGTATAAGAAATACTTTTGCAGATAAAAAAACAAAATATAAGTTTTTCAATTTTCATCAAAATACCTCTAAAAGTAATTATATTAAAGATGTATTGCTAATTAAAAAATATATTAGTGATGGGGACTGTTATCAGGTAAACTATTCTCAGAATTTTTCTGCAAAGTATGATGGTGATCCATGGGATATTTATAAAGATATAAGAAAATTAAATCCAGCCCCGTATTCCTCTTTTTTTAGTTTTGACAATAAGTATATTATTAGTTCATCTCCAGAAAGATTTATTTCTATTAATAATAATTGCGTTCAAACAAAACCAATAAAAGGAACTCTCAAAAGATTACCGGACCCAAAAGAAGATTTTAGCCAAATTGATATTCTTAAAAACGATGAAAAAAATTTAGCTGAGAATCTTATGATTGTTGATTTATTGCGAAATGATTTAAGTAAATGTTGTATGCTAGGAACTGTTAAAGTGAGCAAATTATTTGAGATTGAAAGTTACGCATCAGTTCATCATATGGTGAGCACTATTGAAGGTAAGCTCGAAAAAAACAATACTTCTATCGATATACTTGAAGCTTGTTTTCCTGGTGGATCAATTACTGGGGCACCAAAAAAACGTTCTATGGAAATAATTGACGAATTAGAAAATCGCAATAGAGGGGTTTATTGCGGATCAATAGGATATTTTGATGAAAATAATAATATGGACACCAATATATGTATAAGAACTATTATGTTAACTAAAAATACTATAAATTTTGCCGCAGGAGGCGGAATAGTCCATGATTCTAACCCGGAGGATGAATATTATGAAAGCTTAGAAAAAGTTTCTATATTTATTAAATATTTTTCTAATGGGGATTTTAAATGGTAGTTGTTAAGATTGGAGGTAGCCTGCAATCAACAAAATATATTCGGTATTGGATTAAAGCAGTAAAGTTAAATAGAAATACAAGCTTCTTATTAGTTTTTGGTGGAGGAAAGTATGCTGATGAAATAAGACGACAGCAAAAAATAAAACTATATAGCGATTACGAAGCTCATAAAAATGCTGTTAATGCTATGAAAAGTTTCACAAAAGATTACTCAAATGAGCTTAAAGATTTTTTATATATTAAGTCAGTTGATAGCATTAAAAAAAACTACAAAAAAAGAAAGCTTTTAACATGGCTGCCATCTGTTAATGAGGTTGGTAAACTCAATATACCTTTAGATTGGAATGCTACATCAGATTCTATTGCTCTAGCAATCGCAAAAAAAACAAACTCACCATTAATTATTGTGAAGTCTTTGAAATTTAATTCAAAAAAATATATGAATAGTTTTTTCTTAAAAGACCAAATTTTGGATAAATATTTTTCTGATAATTATAAACTTCATGATCAGAAGATATCAATAACTTCAAGAGATAAATTTTATAAGCTTAAAAAAATTTGTAAAGATTTTTCAAGAAATATTAATTGTTAATATTTCTGCTTAATAATATAGCTATCCATTTTGTGTCATTATTACTCTCAAGTGCTATTTTCATTATCATTGTTAATGGAACTGATAAAAGCATCCCAACAGGTCCCAACAGCCAACCCCAAAATATTAACGATAAAAAAATTATCAACGTTGATAGACCAAGTTCTTTACCAAGGTACTTGGGTTCTACAATACTCCCCATGACAACATTTACTATCAAATATATTAGTGCAACTAGTATTGCGTAATAAAAATTTAATTGCACTAAAGCTATTAATATTGCCGGTATCGAGGCTATAATGGATCCAATATTTGGAATATAATTTAAAAAGAAAGCTATTAATCCCCATAAGATTGCATGGTCAAGCCCTATAATCATTAATGAAACATAAATTAGCATGCCTGTGATAATGCTAACAATTGTTTTAATTGTAAGATATTTATTCATATTTTCACTAAAAGCGTAAAAATTTGTAATTGATCTATCGCTATTGTTAAAAGCTAATTTAAGTTTCTTTGAAAACCCAGCGGCTTCTAGAAGGGTGAACATAACGATAAAAAGTATTAGAAAATAATTTGTTAAAACATTTCCAAATGCACTTATTGTGTTTGCTACTGACTGTATTAAGAATGATGGGTCAACATAGTCGTATAAAAAATTAGAGTCAACATTAATATCATATTGTTTTAATGTTGATGAAATATTACCAATCTCGTTATATATTTTTTCTTTATATTCAGGTAATGACTTTCTAAAGCTGTTTAATGATGAGCCTATTAATGCAGCAATACTTAAACTAACTGAAATAATTGTAATTAGTACTAATGATACCGATATTGGTGTATTAATTTTTTTAGACTGAAAATATTTTAACAGTGGAAAAGATATTAATGCTATAAACATGGATAAAAAGAAGGGGACTACAATCTTATCCGCTATCTTAAGTCCAGCAAATATTATTATTAATCCACTAATAGTTAGAATTGTTTTATATACTGCACTATTCTTGCTCTGCATCTTTTTTTAATCTAATTTTTAATATTATGTACCCTATAATACCAGATAAAATAGAACCAAAGAATATTCCTGATTTAGAATATTCTTGCCCGAAACTAGCTACAGCAGCACTCTCAGGGAAAGCTAACGCATTAATAAACAGACTCATTGTAAATCCTATACCGCAAAGAAATGATACACCTAAAATGTCATATATAGTCATATTACTTGGTAAATTGCATAATTTAAATTTAATAGAAATATATGTTAGTAGCGTTATTCCTATAGGTTTACCAAGTAGTAATCCAAGCATTATACCCATAGGCACTGTATTTGAAAGAGACGCAAAACTAATCGAGTTTAAATTAATATCTGCATTAAAAAATGCAAAAAGCGGAAGTATAATAAATCCAGAAAAAGTATGAAGTTTTTCTTCCAAGTATCTGAGAGGAGAGTGGTTGGTTTTTTTAACAGAAAAAGGAATAGTTGCTGCTAAAATTACTCCAGCAATAGTAGTATGAACCCCTGAATGTAAAATAAAGTACCAAAGAAATAACCCTAATAAAATATATATACTTATAATTCTTACGTTAAATAAATTAATTACCATTAGTATTAAAAATGTTGCTAAAGCATAAAGTAAATATATGTATGATATTTCAGCAGTATAATAAAGTGCAATCACCATTACTGCACCTAAATCATCGATTATTGCCAATGATAATAAAAAGATTTTTAAGCTTACAGGAACTCTATTTCCTAAAACAGATAAAACTGCTAAGGAAAATGCTATATCAGTTGCAGTTGGTATAGCCCAACCAGCCATAGCTAACGGTTGGTCTTTATTAATAAATATATAAATTATTGCTGGAACAGCCATTCCTCCAACAGCAGCAATCCCAGGCAACAAAACTTTAGAGAAAGTGGATAATTGCCCATTTATCATTTCTCTCTTTAACTCAAGTCCAATCACGAAAAAAAATATAGCCATCAAACCATCGTTTACCCAGTGATGAACGGTTTCTTTAATAATGAATTCATCTATCTTTATGGACAAATATGTATTTTTTACTGAATAATACAAGTTTGAAAAATCGCTATTAGATAATATTATTGCCAATAAGCTAAATATTATAAGGAGCACCCCTGAAGATGATTCTGTTTTTAAAAATTTTCTAATAAAATTACTAGAGAAAATTTTAGAATTAAACTTAAGTGTTTCTTTATTTATTATCATAATTCAGACATTATATGTAACTTATGTTAACTTTTGTAAAATAATTATAACAAAAATACTGAAATGCAGGAAAATTACAACCCAAAAAGCATAGAAAAAAAAATACAGAATGATTGGTATTCAAATAAAACTTTTGAAGTAAAAGAGGACTCAACCAAAGAAAAGTTTTATTGCTTGTCTATGTTTCCGTACCCTAGCGGAAATCTCCATATGGGGCATGTTAGAAACTATACTATTAGCGATGTTTTTGCAAGATATCACCGAATGCTTGGAAAAAATGTTCTCCATCCGATTGGATGGGATGCATTTGGCCTTCCAGCAGAGAATGCTGCCATGGATAATAATTTGTCTCCAAAGGATTGGACTAATACAAATATTCAAAATATGCGAGAACAACTTAAGTCTATAGGCTTTAGTTATGATTGGAGTAGAGAAATTTCAACCTGTTCAGAAAAATACTATAAATGGGAACAATGGTTTTTTATTGAGCTATTTAAAAAAAATCTTGTATATAAGAAAGAATCACTTGTTAATTGGGACCCTGTAGATAATACAGTTTTAGCTAACGAACAAGTTATTGATGGCAAAGGCTGGAGATCTGGAGCCGATGTTGAAAAAAAGAAGATTTCTCAGTGGTTTTTAAAAACCTCTAGCTACTCAGATGACCTTTTAAAGGATCTTGATGAATTGAAGGGTAATTGGCCTGATAACGTTATTACTATGCAAAAAAACTGGATAGGAGAATCTCATGGAGCAGAAGTTGTATTTGAAACATCTTTAAATATTGTAATTAATGTATTTACCACACGCCCAGACACTATTTTTGGCGTTACGTTTATCGCTATAGCTGCAGATCATGATTTTATAGAAACTTGTGATAATAAAGTTAAAAGTTATAGCCAACATCTTTTAAAAAATGATAATGATAATAAGCGTGACAAAAATGACCCTAATGGGTTGTTTACAGGTATATACGCAACACACCCCATAACAAAAAAGTTAATTCCAGTTTGGGTTGCTAACTATGTCCTTACAGGCTATGGAACAGGTGCTGTTATGGGCGTCCCAGCACACGATCAAAGAGACTACAATTTTGCGCATAAATATAATATTGATGTAATAAAGGTAATAGATAGTAAAAATTCAGATGAAGACGTTTATACAGGGCATGGTAAAATAATTAACTCATTACATTTCAATGGTTTAGAAAGTAAACATTCATTAGAATCTATAATAAAATATATCGCAGAAAATAATTTTGGCAAGGCAGTAAAAAATTACAAATTAAGAGATTGGGGAATATCTAGACAAAGGTATTGGGGTTGTCCAATACCAATTATATACAGAGAAGATGGCGAGGTTTTAGCTGTAGAACAAAGCGAACTTCCAATTAAACTTCCGGAAGATATTGATTTTTCAACAAGCGGAAACCCTTTAGAGAATCACCCTACATGGAAGCACACAAAATGTAGTAAGACTGGATTAAAAGCGATAAGAGAAACAGATACATTAGATACATTTTTTGAATCAAGCTGGTATCAGTCTCGCTTTTGTAGTCCAGATAATACAAAAAAAATGATAGGTGATGAGGCTAATTATTGGCTTCCAGTTGACATCTACATAGGTGGTATAGAACATGCTGTACTTCATTTACTGTACGCTAGATTTTTTCATAAGCTACTTAGAGATCATGGGATATTAAATTCAAACGAGCCTTTTAAAAAATTAATAACACAGGGAATGGTTTTAAAAGATGGATCTAAAATGTCCAAATCTAAAGGTAATACTATTGATCCAAAATTATTGATAGACAAATACGGAGCTGACACGGTAAGACTGTTTATTATTTTTGCTGCACCAGTAGAAAACTCACTTGAATGGTCAGACCATGGAGTTGAAGGTTCTCATAAATTTTTGAATAGGCTATGGACTACAGGATATAAAATTAAAAATTTTACCAATGAAGTCAGAGATGTGAAAAATGAAGATGAGAAAAAATTAAAAATAATTACAAATAAAGCTATTGTGAAAATAACCGATGATTATGGCGAAAGAGCAAGTTTAAATACTGTTGTATCAACGTGCATGGAAATGCTTAATAGTATAAATCAATCTATACAATCTAACTCAGTAAGCACCATCGCAATATTTGATGCGTACAAAGTATTAATATCACTACTAATGCCAATAACACCTCACATATGTGAAGAGCTATTTAAAAATTTAGGACTAGCTTACGATAATACTTGTGTTACATGGCCTAAAGCTAACAAAGACTTTATTAAAGACGATAATATGCTGATAATCATCCAAATAAATGGAAAAGTAAGAAAAAAAATTGATGTTAAATCCAATACATCTCAAGAAAAAATCGAGAAATATGTTTTATCTCTTGAAGATATTAAAAAATACACGAATAGTAAGGAAATAAAAAAAATAATTTATATAAAAGAAAAACTTGTTAATATAGTAGTAGAATGAAATTATTAAAAAGAATCACCACTATGTGTTTACTCTTGTCTATAGCCTTGCTTCAGGGTTGCGGTTATAAGTTGGGAGGTTTAGAATCAATCGGTGATAATTCATCTAAAACCGCATCAATAAAACTTATCTCACCAAAATCTTTAAAACAGAAATTTGTTAACGCTGGCTTTAAATTAGATGAAAATAAATTTGAATTTTTAGTCGAAGTAGAAGGACCATTTCAAAAGAAAGAGACTTCGTCGATAACTAGTTCAGCTACAGAAAGAGAATTCACGCTTACAGTAACAATGATCGTATCCGTTACTAATGACGCCGGAAAAGTCTTAATTGATAGAAAATACTTATCTAAATCAAGAGATCATACATTTTCATCATCAACAATTAATAGTTCTGAAAGTGAAGAAAATATTATCAACGGTGAAATTAATAAATCTTTAGAAGTTGATATTATTAATATATTGCGAAGTGTAATTTAAAATTTAATGCATCAGTTTTTTGGTGATAAAAACTCTCTATATAAATAACCAATTAATGATGTGCTAAGTATTGTGAAAAATATTTGAAGAAATATTGAAATTAATAAAAAAACTTCTTTAAACTCATAAAATTCTGAATAATAGGAAATAGCTATATTTATTAGCAAATACGGGATTACGATTAAAATATAAAAAAAATAAATTTTCAAAGATTTTCCTCTTGTTAAATTATACGAATCTTTAAGATTTTTTTTTATATTACAAGCTGCCGCTGGAAGTATAAACATAATTCTTGAATAAATATAAATCATGTATATAAGAAACGCATATAAATATAATGTTATTTTTGATATTTCTTCAGGAAAAAAAGGAGATAATATTATAATGTGTAATATATAGATACCAATAACGCTTGCTAGTAAATAAAATATTCTGTTCAAAAAAAGCTTTGTATAATTATTATTTAATATTTCAAAATAATTATTACCTATTCCTTTATCTAAAATAATATTTCTAAAAATATTTACAACTACTGGCGCTGAAATAATTAAATAACCAATAAAAAAAAGTAGTACCAAAAAAACATTTTGAGCGAGCATAACTAGAAATTGACTTAGTATTAGATATACGAGTAATGGAGTATAATTTTTCCATGATATTTTTATAAAATAAAAAGTATATAAAAGTGATTTTAAAACTATTCTCATTTATTTTTTTCTTTCACTGTTAAGTAGTATGATGAAGAGTCTTTTTCACTATGACCATTTTTATTACATTCATTCATGTATTGTGTCACTAAATTCGTTCCTTTTAAATTAAGTTTCTTTTTTACAGAAATACCTCGTGCAATTCTAAGGTCCTTCGCATGAAGTTTAGTTTTAAATCCTGGCTTATAATTTTTATTTAATATTCTTTCTCCATGTGTCTCCAGAGCTTTACTTTTAGCAAATCCACCTAACAATGCCTCGCGAACATTTTTTTTATTTACCTTAAATTTGTCTGCAATTATAAAAGCTTCGCTGATAGCATGAACTGTTTGGGCAACTATAATTTGATTACAAGCTTTCGCTACTTGTCCTGACCCGGATCCCCCGATATGGGTAATTTTTTCACCGAGTATTCTAAATATCGGCATTATCTTTGTTACAATATTTTTTTTACCCCCGATCATAATTGATAATTTTCCTTCTATAGCGCCAATTTCTCCTCCAGAAACGGGTGCATCAATAAGTGATATTTTATTCTTTTGCAGAACTTTTGAGATATTAATCGTTTCAATTGGGCATATTGTACTCATATCGATAATTATTGATGGTTTATTTTTTTTCGCAATCAGGCCATCCTTTCCTATTAAAAGTTGTTTTACATCACTTGTTTCAGATACAACAAGAATTAAAATATCTATTTCACTATAGAAGTCATCAATACTATGAATAATTTTTATTCTATTTTTTTTTATAAAGCTGTGATTGTTTTTGTTACGTACATAGCTGTATACGTCATATTTAGACTTAATAAGGTTTTTTGCCATTGGTAAACCCATAATTCCTGTGCCAATAAAACCAATTTTTGTTTTTTTACTAATCATATATAAAATAATTTTAGTTTAATGTTTAATAGGTTAATATAATTAAAATGCAAATATATTACAATCAATTAGATGCTAAATTAAAAGATAATATAATGCCTATCTATATAATTGCTGGTAATGAGATATATCAAGAAGAAGTATGTATTGAAAAAATTTTAAAAAAAGCGCAAGAAGCTGATTTTCATGATCATGAAGTTATTTATGTAGAAAAAACTTTCGATTGGGATAACCTCAGTTCTATAAATTCAAATCTATCGCTTTTTGCTAATAAAAAAATTATAGAGCTACGATTTCTTACAAAAAGTGTTGGCTTGAATGCTGAGAAAAAAATCTTAGAAATGATAGATAATTTTTCTTCTGATAATATTTTAATTTTTAGACTTCCTGAACTAAAAGCTGCAGATTTTAAAAAAAAATACTTAGGCATTAAGAGTGATAATGTTGGCTTGATAAGACTATTTCCTTTAACAAAGAAAAATATGATAGATGAATTAAATATTTCTTCAAAAAAATTAAATTATAAAATTAATTCAAACTGCATCAACTTTATTTCAGATTTATATGAAGGTAATATGATATCTGCAAATCAAGCACTTATTAAACTAGATTTGATGATTAAAGATAACGAGGATATTAACCTTGAATTTCTAAAGAAAGTTTTTTCAAAAGATGTTGACTTTGAGGCAAGCAATCTTGTAGATTATGCAATCGAGGGTAATCTTACTAAGATCAATACATGTGTTAACTTCCTTAAAGAGAATAATTATCCAACTCAATATATTATATGGTCATTTATTAGGTCTTTCAGAGCTATTTTATTTAATCTTGATTCTTTAGCTAATGGAAAAACTAAAGAAGATATATTAAGAAATATATGGCCTTACGAGAGAAAAAATTTGATGTCATTTTCTTTAAAGAAGCTTTCGCAAAAAAAGATCGAAGCTTACCTTGGAATTCTTGTAAGAATTGATATGCAATCAAAAAATGTACTTGATGGTAATATATGGGATTCAATACAGGACTTATCTATTTCCGTAGCAAAAAATAAACTTTCAGTTATCAAATATACTTAATATAATGTGTTTATGAAAATTAAAGAATATGTAAAAAATATATGTGTTAATGCTAAATCCTCTTCCCAAGAAATTTCTTGTCTGTCAGAAAGCGAAAAAAACACCATTTTAGAGTCATTAATTGATGAGATTAATTTATATAGAAATAAGATTAAAGATTCAAATACTAATGATATCGAGTGTCTCAAAACAACTGACAATTTTAATAATGCTTTTGTCGATAGATTATTGATAGATGATCTAAGAATTGACTCTATGATTAGCAGCATTAAAGAAATTATAGAATTTAAAGATCCAGTTGGACAGATAAAGGATATCGAGTTAATGCCTAGTGGCATTAAAGTTGGCAAAATGTCTATGCCATTAGGTGTAATTGCTATGATTTATGAATCAAGACCCAATGTAACAATTGATGCATCAGCGTTATGCATTAAATCAGGTAATTCCATTATATTAAGAGGTGGTTCTGAATCCATTAATACAAATATAGTTTTATCAGAGTGTATAAAAAATGCCTTAGTTAAGAATAATGTAAGTGAAAATATTGTTCAATTAATTGATAAAACTGATAGAGATATTGTTAATGAATTATTAGTTCAAAATAAATATATAGATATTGTCATACCAAGGGGAGGAAAGAATTTAATTAAACTCGTTGACGAGCTAGCGTCAATTCCTGTTCTTAAGCACTTAGACGGTATTTGTCATGTTTTTGTGGACCAACATGCCGATATAAGCAAGGCGTTAAAAATAGCTGTTAATTCTAAAACACAAAGGACAGGAGTTTGTAATGCAATGGAAACATTAATAGTAGATTTTCATATAGCTAAAGAGTTCTTGCCTTTATTAGCTAAGGAATTAAAAACTCATAATGTTGAATTAAGAGGCTGTAAAAATACAAAGAGTATTTTAAATCAAGTAAAGCAAGCTTCTGAATTAGATTGGAGCACAGAGTATTTAGATTCAATTTTATCGATAATAGTTTTAGATGGATGTTCTGAAGCTATCAAACATATTTCAAAGTATGGCTCAGGACATACAGATGTTATAGTAACCGAAAATAAAGAAACAGCAGCTATGTTTTTAAGAAATATAGATTCTAGCTCGGTAATGCATAATGCCTCATCAAGATTTGCAGATGGATTTGAATATGGCTTGGGTGCAGAAATTGGAATTAGCACAAATAAACTCCATGCAAGAGGCCCCGTTGGAATTGAGGGTCTTACGAATGAAAAATTTATTGTTTTAGGTGACGGAAACATAAGGTAATTTAATGGCTAAAACTGACAATGATTACGAATCCCAAATTTCCAAAATTGGGAATCAAATAGATGAGATCAGGAGGTTTCTTTGACATTGAGTCAAAGAAAGGAGAAATCATTAAGCTTAATGAGTCATTACAGGATGAAAATATTTGGTCTGACAGAGAAAAATCTTTATCTATTTCAAAACAAAAATCTGTTTTAGAAAAAGAATTGAATGAATTTAATGCAATATCCTCTGATTTTATTCAACTTAAAGAATTCAAAGAGCTTTATGATGATGACCAATCGCTAGAATTAGCAGAATATTTAAATACTGAAATTAAAAAAATGAATCTTTCAGTTCAAAAATTATCCTTTATTAAAATTTTTAGCGGAAAATCTGATGATTGTAATGCTTTTCTTGATATACAGTCTGGCTCAGGCGGAACAGAAGCCCAAGATTGGGCTGAGATACTCTTAAGAATGTATTCAAGATGGGGTGAAAAACATGATTTTGATATCGAAACTATAGATATAACTAGTGGAGAAGTAGCTGGAATAAAAAGTGCTACACTTAAATTTAATGGTAAATATGCCTTTGGTTGGTTAAGAACAGAAACTGGAGTACATAGATTAGTAAGAAAATCTCCTTTTGATTCAGGTAGTAGAAGACATACATCTTTTGCTTCAGTATTTGTTTCGCCAGAAATAAATGATGATATTGAGATAGATATAGACCCAAGCGATCTAAGAATTGATGTATTTAGAGCAAGTGGTGCTGGCGGGCAGCATGTAAATAAAACTGAATCTGCTGTTAGAATTACGCATATAAAATCTGGAGTAGTAACTCAATGTCAAAATGGTAGGTCTCAACACAAGAACAAAGATACCGCAATGAAGCAGCTTAAAGCAAAGCTGTATGAAATAGAAATGCAAAAAAAAAGAAATGAACAGGACAATATAGAGAATGAAAAAGCTGACATAGGATGGGGCAGCCAGATAAGGTCATATGTTTTAGATCAATCAAGAATAAAAGATTTAAGAACAAATATAGAAACAAGCAATACGCAATCAGTTTTAGATGGTAATATTGATTTATTTATAGAAGCAAGTTTAAAAAAAGGTGAAAAATAATGGAAGATAAAAAAAATGATTCTCACAGACTAATTTTAGAAAGAAGAAAAAAATTAGATATTCTTAAGGAATCTGGAAATAATTATTTAAATAACTTTTCAGGAAATATAAGTTGTAGGGAAATTAAAAAAATATCTGAAAATGAAAATGAAAATGTTATTGGTAATGATAGTAAAAAATTTATCGTCATGGGTCGAATGATGTCTAAAAGAATTATGGGTAGATCAAGTTTTGCAAATATTAAAGATGAATCTGGCTCAATCCAATTTTATATTGATAAAAAAATATTTTCAGAAGATCAGTTTAATATTTTCAAAAATTCAGATATTGGAGATATTATTTATGTTGAAGGACATATTTTTAAAACCAAGACTGAAGAGTTAACAATATTTGCCAGTGATTTTAATGTGGTTACAAAATCACTGAGACCTTTGCCAGAAAAGTTTCATGGCTTATCTGATCAAGAAACTAAATACAGAAAAAGATACCTAGATTTAATTTGTAATAAAGATAGTTGGGATACATTTAATGATAGATTTAAAATAATTAAGTCAGTAAGAAATTACTTTGACAATAAGGGTTTTATTGAAGTTGAAACTCCAATGATGCAAAAAATTCCTGGGGGTGCATCCGCAAGGCCTTTTGTAACTCACCATAACACCTTAGATATAGATTTATTTATGCGTATTGCTCCGGAGCTATATCTTAAAAGATTAATAATTGGGGGATTCGAAAAAATTTATGAAATAAATAGAAACTTTAGAAACGAGGGTGTTTCATCTAAACATAATCCTGAATTTACAATGATCGAGTTCTATCAAACATATTGCAATTATAATGATATGATGAACATTACTGAAGATCTATTGAGACACGTTGTTAATGATGTAAAGGGCACTTATTTAATAAATTATCAAGGGCAAGATTTAGATTTTGGAAAACCCTTTAAAAGAATAACTCTAAAGGATTCAATTTTAGATTATGAGCCAAAACTAAGTAAAGCCGATATTGATGATTCTGAAAAAATCACTAGTTATTGCAAAAAAGAAAATATTGATATTACTGGTTACTCTTCATTAGGTGAGATTCAGTTTGCAATTTTTGAAAAAACTGTAGAACCAAATCTTATTGAGCCGACTTTCATTACTGAGTACCCAATTGAAGTTTCCCCATTAGCTAGAGTCAATAATGAAAACTCACTTATAGCAGATAGATTTGAATTTTTTATTATGGGTAAAGAAATTGCAAATGGCTTTTCAGAACTAAATGATCCTGATGATCAGAGAAAAAGATTTGAAAATCAAGCTGCTCTAAAAGAGGGAGGTGATGATGAGGCAATGTATTTCGATGATGACTATATTGAAGCTTTAGAATATGGGATGCCGCCAACAGCTGGTGAAGGTATTGGCATAGATAGACTTGTTATGATTTTAACTGACTCACCATCAATTAGAGACGTATTACTATTTCCTCTAATGCGTTAACTATTAGAAGCCTAGAAAAGCTAAAATAATTAATATAACAAATAAAATAAATAAAAAAATAATAGGACCAAGCATTTCTTTATTTTTTTGATTAATATAAATAAATAATAATAAGATTATTACTAGTATTATTATTAAATATTTAATCATCTTAGCTTACTCCTTTAATAATTTTTATTTCAGAGTTATCATTTATTATAAGTTTTTTATCTTCCATTTCTTTTCTCAGTACCGCTAAGCATAAATAATTTTCATCATTAACTTTTGATATGTTTATTATATCTCCAGCATCTTTATTATTATCAGCACTAATAACTTTATCAGAGTAGCTAAAGTTTTCTTTTGATGCAATTTTTAATACATACAGTGATTTTTTTGATTCACCTAAATAGTGTGTTCTTGCAACAATTTCTTGCCCTGGATAACATCCTTTAGTGAAAGAAACCCCGTCAAGTAAATCAAGAGAGATCATTTGCGGAGTGTATGCTTCTATTTTTGATTCTTGTAAAAATGGTATATGGTTTTCTATATCAAGGTAATCCCAAGAACCGTAACCCAATAAATTAGAGTTATTGACATCTATTATCGAATTAATATCTTCATTATTAGTTAATATAATGGTCTGATTGGGTGAAATCTTAAATAATATAGAGTTGTTTATTTTTTTAGCTTCATTTCTATCCAGCGTTATGTTTTCTGCAAAATTAATTTTAGTATTGCTAGATACCCCTATCAAAACATCATTTATGATTTCAAACTCTACTTTAGACATCATTTTGTACATGTTGAGTTTTTTTAATAATGGCTGAACAGTATCTAAAGAGGTATATAAGTAATATTCTTTATCTAGTTGAAATATATAGAATATTGATATTAGTCTTCCCTTTGGATTACAGTACCCTGACAAAATACCAGTATTATTTTTTAACTCTTTAATGTCATTTGTAAATTGTGTATTTAGAAAATTTTGTGTATCTTCACCTTTGCATTTTACCAGTACTTTGTTGTTAAGTAATGATACAGATTGCTGATTTATAACTTTTTCAATATCTTTTTTAAAAATATTGTTATATTTTAAACCATAATTATCTATAACAGCATCATTGGTAATGAATTTTTTAAAGAAATCGTTTATCATAATAAGCTTTATTGGTATTTAATTATTTATAATTTAGGAGAAAAATGTCACTATCTAAAGTTCCATTATCACCGCATTTGCAAGTATATAGATTACCCCTTGTTGCTCTTGTGTCAATATCACATAGGGTATGTGGTGTTATAAATGGTATGGGTTATGCATTATTTATAATATTCTTAATATCGATTGCATCAGGTTTTGAAACCTATAATATTAGTTACATTGTATTTACAAGCACTATTGGCAAGATTTTATTGAGTTTATGGTTGTTTTCTCTTTATTTACATATTTGTAATGGTGTAAGACATTTATTTTGGGACTTTGGTTATGGCTTTAGTGGAAATTCACCATTAATATCATCACTTTTAGTAGTTTCATTTACAGTATTATTAACTGGTAGCACGATATTACTTTATTTGATGTGAAAGTTTTAAAGGAGAACTGAGTGTTACACGGAAAAAAGCATTGGCTTTATCACAGACTATCAGCAATTTTACTCTTACCATTGATTCTTTGGTGTATATACTCCTTAAGTCTTGTCCCCGAAATAACATATCAAAATATGGTTTTATGGACTAGTAAGACTGAAAATTATATATTTTTATTTATATTAATAATAATTTCAGTTCGTCATTTTCAACTTGGAATACAAGTTATATTAGAAGATTATGTCTCAGATAAAAAAACACGTGATTTTTATATAAAAATAATAAATATTACATATTATTTGTTATCTTTTTTAGGTATAGCTTCGATAACAAAAATATATTTTGGAGTGCATATCTAGATGAATAAAGATTACGAAATGATTACACATGAATATGATGTAATAGTTGTAGGTGCTGGTGGTTCTGGTTTAAGAGCAACTTTGGGAATGGCAACGGAAGGTCTGAAAACAGCATGTATAACTAAAGTTTTTCCTACAAGAAGTCACACAGTTGCAGCTCAAGGAGGGATGAGTGCTGCGCTAGGTAATATGGGTGAAGATGATTGGCGTTGGCATATGTACGACACTATAAAAGGCTCTGATTGGCTTGGAGATCAAGATGCAATTGAGTATATGTGTAAAGAGGCAATACCCTCTGTTATTGAGCTTGAACATTACGGAGTGCCTTTTTCTAGAACAGAGGCAGGCAAAATATATCAAAGACCCTTTGGCGGAATGACAACAAATTATGGTGAAGGTACAGCCCAAAGAACATGTGCGGCGGCCGATAGAACAGGGCATTCAATTCTTCATACTCTTTACCAGCAGTCTTTAAAATATAAAGCAGAATTCTTTATAGAGTACTTTGCTATAGATCTCGTTATGGACAATGGGCAGTGTACAGGGGTAATAGCTATCGATTTAGCTACTGGTAAATTACATCACTTTAAAGGTCATGTCACATTATTAGCTACTGGAGGTTATGGAAGAGCCTATTTTTCTGCTACTTCAGCTCATACATGTACTGGAGATGGAAGTGGAATGGCTCAAAGAGCTGGCATTCCTCTTCAAGATATGGAGTTCACTCAATTTCACCCAACAGGAATATACGGGGCAGGCTGCTTAATAACAGAAGGTTCTAGGGGAGAGGGAGGTTATCTTACAAACTCAGATGGTGAAAGGTTTATGGAAAGATATGCCCCAAACGCCAAAGATTTAGCATCAAGGGATGTTGTAAGCAGATCAATGACGATCGAAATAAATGAGGGAAGAGGTGTTGGAAAAGAGAAAGATCACATAGAGCTTCATTTGGAACATCTTGGGAAAGATGTCATTAATGAAAAGCTGCCTGGAATTGCAGAGTCTGCAAGAATATTTGCCGGAGTTGATGTAACTAAAGCTCCAATTCCAGTTATCCCAACCGTTCATTACAACATGGGAGGCATACCTACAAATTACCACGGAGAAGTTCTTAGTCCAACAAGAGAAAATGAAGAAAAAATAGTGCCAGGTTTAATGGCAATCGGGGAAACCGCATGTGTATCTGTTCATGGAGCTAATAGATTGGGTTCGAATTCACTCTTAGATCTAATTGTTTTTGGAAGAGCAGCTGCAAAACAAGCTGCTAAGTTAGTTGAGCCTGGAGCAAAACATAACGATAGCAATAATGAATCTGTAGATAAAATAATAAATCGTTTGGACAAAACTAGATTTTCTTCAGGAAAAAACCTACCTTCAGAATTAAGACTAAGGCTTCAGAGAGAAATGCAAAAAAATGTTGCTGTTTTCAGATCTGAAGAAACATTAGAAGAAGGAAGAAAAAATATACATTCTATTTATAAAGATTTTTCTGATATAAATCTTAGTGATAATTCCATGAAATGGAATACAGAGTTATTAGAGACTTTAGAGTTAGAAAATTTATTAACACAAGGAATAGTTTCTGTAGAATCTGCTTATAATAGAAAAGAATCTAGAGGGGCACATGCTAGAGATGATTTTCCAGATAGAAACGATAAAGAATGGATGAAACATACAATTGCATCAATTGATGACGATGGTATAGTTGATATTAGTTACAGAAAAGTAATACTAACGACTCTAACGGATGAAGTTGAAGCTGTCCCGCCAAAAAAGAGGGTTTATTAAATATGGCTGAATTTACATTACCTTTAAATTCTATAGTAAAAACTGGAAAATATTTTAAGTGCAAAAGTGCAGATAAAAAAAATATTAGAGTTTTTAAAATATATAGATATGACCCAGATGACGAAAAGAACCCACGGGTTGATTCTTATGAAATAGATACCACTGATTGTGGACCGATGGTTCTTGATGCGCTACTTAAAATAAAAAATGAAATTGATACAACGATTACTTTTAGAAGATCTTGTAGAGAGGGTATTTGTGGTTCATGCTCTATGAATATTGATGGCAGAAATACTTTAGCATGTACTAAGAGTATAGATGAAATTGCAGGAGATATTAAAATTTATCCCCTACCTCATATGGCCGTATTAAAAGATTTGGTTACTGATCTTACTGACTTTTATAAACAGTATGAATCCGTACAACCGTGGCTTCAAGCTGAAGAACCAAAAGACTTGTCAACAGAAAGACTTCAATCCAAAGAAGAATTAGCGGAATTGGATGGCTCTGACGAATGTATTCTTTGCGCTTGTTGCTCAACAAGTTGTCCTAGTTATTGGTGGAATAGCGATAAATATTTAGGGCCAGCAACTTTAATGCAAGCTTATAGATGGATAGCTGATTCTAGAGATGAACATCAAAAAGAAAGATTAGAAAATCTTGAAGATACTTTTAAGTTATACAAATGCCATACTATTATGAATTGTACAAATGCGTGCCCAAAAGGACTAAATCCAGCTAAACAAATCGCAAAGATTAAATCTTTAATAGTGTCCAATAAGATCTAACATGGATGATAAAGAGGTCTTGTGGAAATGCAGAAGAGGAACTAAAGAGTTAGATATTTTAATGTTAACTTTTTATCAAAAATTTTATAAAACAGCTTCAAATTCACAAAAAAATGGTTTTATAAAATTATTATCATTAGAAGACCCAATAATTTATGATTTATTATTAAATAAAATATCTTTAAAAGACATTGCAGTAAATGAAATTGCTGATATGATACGTAATATGAGTTTAAAGAGTAGTTAATGCTTTTGCTCATACACAACAAATTAGATAAATAATAATAAATTATATAGCTAATTTTTTTTGATTAATACAATATAGAAGAAAAATATGTCAGATAGAGAAAATGGTACGGTTAAATGGTTTAATGACTCAAAAGGTTATGGTTTTATACAAAGAGAAAGCGGTAAAGACGTTTTCGTTCATTTTGGGGCAATTAAAATAGAAGGTGATGGATACAGAACTTTAAAAGAAGGTCAGGCTGTTGAATTCACAGTTACAGAAAGCGAAAAAGGTTTAACTGCTACAGACGTAGAAGCTAAATAATTTAAATCTGCTTTAAATAACTACAAATTTTATCTACTGCAAATTTATTTGCAGTATTTAATTTTAGAGAAATTTAGAATTAGATTTTATCCTTATTAAAACCTAATAATAATACATCTTTAGAAAAATTTTTAAACAATTAAGTTTAAAATGCATCCTATTATTATTAAAATAGTTAGACACAAAATTAATTGCTGTGTATTATATTTTTATGATACAAGCATTCCAAATAAACTCAGTAAGTAAAAATAATTTTATTTCGCTAATGATCTCTTATGAGAAAAATTATAAAGATTTTTCAAAATTAGTAGATCTTAGTATTATTACTGAAAGCAATATTTCTAAAAAATTCGAATCATCAACAGGGCATGTTGACAAGAAATTGTCACTATCTGTTGAATTAGTAACGAATCATACTGCTCAAGTTAGATTTGCATATAATTTTTTTTGCAATAATACTTATATTAATTATGTTGATTTAAAAATTTACTTCGATTCTAGGCAAGCTGAGATCATAAATACTAATGATAGTAAATCTACGCATACAGCTACTGATATTAACAAATACCATAACATGAGACTTAGTAAATGGTATAAGAACTATTTTCTTTCCATATGGCTTAAAAACTGCATAAAAAATGGTTATTCATTTGATGCTCAGTCTGAAGTATAATCGCATCATTCTTAAAATTATTTTATTAAATTATGTCTAATGAATTTATAGTTAAGGGTATAACCAAAGCCAAACTTCCAAGTGACTACGGAAGTACTGGCTTTAAAATGTTTAAAGGTTCAATTCTTAACAGTGTTGAAGTTGCTTATGAGACTTGGGGAAAACTTTCTGTTAATAATGATAATGTAATACTTTTATTCACTGGATTATCACCTTCATCACATGCAGCATCATCAGATAAAAACAATGAAAAAGGTTGGTGGGAATTCATGATAGGTCCTAACAAACCTATTGATACTAAAAAATATTATGTTGTATGTGTGAATTCACTTGGTAGCTGCTTTGGTTCAACCTCGCCAGCTTCAGTTAATAAGGAAACTGGTGACGTTTATGGTCTTAATTTTCCAGAATTATCTATTGAAGATATTGCTAAAGCAGGACACTCTGTTCTCCAAACTTTAGGAATTGATTATGCTCATACTGTTATGGGTCCTTCAATGGGCGGGATGACAGCTCTTGCATACGCTTTATTATATCCGAACAGTTTATCTAATCTTGTTGTGATATCAGCAGCTGCAAGAGCACTTCCTTTTACGATTTCAATTAGGTCGCTACAAAGAGAACTAATCAGAAGTGACCCTTTATGGAATGAGGGGATATACGATAAAGAGACAGCGCCACTAAACGGTATGAAGCTAGCAAGAAAGCTTGGGTTAATGTCTTATAGGGCGGCAAATGAATGGCGTGAAAGATTTAATAGAGCTAGACTTCCTAAATCAGAAAATAAAAAAATGTTTGATATTGAGTTTGAAGTTGAAAATTACTTAAACCATAATTCAAAAAAATTTGTTTCTATGTTTGACCCTAATTGTTATTTGTATTTATCAAGAGCTATGGATTTATTTGATGTTGCAGAGCATGGTGGGACAGTAAATGCAGGTTTGGCAAAAATTCATACGAAGAAAAATTTAATAATAGGTGTTGAGTCAGATATTCTTTTTCCTATTGATCAACAAGAAGAGCTCGCAGAAGGTTTTAAAAAAGCAAAGAAGAATTTTAAATTTGAAAAACTAAAGTCAATTCAAGGTCATGATTCTTTTTTAGTTGATGAAAAAAATTTTTCAAAAGTTATATATAATTTTTTTAACGACTAAAAACTAACGATCTTTTAATTCCGTATAGTTAGTTTTATCTTTACCAGTATATAACTGTCTAGGCCTTCCAATTCTAAAATTTTTGTCTTCAATCATTTCGTTCCAGTGTGCTACCCAACCTACAGTTCTGGCTAATGCAAATATAACTGTATACATACTTTGTGGAACGCCAATAGCTTTTAATACAATTCCTGAATAGAAATCTACATTAGGGTATAGTTTTCTGGAAACAAAGTAATCATCCTCTAAAGCATATTTTTCAAGTTTCATTGCTATGTCAAATAAAGGTTTATTTGGGTTATTTTCATCAAGTTTATCTAAGTATTCATGCGCGATTTTTTGTATTATTTTAGCTCTTGGGTCATAATTTTTATATATTCTATGACCAAAACCCATCAGCCTAAAAGAATTTTCTTTGTCTTTTGCCATATTTATATAATGCTCTACATCTTTATCAGAATTTTTTATTTCTTCAAGCATATTTATTACTGCTTCATTTGCGCCACCATGGGTTGGGCCCCATAAGGTCTGTATACCAGCTGCTATGGCAGCATAAGGACTTGTTTCAGAACTGCCCGATAGTCTAACAGTCGAGGTAGATGCATTTTGCTCATGGTCAGCATGAAGTAAAAATATTACATCCATAGCGTTAGACGATAATTTTTTTTGTTCTTCATTAATATTTGGAAATGCCATATTTATAAAATTTTCTGCTATAGATAGATGCTTGTTGGGTTCTTGAAATTTCACGCCTAATATGAAATTTAATATCCACGCGGACATTACTGGAACAGATGATATTAGTTTCACTGTTGATTGGTATCTATAACCTTTATTTTGTATATTGATATCATCATGATATTTTGCTGATAAAAAACTTAAACAAGCTGTCATTACTGCCATTGGATGGCTACCTTTGTCAAATACTTCAATAATTTTCTTAACTGATGGGTCGACATTAAAGTTATTAGATATATCATTAGAAAAATTATCTAACTCTTTGTTATTTGGTAATTTATCATTTAAAAGTAAATAAGCTGTCTCAATAAAATTACTCTTTTCTGCAAGCTCTTCTATTGGATAGCCTCTATACCATAATTTTCCTTCATTTCCGTCAATGAAAGTAATTTTACTCTCACAACTTGATGTTGCCATAAATCCAGGATCATGAGATAAATACCCTAAATTTTTCTCTAAAGCTCTTATATCCACTACATTTGGGCCCAATATTGAGTCAAGCACGGGAAGTTCTGTCTCGTTATTTGATTGACCATCTATTATTGTAATTTTTTTATTAGTCATAATTATAAGGATATTATTGCTCTAAATAATATTTTATTCGTTTCCAGTGTATTCATTAAGGAAAACCATATTATCACAATTATGGCTATTATTTAAGAAGACTTTATTTATTCATATTTAGGTAATTAATTATAAAAGTTGCAATGTCAGACGGATTATTAATATCTAGCTTAGTTAAATTACGTTTAACCTCGATATTCGTATCAGTGGCTACTGCGATTATATTATTATCTTTATTACTCAATAAACCCCTATTTTTGCCTATTTCTTCTCTATATAATTCAATTTTAGGAAAATTCTCTGCTTTAAAGCCCTCTACAAGGGTAATATCACTTTCTATTTTATCAAGAATATTTAACAGATCATTTAAACTTAACTCATCGTTACTATGATTTTCATGCATTAATGCCCATCTATTTGACGACGATATAAGCATATTTTCAGCACCAGACTTTCTAATTTCATAACTATCTTTACCAGGCTCGTCAACATCAAAATTATGATGTGCGTGCTTTATCACCGAAACTCTATAGTTTGATTTTTTTAAGATACCTACAATCTCTTTTATAAGTGTAGTTTTTCCAGTTCCACTATAAGCCGCAAAACCAATTAATTTTTTATTTTGAATTGTACTCATTAAGTTGTTCTGTAGTATTTATATTATCAAAGTAGGTCGAGTTTTCATTAAAAAAGATATACTGATGGTTATTATTTTGGTACCAAATATCAATTTTTCTATCTCCATTTGCAAGATAATCGTGAAGTGATTTAACTTTTTCTTTGGATACTAACATAAATACAGGCTGCGATCTCAAACCGTTATGTGCAATATAAACATCTTTGCTTTTATCAGCTTCATCAATCATTTTTTGGATAACCTTCCAGGAAAAATTTGGGCAATCACACGGTAAAGTAATTAAGTAATCTGTTTTGATCATTTTCAATAAACTATATATACCAGCTAAAGGGCCTTGAAAATTATCTAAACTATCTTTAATAACAGGATAATTGTATGACTTATATTTATCTATATTTCTATTTGCATTAATTATTATATTTGATGTTTTTGCTGCAATTTTTTCTAAGAGATTTTCAATTAAAGGAGTTCCATTTACAAGCACAAGACCTTTATCTTGATTATTCATTCGTGTAGCTTTACCACCAGCTAAAATACCAACTGATATATCATTTATTGTTAACATAAAACACCTCTGTAGAATTGCAAAATATTACCTTATAATAGATATGCTTTAATAAAATTATGGAGTAAAGTTATTATGAATGATAGCAATAAAAATCTTACAATGGAAATTCAGTCAGAAGTTTTTGAAATGCTAATAAAGCATTTGCAAAATAAAACAGAAGTTCAGAATATAGATTTGATGAACCTAGCTGATTTTTGTAGAAATTGTTTATCAAAATGGTATGTCTCTGCCGCTAAAGAAAAAGGTATTGACGTATCTTACGATGATGCAAGAGAAATTGTTTATGGCATGCCGTACAGTGAATGGAAGAATTTATACCAGAAAGAAGCAACAAAAGAACAGCTAGATAAATTTAACTCTAGAAATAAATAAATGCAATTTACACATCTTGATGACAAAGACCTTCTTTTTTATTCAAGACATATTCTATTGCCCAATATTGGAATAGAAGGACAGCAAAAGCTAAATTTGGCTGAAGTTACTATTTTTGGTTTAGGTGGTTTAGGTAATTTACTTTCTATCTATATAGCTTCCTCTGGTATTAAGAAAATAAATTTAGTAGATTTTGATGTTGTAGAAGAAACAAATTTACAAAGGCAAATAACTTTCACTTCTAAAGATTTTGGTACATTAAAAGTTGATGTTATTGAAAAATTTTTAAAAGAAAAATATCCAGATATTATTATCAAGAAATACCCTAAGAAAATTACAAAATGCATTCAAGTAGAATCAATAATAGAAAACTCAGATATAGTACTAGACGGAACAGATAATTTTGTAGTTAGAAAAATAATTAATAAAGCATGTTTAATAAAAAATAAAAAACTTATTATAGGAGCAGTGGAAGGTTATTCAGGTCAACTTATGACAGTAATACCAGATAAAAGTGCATGCTATGAATGTGTTTATGAGAATTTAATTGATAACAACTCATGTTCAGATACAGGAGTTCTAGCTCCTTTAGTTGGAATGATAAGCTCAATGATGGCTATTGAATGCATAAATATAATTACTGGCAACAAGTCTTCATATGAAAATAAATTATTAATTATTAACGGGTTAAATGTATCAGTTGATATAATGAGTACAAAAAGAAACAAAGCTTGTGAAACAAGCTGTATAAAAATTAAATGAAGAAAGATAATAGGCCTAAGACAAAAATAAAAAAACCTGAGCCAAAAAATAAAGAGTCGATAGACTGGATTATTTGGGCTGCCTGGGCAGATAGAATTACTTTTGAGGAAATTTTTGAAAAAACAAATATTGCAGAACCTGAAGTTATAAAAATTATGAGAAGAAATCTTAAACCATCTTCATTTCGACTTTGGAGAAAAAGAGTCAGCGAAAAGAGTATAAAACATAGAAAAAAATTTGTTAATGAAAGAAAAAATTTAAAACGGAATACTTTTTTTTAGCTTAATAGTCTATCTTTTGCAGCATTTATTTTTGCCGCAATATCTTTTGACCCACCTTTATCTGGATGATGTTTTTGCATTTCTCTTTTGTGAGCAAATATAATCTCCTGCTTAGATGAGTTTTCACTTACTCCTAGTATAGCGGCGGCTTCTTTTCGAGACATATTATTTGAGTTTTTTCGCTGATTATTATTTTTATAGCTTGATGTAAATCTCTTAATTATTGGCAAATACCTGAATATGATAAATAATTTTTTTATAATCGGTATTAAGGCAACAATTAATGCAGATATCCAGTGAGCTTTTCCGGTGGCTACTAAGTATAAAATTATTATGGAAAGTATAAAAAATAGGAGTTTAGGTCTACTTTTTATTTTTTTTGAAGCATAAATTATTGATATTATTGCTAAAATTAAAGTAATTATATAAATCATAGATTTAAATTTTTTTCTTGTATATTTTAAGTTATTTAGAGATTATATAAACATAATAACAAGAACAACAATAATAAAATTAATGAATATCGAGGAAATATAATGAAAGTTAAAATAAAAGCATGTGACCAAAATTTAGAAATAAACTTAGAGGAATACGGTAAAGGTAAAGGAGGAACCCCAATATTATTTGTTCATGGAATTCCAACAAATGCAAGATTATGGAGGCATGTTCAAAAAAACTTAGAGGGAAATTTTCATTCATATGCTATGGATATGGTTGGATATGGCCAATCTTCAATGCCGCTAGATGATTTCGAGCATACATTTAATAATCAAGCTGAAGCTATTAAAGCTGTTATAGAAGAATTGGGCATAAAAGGCAACGTCATCTTGGTTGGACATGACCATGGTGGGGGTGTATGCCAGGTATTCGCTTCTAAATATTGTGATCATATTAGTAGGTTAGTTCTTTTAAACCCTGTAGCTTATGATTATTGGCCAGTATTAGAAGTAGAAGCTTTTAATGGGTTAGTTGGGGCTAGCGATGAAGTTTTGGCTGGAGCAATGCCTGGAGCAGTAGCTCAATTTGCAGGCTTAATGAGAACAGGAAGTCACGATAAAATTGCTTTTACAGACAAAAATGTAAAAGAAAACTACTTGTGCCACTGGGGAAGAGATGGTTTAACAGGTTTTAAATCGCTAGTTAAAATATGTTCTCAGCCAACTAACGAAGAAACTTTGGCAGTCGATCATAAGAAAATTACATGTCCAACTGCAGTCTTTTGGGCTCTACATGATGCATGGATGCCAAAAGAATCTGGCGAACGATTAAAGCAAGATATTGCAGGTCCTGTTAGATTACAGTTTATAGAAAGAGCAGGGCACTGGTCTCAAGAAGACAGGCCTGATGAAGTTGCTGCATTAATTGAAGATTTTATAACTGAGTGGGAAGGGGTTAAAATATAACTCAGCTAGATTATTCCTAACTAAGTCTACTTTTCTTTAAAGAAGATCTAGAACAGAATCTCTTTCGTTAAGAAGTTCATTCTCAGTAGTCTTTATATAATCGTTTAAAACTTCCGAAATAGCTAAGTTACCTATTATTGAATAGCTTCCATTTGAACAAACCGAAGGAAATGAAAACATTAGGTTTTCAGAAATCCCAAAAGGATTGCCATTTGAAATTTGACCAATACTTAACCAATCATTATTTCCTAAAACCCAGTCTCGCATATGTGTAATTGCTGCATTGGCTGCTGATGCTGCAGAAGATAAACCTCTTGCTTCAATGATTTCAGCGCCTCTTTTTTGTATTCTTGGAATAAAATTATTTGTATACCAATCTTCATTCATAACTTTTTTAATGCTATTCCCAGATACCTCAGCATACGATAAATCTGGTACCTGTGTATTTGAATGATTACCCCAAACAATTATTTTTTTAACTTCATTTATGGTTACATTAAATTTATTTGCAACTTGTGCTAAAGATCTATCATGATCAAGACGCATCATCGATGTGAATTGCGATGGTTTAATACTTGGAGCATTATGCATTGCGATTAATGCATTTGTATTAGCTGGATTACCCACAACCAATACTTTGATATTTTTATTGGCAACTTCATCAATAGCCTTGCCTTGTGGTTTAAATATTTTTCCATTGTCTTTTAATAGGTCTTTTCTTTCCATGCCTTTCATTCTGGGTTTTGCACCTATAAGCAAAGCAAAATCACATTTATCAAAACCTTCTGTAAGATCAAACGTTGTTGTAATTGAATTGAGAAGAGGAAATGCACAATCCTCAAGCTCGTATTTAACACCATTTAGTGCGCTCATTGCTGGCTCAATATCTATCAGCTTAATATTTACCGGCTGATCAATACCCAACATTTGCCCTGATGCTACTCTAAATATTGCAGAATAAGCGATATTTCCTGCAGCCCCTGTTATTGCAACGTTAACTGGTTTTTTCATTTTATTATTTTACCTATTGTTTGTGTTCTTTTTTCATGTATTCGCTTGACTGCATTTCATTAAGTCTGCTTTTTGTTCTTTTGAAATCACTATTTATTTTTTTTATATCGCAAAGATTATCAATTGCTACCTTAGCTGAAATTATAACCTTAACATTTCTATCGTAAAATTCATCAATCATATTAAGAAATCTTCTAGCTTCATCAACCAAATCATCGTTCATTTCTGGGACACCTGAAATAAATACGTTTTGATAAATTTTTGAAATCTCTATGTAGTCATTTTGTGATCTCCCATCACCGCATATCACATCAAATTTAAACCAAACTGTATTGGACGATAAAAACCGAACATCAATATCTCTATTATTAACAGAAATTGTTGCGCCTTCAAATACCGGTTTTCTTGTAAACCAGTTAAACCAGTCAGGCGCTATTGAAGAAAAATATTGCTGCATATTTAAATCAGTTTGTTCATCATTTGGATAATGATATGTTCTAACATTTCCAAACTTTAATAGCCTATAATCCTTATTACTGTCTAAATGTATAATTTCTGAATTCTCTTCTATTAACTTTATTGCATATGTAAATTTTTCTCTTTGAAGTCCTTGTGAGTATAAATTTTTTGGCTCCGTATTTGATGTAAAAACTATAGTAACTTTGTTTGCAAATAATCCTTTTAGAAGCTCTCCTAAAATCATTGCATCTGCAATATCATTAACAATAAATTCATCGAAGCATAAAACGCTTATTTCTGAGGATATATCTTTTGCAATAACATCTATTGGGTTAGTGATATCTTTCTTCAAATTTAACTTTTCATGGATGTCATTCATAAATCTATGAAAATGAATTCTTTTTTTATCTTTTATTGGAAGCTCCTTGAAAAACATATCCATTAAAAAAGTCTTTCCTCTTCCAACGTCTCCATACAGATATATACCTTTGCTCTTAGAATTCTCACCTTTTCTAAATAAATTTAAGCCGATATTTCCAAGTATTGATTCGCCTGGATTTCTAATTCCAAGTATTCGATTATATAATTCTTGAAAAGAATTAATGGTTTTTTGTTGCTCAGGATCCATAAAGAAATCATTTCTTGAACTCAGAGCTTTATATTCATCTATTAACATAATATGATTGCAGTCTATATTTGAAACGAATAAAAATACAGCTCTTACACTTAATTTTCAAGGAATTATTAATGGTTATAACTAGATTTGCACCAAGCCCTACAGGAAATTTGCACATTGGCGGTGCTAGGACAGCTTTATTTAACTGGTTGTTTGCAAGAAATCAAGGTGGGAAGTTCCTTTTAAGAATTGAAGATACTGATAAAGTTAGGTCTGAAACCAAATATGTCGAAAGCATACTAGAGTCTCTTGACTGGTTAGGAATTGATTATGATGACAGTCTGGTATATCAAAGTGATAGGTCTGACAAATATACTTCGGCTATAGATAAGTTACTGGCTTCCGGAGATGCGTACTATTGTAATTGCTCCAAAGAGGAGCTTGATAAACTTAGATCAGAACAGCAAAAATCAGGGCTAAAACCAAAATATGATGGAAGAAATAGAGAGTTATCTTTAGAAAATGGCTCTGATACAGTTGTAAGGTTCAAAACCCCATTAGAAGGGGAGATTACTCTTGAAGATACATTAAAAGGCAATGTTTCAGTTAATAATAAAGAACTTGACGATTTAATCATACAAAGAGCTGATGGAACCCCAACTTATAACCTAACAGTAGTTGTTGACGACATTGATATGGGCATAACAAACGTTATTAGAGGCGACGATCATCTTAATAACACTTATAGGCAGGCCCATATGATGAATGCGCTAGGGTATAAAATTCCAACTTACACACATATACCTTTAATTATGGGTGACGACAGGAAAAGGTTGTCAAAAAGACACGGTGCAACAAGCACATATGACTTTAGAAAAGAAGGATTTCTTCCAATATCAATAATTAACTATTTAGCAAGATTAGGTTGGTCTGAGGGTAACAAAGAAAAATTTACCTTAGAAGAACTTATAGCTTTATTTAATCTAAAAAGTTTAAATAAATCATCTTCAATATTTGATTATAAGAAGCTTAATTCACTTAATAAATATTTTATAAAAGAACTTCAAATAGATGATATATATAAAGAATTTATTCATTTAACAGATGATTTTAATAGGTTTTCAGATGAAAAAATTATTGAAATAATAGAGGCTCAAAGAGACAGATGCAAAACTATTAAGGAAATAATTGATGAAAGTCAGTTTTTTTTATCAGACGATTTAGCTATTGATAAAAATCTTATAGATAAATTTCTTGTCGAAGATAACAACAAAATATTTTCTAGTGTTTTAAGTAAATTAGACCTTATAAACAATTGGTCCTTGAGCAATATTAAAGATGCTATTGCTGATGTTATGCATGAACTTGATCTCGAACTCCCAAAATTTGCAAAACCTATAAGAGTTGCTCTCACAGGCTCTCTGTCATCACCTTCTATAGATTTAACTATCTATTTACTTGGCAAAGAATCTTGTATTAAAAGGATTTGCGCTGCAAGGACTTTGATTGCTTGACATTATGAGCAATCCACTACAAAATCACTGACTTTCTAGGGTCCCCATCGTCTAGAGGCCTAGGACACCGGGTTTTCATCTCGGCAACAGGGGTTCGACTCCCCTTGGGGACGCCATTTTATGCGGTAAAACTATGATTTATTATCACAACCCAAGATGCAGTAAATCACGAGAAGGTTTGAATATTATTATAAAAAATAATATAAACGCCAAAATAAAATTATACCTATCTGAAGAAATAACCTTTGAAGAGTTAAAAGATATTATTAATAAGCTAAATATTGATCCAATTGATCTTGTAAGAAAGAAAGAAGACATTATTAAAAAAGAGAAATTAGATTTAAAATCTATGTCAAACAAAGAAATTATAGAAACTTTGATATCGTTTCCTATTCTTATAGAAAGGCCAATTCTAATATCTGAAACGAAAGCAGTAATCGGAAGACCGCCAGAACTTATAAAGTCTATCCTGTAATAATAATTCTATATAGACCAAAGCTATCTATTAGTGTTAAGGCAATATAATTAGCAAGCATTCCAAATGATCCCCTGGTCCATGAAGCCCAAGTATAGAGTATACAACCAAATATCCATACAGTATAAAGCTCAAATAGGGGAGGGTTAGGAACTGTTAAAGCCATTACAACTGAGCAACCAATTGTAATAAACCAGGCCAGAAATTCTACAATGAATCTTATTGGATGAGAAATATAATCTTTCTTTATCCAATCTATAGTGATGATAATTTGCTTCATGTTTTTAAATTTAAAAATAAAAGATTATATTACTATAATAAAATTATAAATTATGCTTAATTTATAATTTATACACGAATATCCTTTGTACATTCCCTTACTATTTTTTTCAAATCTTTAAAATTTGTTTCGTTTGATTTTTCAGGATCAGAAAAAGAAAGACATAAAATTCTTGCTACTGTTTGCGTCCTAGCAGACTTTATAGATTGGCCTTCACTTAAAGACTTATTTACTTTATGTGAGACAAATAACTCAGTCATTTTTAAAATAAAATAATTAATATCACTTTTTGTTTTTGCATCTAAATAAACATTAATGAATTCATCGGGTTTAATTCTGTCTAAACTTAAAGTGTTAAAAATTTTTTTTAGATTACTTAAATTTTTACTATTTTTATCTATTAGTAGCTCAATGGGAAAAATATTTTTTTTCTTTAAGTATTTGTTCCAAAGACTTATATCATCATCAGAGTTAAGGTTTGGATAATTATTTGAAAACATTAAAACAGTATACATAAATCAATTTATTATTTAATATATAAAAATGAGTAGAATATCATTTTTTGTAGTTTTAATATTATCATTCAATGCTAATGCAGCTGATTATTATAATAGCTTTTATTCAGACTATCATAACACCTCAAAAGTTTTTACTGATAATGACAAAATGCATGAAGAAAATTTTACAGATATTCATGAGGTTAATCTTCCATGGATAAATGCCTTAGTCAGAATTCCTTTGGGTGATGGTGGTATCTTCAGGGGCTCCATGAAAGAACTTAAAGGCTCAGAAAATTTTTTAAACGGTAAATTTAAAACAATTATTTATCTTCATGGTTGTGCAGGACATTGGGTAGGAACAGCAAAAAGAATAGATTTTTATGCCAAAAATGGATATGCAGTTATTGCGCCTCCAAGCATGGCAAGAATGAAATATGCTCAATCTTGTGATACAGCTATTCCAAGAGGAGGTATGTATAGAAGTGTTTTAAAAATTAGACAAATAGATGCAGAGAATGCAATTGTTAAAGCAAAGCAGCTAAGTTGGACTGATAACGAAAATATATTCTTAGTTGGCTTAAGCGAAGGAGGGATAACAACAGCTACTTTCTCCCCAAAAAATAAAGAATCAAGTATAAAAGGAAGGGTCATTGAAGGATGGACTTGTAACGCTGGATGGAGAGAGTATGCAGGCCTTAATACACCGTATAATGAGCCTGTATTGTCTTTAGTTGCAAAATATGATCCTTGGTTTCAAGAGGATTACTTAAGAGGTCATTGTGGTCAATATATAAATGACAATCCTTTAAGCCAATCAATCATTGTAGATGATGACACTCAACTATCAAAAGCACACGGGTTAATGCATGATAATAAAATTCAAAAAATAACTTTAGAATTTTTAAAAAAAGTAAGTAAATAAATTAGTTGCAATTAACGCTTTTAGTTATTTCAAGATTAAGCTTTTCAATACTTGAATCTTCATACTCTGTAATATCTTCAAGAGTAACTTTAAAGTTAAGTGAATTTACACCAGGATTTTTAGCTATATGTCCAACTATTGCTTCATCCGCCATAACTCCAAAAGTTTTCAATAATCCTCTAATATCTTTCTTACACATTTCATCAGTCATTTTATTGCTCCTTTTATGGTTTGATAAATTTTAACATGATATCCTATAAAGATGGATAAAGAATTAGTAAACACAATCCTTGAAGGTTTGTTCTGGTTGGCAACAGCTTGGTTAACTGTTTTTATGTTTTTAACAATATTTGCTCTATCTACCATATCTGGTCAAATGGACGAGTACAAAATATTACAAGTAGGTAAACTCGCGCTTATTGGACTTTCAGTTTACTTATTTTTTTGGATTTTAAGAGGGCTTATAAGTAAGAAATGGTGGTACTAAATTATATTTTTAATCTCTGAACAATTTTATCGTTCACAATGTGAGAGGAGATAATTTCATCAATATCATCTTTGCTTTCATATTTATACCAAATATTATCCGGATATATGACAAGAACAGGACCTTCAGTACATCTATCTAAACAGCCAGCTTTATTAACTCTCATTCCGCCTTTTTTTTGAATTTTCATTGATATGCATTTTTTCTTGGCATAATCAAATATTTCAGATGACTTTTTATCATTACAACATTCTTTACCATCATCTCTTTGATGAGTACATATAAATACATGCTTAGTATAATAACTCATGGCGAAATCCAATCTGATTTGTTTTGTTTTAAATCGAACATTAACCTTTCATGCCCTTGGTGACTTAAGTTAAGCCAATCTATTCTGTCAATTTCTATTTTTAGCACAGCAAAATTACTAAAACCATCATTGATATCTATTTTATGATTATTATTCACATAATCTTTAGAATTTTCAATTATTGTACCAGGAGCATATTTATTTAAATAACATTGTTTACTCATTTCTCTTGATTTGTTCCAAATGTTTTTTAATATATTTAAGTTTGTTTCCTCTTTAATGCTTCCATATATTCTTAGCTGAATTTTTTTTACTATATCATAAAATAATGCACATACATTATTATTGTTTTTTATGTGTTTAATTTTATTTGAACGTTTATCCGTATTAAAATATATAGTTTTTTTTGTTTCATTAACATTTCTTAAAACAACATATCTGCTATCTGGAAAATTACCGTTTATGGTAGTTATAGTAAATATATGAAAGGGATGCTTAGAATTTTCTAGACTAAGTTCAAGTTCTTTCCAAATATCACCTAAAATTTTTTGCGAATGTTTCATATATTCTTACGTTCTTAGTCCTTTTCCTGCATTTAAAAAATAAAGGCAAAATGACACAAGGGCAGCGTTAAAAAGCAAGATTATAAATAATGAAAACATGATACTTACATCTGTAATCCCCAACATTGAAAATCTTAGAGCATTTATCAAGTATAAAATAGGGTTTAGTAATGCAAGATCTTGCCATACACCTGGCAGCATAGATATTGAAAAAAATATTCCACCTAGATAAGTTAGAGGTGTCATTATAAAAGTTGGTATTATATTTATATCGTCCCAATCATTTGCAAATAGTCCATTCAAAAAACCACACATCGCAAATAATGTTGATGACAAAGTAATTATAATCAACATTAATAATATATTGTGAACTGTAAAAGTTACAAAAAACTGCGCAGCTAGTATAACTACAATACCAACTGAAAGACCCCTAATTACACCACCAGTAATAAAACCTGCAAGTATCGTATAATTTTGAATAGGGGAAACTAGTAATTCTTCAATATATCTATGATATTTTGAAATATATAATGATGAGACTGTATTTGTGTAGGAATGCGTTATAACAGACATAAGAAGCAAACCTGGAAATATAAAATCTGTATAATTATATGCTTCAATCTGACCAATTCTTTCGCCTATAAGATTTCCAAAGATTATAAAATATAAAATATTTGTAATAATTGGTGGTATTAAGGTCTGCTTCCATATTCTTGAAAATCTTAAGACTTCTTTTCTAACGATAGTTTTATATGCAGTAATTTGTATATTTCTATTATTTTCCATTTTTATCTACCAATCTCATAAATAATTCTTCTAATCTACCAGTTTTATTTTTTAATGATTTAACTTTTATATTCTTTATTGAAAGATCATGTATTAATGAATTAATATTTGAATCAATTGATACAGATACCTCAATAGTATTATCGTCAATTAGACTAAAATGGTGGCCATTTAGATTTAAGTCTCTTGGGATCTTATCTTCTGTATAGAGTATAAATTTTTCATTTTTTAATTTACTAAGAAAAGTTCTCATGCTTGAATTTTCTAGGATTTTACCATCATCAATTATTGCTATATTTTTACAAAGATTTTCTGCTTCTTCTAAATAATGCGTTGTAAGTATTATAGTTGTTCCGCTATCATTAAGTTGCTTCAAGTAATCCCACATTAGACGCCTTACTTCGACATCTGCTCCAGCTGTTGGCTCATCTAAAATGAGTAACTTTGGTTTATGAATTAGTGCGCGCGCAACCATTAGTCTTCTTTGCATACCACCAGAAAGATTTCTTGAAAATTGATCTTTTTTGTCCCATAAATCAAGTTTTTTTAAAAGCATTTCTGCTTCTGGTGTAGCAATATTTCTTGGCACTCCGTAATAGCCAGCTTGATTTGTTATGATTTCACTTATGGGCTCAAAGGTATTAAAATTTATTTCTTGTGGAACTAGGCCAATATATGTTTTTGCTTTAACAAAATTTTTATCAATATCAATCCCATATATACTAATATCACCGCTAGTTTTTTTAATTAGCGATGTTATTATTCCGATAGTCGTTGATTTGCCAGCACCATTTGGCCCGAGAAGAGCAAAGAAATCGCCATGTTGAATATCTAAATCGATTCCATGAAGAGCTTTGTGCCCATTTGAATACGTTTTAGTTAAATTATTTATTACTAAAGCTGAAGAATTCATGATTATATGTTTTTCCTTAAAGGATATTATAATAAACTACAAACAGCATTATGACTATGACGAACAACAATCCGTATAAATTATGTGTAGCACCAATGATGGGGCACACTGATATGCATTTTCGATATTTATTAAGGCTAATATCAAAAAAAACTATGCTTTATACAGAAATGGTAGCTTCAAATGCAATTCTTCATAATAAGTCAAAGAAGCTTAATAAATTAGAGCATATAAATGATGAACCGGTGGGTTTCCAGCTAGGTGGGGACAATCCAAAGCAGCTAGCTGAATGCGCAAAAATTGTCGAGTCTTACGGATATAATGAAATTAATTTAAATATTGGCTGCCCAAGTAAGAGGGCACAGTCAGGTAACTTCGGAGCTTGTCTATTTGATCAGCCCAAATTAGTAGCATCATGTGTCCATGAAATTGCGAAAGTAACAAGCCTTCCTGTAACTGTGAAAACTCGTTTAGGAATTGATAATATTGATAATATCAGTCATTTAGAAAATTTTATTAATATTATTTCTAATGAAGGTGTTGACACATTTCATTTGCACGCAAGAAAAGCTATTTTAAAGAAGGGTATAAACCCTAGAAAAAATAGATCTATTCCACCAATAAACTACGAAAGAGTTTATAAAATAAAACAAAATTATCCAAACCTTAGGATTATTATAAATGGTGAAATCGATAAGCCCACTGAGGTTGTTAAGCATTTAGAAAATGTTGATGGCGTGATGATTGGAAGAGCAGTCTGCAATAATCCATTTTTACTTAACGAGATAGACGTTTTAATACATAATGAGAAAATATTAGAAAAAGAAAGTGTACTGGAAGAGTACTTTAAATACATTAGAAAAAACTTTTCAAAAGAAATAAAAATAACTGATTTTACTAAACATTTATCTTGTATATTTAAGGGTTATATTGGATCAAAACATACCAGAGCTTATATGTGTCATGAATTAAATTATGAGAAAGAACCTGTTAAAAAACTAGAAGAATTAATATTTAAGGAGGATTTATGGAAAAATGGTCAAGATTCGATCACAACGGTGATATAAAGTTCGGGAAGTTATCTTCAGATGGTGCTTCTATTACAGTACACAACGGTGATATGTTCTTGTCGCCATCAGGTACTGACGAAGTTCTATCTATTAATGATGTTAAAATGCTATCACCTTGCGCACCCTCTAAAATGATTGCTCTTTGGAATAATTATAAAGCCTTAGCAGACGAGAAGGGTTTAAGTTATCCAGAAAGACCATTATATATTTTTAAGTCACCAACCTCATTTGCTGGACCAAATGATCATATTGAGCATCCCTTAAATTATAATGGAGACGTTTTTTTTGAAGGTGAGTTAGGTATTGTGATTGGAAGAACCGTTAAAAATCTAGATAACACCTCTGATGCAAAAAGCGCTATATTTGGGTACACGTGTATCAATGACGTTACTGCATTTGGTTTGCTTAAAAATGATCCTAATTTTGATCAATGGACTAGATGCAAAGGTTTTGATAATTTTGGGGTGTTTGGACCATGTATTGCAACTGGTCTTGAAGCTAAAGATTTAATAATCAAAACTATTATTAACGACTCAGATATAAAACAAGATTATCCAGTAAGTGACATGATGTTTTCAACAGATGAAATTGTTATGTATTTGTCTCAAAATATGACTCTTCATGCTGGCGATGTAATATGTGTTGGTACATCTTTAGGCCTTGGCCCCATGGAAAAGGGCTCCAAAGTAACCGTTAATATTGAATCCATTGGTTCTTTAACTAATACTTACGGTTAGTTTATATAATTTAACATAATAATGATTATGCGAAGTATTATGGATAGGCAATGAAAAGGATAGCGATCATAGGCTCAGGAATATCAGGTTTGTATGCAGCCTATATAATGGATAAAGACTATGAACTAACAATATATGAAAAAGAAAACTATCTTGGCGGCCATACAAGAACCTTAAGTATTGAGTATGCCAAAGGAATTAACATCGACGTTGATACAGGCTTTATAGTTTTTAATAAAAAAAACTACCCTAACTTCACAAAAATGATCAATGAACTTAAGGTAAATATTGGTAATAGCGATATGTCGTTTGCAGTAACCGGGAATAAATCAAAAGATCCAGAAATCAAATACTCAGATATTAGAAGTTTTTTTGCAGATAAAAGTAATATTCTTAGCTATAAACACTATAATTTATTATTTAATATCAATAGATTTAATACTTTATCTAAGAAAGCTCTAAATAGCTTTAATAATAATTTTGATAACATAACCCTAAAAACGTTTTTAGAAGAAAATAAATTTAATAAATTCTTTGTTGATAACTATATTGTGCCCATGGGAAGCTCCATATGGAGCTGTAAACCATCACAAATATTGGAGTTTCCGTATTTATCATATGTAAATTTCATGAATAATCATGGTTTATTGAGCATTAGCAACCAACCTCAATGGCATTACATTCAAAACGGAAGTAAAACCTATGTGAATAGCCTTAAAAATCATCTAAGAGCCGAAATTAGGCTAAATACTGAAGTAAAAAGGGTTGAGCATGCTAAAAACAATGTAAGAGTTACAACATCTAACGATGAGCAAGTCTACGATTACGTTTTCTTTAGCAACCACCCTAACGAAATTCTAAATATTAGTAAAAGCTTGTCAGATAACCAAGCTATGATCTTAAAAGATATAAAATACTCGATTAACGAAGTTGTTTTACATAAAGATAGTTCGGTAATGCCAAAAAATACCAAATGTTGGGCCAGCTGGGTATATAAAAAATTAGATAATGATAAGCCAATACTCTCTTATTGGATGAATTCACTTCAAAACATTGATAGAAAATACCCTATTTTCGTCTCATTAAACGCTGGAGATCAAATAAATAAGAGTAAGGTTTTCAATACACACATTTTGGAGCACCCTATTTTTGATATTGCGGCAAGAAAAGCTCAAGAATTAATACCGTCTATTCAAGGAGTGAATAATCTTTTCTTTTGTGGTGCTTATAACAAATATGGATTCCATGAAGATGGAGTGGTATCTTCAATCAAAGCAGTTGAGAAGTTGAAAAGCATAGATGTCTAAATGAAATTTATAAAAGCTAAAGTATTTCATAAAAGAAATTGGCCAAAAACAAATGAGTTCTTATATAAATGTAATTACGTTAGTTTAAGGCTACCAATAAAAGATAAAAAAACAAAATTTTTTAGCTTTAACAGATTCAATATTTTATCAGTTAATGAGAAAGATTATGCTTATGACAGCATAAATTTATTTAAGTGGTGTTGTGATCTTGTAGATAAAAAATACAACGATAAAATAGATAATATAGAGCTAATTACCATGCCAAAAATTTTAGGTTATGCGTTTAATCCAGTATCATTTATATTTTGTTACTTCAACAAAAAGCTAATTTGCACAATATTAAAGGTGAATAATACATTTTCTGAAAATCACTACTATATAAATTATGTGGCTGCAACCAATGATAAATATGAACAAAACTACGACATTGAAAAGTTATTTCATGTCTCCCCTTTTCTCCCAAGAGAAGGATATTATAAAATAAAATATAAGAATAATGAGGATTGCATCAATTTTAATATAGACTATTATAATAAAAATAATGAAATTATATTAGAAACACATATAAGTGGGAAAAAAATTGATATAAGAAATAATTTAGCTGCCATAGTAATTGTATTAAGTTCAGCATACCTGGTCTCAAGAGTTATATATCTTATACATTTTCAAGCAATAAAATTGTTTTTAAAGAAAATAAAGTTTTATAAAAAACCTAAACAAAATATTAATAAAATATCTTAATAATGAATTACATTGAAAAAGTTAAAATTAATTTATTTATATCGACCTTAAAAAAATGCGATAAAGGATCGATTAAAATAATTGATCCTGATAACAAAACTATAGAAATTAATAAAACAAATGATGTTTATGCGGATATCAATATAAAAACATGGTCTATAGTAAGTAATATGATAAAAAATGGTGACGTTGGTTTTGCTTCTGATTACAGAGATGGAAACTGGACATCTACCAATCTTAAAGATTTATTTACTTTTGTAATTATTAATGACAAAACATTAAGTAAATTATTATTTGGAAAGTTTATTACAAGGTTTTTCTCTAACATTAAATATATCTTTAATAAGAACACTATTAAAGGAAGCAAGAAGAACATAGAAGCACACTATGATTTAGGTAACAGCTTTTATAAAATATGGCTTGATAAATCGCTTACCTACTCTTCTGCATTATTTTTAGATTCAAAAAATAGCCTTTATGAGGCGCAAGTTAATAAATATAGGCGTATTAGAGAGATTTTAAAGACTCCAAGTAGTAATAGGCTTCTAGAAATAGGTACAGGATGGGGAGGTTTTTTAGCTCAATCAAAGAACGATTTTGATAAACTTGATAGTATTACAATTTCTAAAGAACAATTTTCCCACTCAAGCGCTCTTCATAAAGATAATTCAAATATTAATATAATATATGATGACTATAGAAATATTTCTCAAACGTATAATTCGATAGTATCAATAGAAATGTTTGAAGCTGTAGGACAGCAATACTGGAGTACATATTTTCAAAAAATAAATAATCTATTAACAAAAAATGGTAAAGCTGTAGTTCAAACTATTACTATTGATGATAAATTATTTGATGCTTATAAAAATAGCACAGATGCAATAAGGACATTTATTTTCCCAGGAGGCATGTTGCCCTCCCCAAGTATATTCATGAAATATGCAAAAAATAATAATTTTAAAATTCTTGATGCTTTCTCTTTCGGTGATTCGTACTCAAAAACTTTAGATTTATGGAATGATTCATTTAAGAAAAATATTAAGGAGATTGAAAAATTAAATTTTGATGAGAAATTTATTAAAATTTGGGAGTATTATCTAACATCCTGTTCTTCAAGCTTTATTAATCAAAGAACAAATGTTTATCAATTCACATTACAAAAAAATTAAATATGGAAAAATATTGGATTATAGGTTCTAGTTCAGGCATTGGAAGAGAGCTTGCAAAAAAACTCGACGCGAAAGGATATAATTTAATATTATCTTCAAGAAACGAAGAAGGTCTTAATGAATTAAATAAAAGCCTTATAAATAATCACGAGGTCGTTCCTTTAGACTTGTCAAATAAAGATCAATGCTTTAGTGTGTCTAAAGATATTATTAGCAAAGAAATGGATTCTTTAAATATAATATATATGTCAGCAACTTACAGTCCGGATGACTCTTCTGATTATGAAAATGTTATTAATGTTAATATTTTAGGGCTTCTTCACATACTTTCTATTACTAAAGAATTTATTAAAAATACTAATGACGTTAGTCAATTAATTATTTGCTCTAGCCTAGTTGCCTATAAAGGATTACCATATAGTCAACCATACTCAATGACTAAGGCAGCACTTTATAATCTTGCATCATCACTTCATATTGAACTTAAAAACGTTGTTGATGTAAAAGTTATAACACCAGGTTTTGTTAAAACTCCTTTAACGGATAAAAATAATTTTCCTATGCCGTTAATTATTAGTGCAAATGCTGCTGCAAGGATCATTGCAAAAGGAATGAACTCTAATAAATTCGAAATTAGCTTTCCGTTACCAATGTATTTAATTATGAAAGGATTACAAACATTGCCAAACTTTATGAGTAATTATATATCTTCTTTAGTAAAAAAAGGCACTGATAAAATTTAGTTTGGCTGTACTGTCTTATTCTTTGAGCTTATCCAAGATAATATTCCGCCTGTTGCATTATAAACATTGGAATAATTGGCTTGCTCGTCGAGAAATTTAGACACTATTCCGCTTCTTCTACCACTTCTGCAAATAATTATTACTGGCTCACCCTCTTTTGCAATTTTTTTAAGCTTAGGAAGCCAATCTTTCAGATTATAGTTACCTTTCTTATCAAAAAATGTGATTAGATTACTCTGCTTTATTACGCCTGTATCCTGCCATTCAGATGCTCTTCTAATGTCAATAATTGGCACGCCACTCTGCATTAGAGACATAATTTCTTGATTATCAGCCTCTTTAACCTCTGCAAAAGCTTGAGCAGTTAATGTGCATAAAAAAATTACGATTAGTTTCTTTTTCATAAATTTAGTTTTGTGCATTTATTATCAGTATACTTTACTAAAGGAGTTTCAACACTAACATTAATATTGTTATCATTAAAGTTAATAGATACGTAATACATTCCTCTTTTAGCATCTTCCTTTGCTAATATATATTTTTCATTAATAGTTTTGATGTCATAAACCCTTTTATATCCGTTTGGATAAAACTCGATTAAGTTTTTTTGATTATAACTCCATCTCTTAACTTGCCCAGGATATGCTCCGCTTTCGCATTTAAGTTTTACCATTTTATTTTCTGAAGCAGATATTTGTATAGAAAATAAAAGTAAATAAAGTATGATTGGTTTAATTTTCATTGCAAAGTAGAGAAAATTTTAATTATCACCTTCCTTTATGAATACACCATCAACCATTTTTCCCCTGCGATCCTTAATATCATCATACGCAACAGATAAACATTCCTTCATAGTTAGGTTGTTTCTGACCATTATATTAATTAAAACTACCATCATATCTCCGATATCGTCCCTAATATCTTTGCCTTTGCATAAACTATCTGAAAGCTCCCCAGCTTCTTGGATTAATTTCATGTATTGATCTTTATCGGTACTACCATCTATTAGATTTCTGTCTCTATGCCATTGGCCTATTGCTTCTTCATAGTTTGTATCAGTCATGTGGACTCCCTTATGTGATGTGAAGTTTGGTTACTAAATATAACAAAAGTTGTTAATCTGTCCACTAATGTGTATAAATTAAGTATAAGTTTATATGTACAGATATGGCACAAGTAGATATAACTAAAATATTAAGTTATTTTGAACAATAAACTTTTTATGGAGATAGAATATGAAATATTTACTTTTAGTTGTTTACTTATTTTCAGCGTCATCATTCGCTGGACATTGTAGTGCTGGAGCATCTCACGATAAAGATCGTGATCATGATTCTGAAGCACATTCAGAGATGAAAAAAGAGTCAAAAGTTAAAGAAGATGGTGATTCTGAGGAAGTTGAAGCTAAGAAAGAAAAAGAATCTGAAGCATAATCTTCATTACCAAGCATAGCTCTAGAAAAGGATTTCTAGGGTTTATTTGGTTTTTTTGATAAATTTATCATTTTCAAAGATTCCTTCATCAATGTTTTTATTTAAGTACATGTATCTACCCTGTCCGTGTTTTTGACCATTCTCCCAATAACCTTCATAAATATCACCATTTGGGTAATTATAAGTTCCAAAACCATGCTTCTTGCCATTCTTAAACTCACCTATATAACTAGCACCATGGACCCAACAGTTGAATATTCCTTTGCCTGACTCTTTACCATTAAAGAATTCGCCAACATAAGTAGCTCCATCAGAAAAAGTATATGTTCCTTTACCATGAGGCAATCCATCCTTAAAAGAACCTACATAAGCCTCTCCTTTTAAGGCAATAGATCCGATACAATTTGTCCATTTTGAACTGTCTAAAGATTTGCATTTTTCAGGCTCTGCGAAAACTTCACTTTGAAATGTTAAAAAAAATAAAAATATTGTCAATAAACTAAATTTCATAAATTATCCCTAATGTATTAATAAGCTACCTATAAGATCTTTTTCCAATAATTATAGGAATTCCTTTTGATTCCTCGAATGTTTCGAATACTTTCTTCCATTGTATTGAATAACTAGGATTTTTTTCAATAAAATTCATTACCTGGTTGACTGGCATATATATATTATCAGTTGTAAGAAGGTTCTTTTGATTGTTAGAGTATACTTCTTTTTTATTAAATGCATGAACTTCCATATATAGGAAATTTTTATAAATGCCTAGTTTAATTGGTTGATTTATTATTTTAACCTTAGTTCCCACTGGTGCATTATGAAAAATTGTTTCAATATCTTCATTTCTAAGTCTGATACAACCATGCGATACCATCATTCCAATACCATGTTTTTTATTAGTTCCATGAAGTAAATAACCTCCATCAACATTTAATTTTAATACATAATTTCCTAAAGGATTATCAGGGCCAGGTTTAACTTCCCTGGGTAATATCTCCCCTCTTTCTTCATGCTCTAAAATAATTGATTTTGGCGGATACCAAGATGGGCTTTCAACTTTAGTTTTTATGAATGTTTCTCCCAAAGGAGTTTTCCAATCCAACCTTCCAATACCAACAGGATAAGTTAGTACTTTCGTATTTTCATACAAATCAGACCCTCTAATGTAAAAGTATAATCTTAGCTCTGCAAGATTTAGTATTATTCCGTTGTAACTTTCTTGCGGAAGAATATACATAGAAGGTATTAAGTATTTAGAATTAGCTTTTGGGCTCCAATGATGTGAATTTGGATTAGCTATAAGTAAATCTTGGAAACCAGTTTTGTAGCGAATTGCTAAATCTGCAACAGTCTCATCTCTAGAAACTTTTATACTTTTTAAATCACCAACAACAGTTGAGTTATTTTCAATATCAAAAATTTCTAAAGAAAAGGCAAATTTACTACTAAATACTAGAAATGTAATAAGTAGGATACTAATTAGCTTTTGAAAGCTTTTTGAATAGTATGCAAATTGAAAATAAAATAGTTTCATTATTTTGAATAATATCTATATTCTTTTTTATGTTTATTAATTTATCATAAATGAAATTTAATTTCTTCGAATTATAATCTTTTATAGCATTATTATTATTTTCATAGAACTTGGTATTATTATCTAATATTTTTGCTTTTTGAAAATTTATAATAATAAATAGCAAAATATTAATTATATGCTCAATTTTGTATACAGAAAATTTTTTTGAGAAATTTATGATATTTTCAGAAGATGTTATGACATCTTCCATGTCATAGAAAAAGTCGTTTATTAATGAAAACTTATCTTCGTAAAATTTAGAGCTAACATTTTTATTATTGAGATTCGATAAAACATAGTAATTATCTATATCGATCTCGTCTAGATAGTTAAAGTAACTATTAATATCATCGTTTGAAGGATTATTACATTTTAATACTGTAGACCTACTTCTTATAGTTGGAATTATTGATGATATTTTTGCAGTTGCGATAATAAATTTAGTTCCTAATGGCGGTTCTTCAATTATTTTTAATAATGAGTTGGATGAATTTACATTTAATTTTTCGGCATCTTGTATAAATACTATTCTTTTATCTGATTTTAAATATATTTTTTCTAGAAGTTCTCTTATTTGATCTACTTTTATAATCTTTGATCCGTCTTCAGATTTTATAATTTTATAATTTACATTATTTTCAATATCATAATCAGAACTACTTCCGAGATAATATTTTGATATTTCTTTGGCTAGATCTTTTTTTCCTATAGATTTGTTACCAGTTATAATTAGGCAATTAGGTAGTTTATTATCATCTATAAGATTTTTTGCGTAATCAAAATTCTCTACTAACCATTTATGCTTCATAGATTTTTATTACCCAGCAATATTTTCTTCTTGAGTTTCTTGATCTCTATTAAGATTTTTAAAGTATCCTAAGATTTCACTAGGTCCATACTTTAAATAATCGTCAAGACTATTTCCTTCAAATTCACAAAAAGAGGTTTCAGTTTCATATATTTTCAATTTTTTTAAGTTAGGTAGATATTCTATTAATATTTCCCAAATAACAATTGATAAAAATTCTGTACTTGATCTCCATGAAAGTTCAGGGCATGTTAGGTTTAAAGTTTTATGATCAAATTTATCTATAACAAGATTCTTTGTTATATTTTTTATTAGAGAATAATCTATTACGAATCCTGTCATAGGATCGACTCTATCTTTAATAGTAATCTCAATATCGTATCTTCCGCCATGTAAATTCTTACATTTGCCATCATGATCTGTAATGAAGTGTGCTGAATCAAAAACTAGTTTTTTAGTGATACTAGCTTTTGGTGTTTTTAAATATAGTTTATCAAAAAGACATGGGATACTTTTTAAAAATTCTTCTAAACTGATTTTTAATTTATCACAATCATTTTTTGTTTTTAATCTAACTATATAGTTTCCTTTAGTTATATTTAATTTTACAATGTCTATTCCGTTTAAATTTAACAAATTATCTTTTATTATTTTAAAAACATTGTCATCTATATCTTTAAAGTAAACATATCCTTTTGATATATAGCCTTTATTCATTAATACGATAGATAAATATAAGTAAAAATTTTTTATTTCGTAATTCTGAATATCTAATATATTTATATTTTTTTTATTAGAGGCAATATAGTTACTTGTAATTATTTTATGTGACTCATCTTTATATTCATTATTTTCTTGAAATAAAAAACCTAAGTCATTAAGCTTGCTTTCAACCCAATATAAAAAATCTAGTTTTCTGACTTCTTCATATATTCTAACCTCATTATCAATAATATTTAGGAGGTTTAGGTCATGATACGCTTTTAATATAATTATTTGATCTTCACTAAGCTGTTTTTTTGCTAGGTGCTGAACATCTAATTTTTTTTCTTTTATGCTGTCTGTGGATATTAGTGATTCTATAGGTAAAGCGTGTTTAAAAGAATATTCTTGAGTTGTTAGTCCTTTTTTATAAATTTTCTTATCTTTTGATGACATTTATATAATTCGAAAGGTACCAGTTTATTAATATAAAACCTTATAAATTTGCACCAACCAAAAATTGGCTGGCGCAAATATTACAAGATAATACTAGAATCCTTGGAAAGGATGATCTGTACTGTCTTTTTTAGCTAACATTTCATCTACTGAAGGGAAGCCATTAACTGCTGCTTCAATAGCACCTTTTGTAGCTTTATAGTTATTTTCGTAAATAGCTTCATCACTATTTGCTTCCCAATGGATAAATACTCCAACACAGATATATAAGTCATCTGCTTCACCTTTAGGAATAACTCCAGCTTCAACGCTGTCAGCTACAGCCATAGCTACAGCTTTTTGTGCTGGGCCAAACATTTGCACAGCTTGTTTAGCACCTTTAATTGTAACTTTGTTGAACATCATTGTGTTTGGTTTACAAACTAAGTTTGGACCAACTACTGCTAATAATGATGTGAAACCATCTTTGTTGTTACAAAGACCGTTACAAAATGCTGTTTCAACTGCTGAGCCGCGTGGACCGATTAACAAATCGATGTGAGCAATCTCTGCCATTGTTCCTGTTGGGTCATTGTCGTTAACTAACGATTCCCCTACTAAAACTTTATTTATTGCCATGATATAACTCCTATTATTATAATAATTTAACTAACAAAATAGCCGCCGCCATTAATTTCTGCGAAAAGCTAAGTTTTGTATTATAAACCCAAGCGGTTAATAAAGATACTTGCCACTACAACATCTGCTGTCGTTCCTGGATTTAACCCTTGTATCTTAAGCTCTGAATCCAGTAATAACAACTTATTATTTATAATATTTGGGTTTTTTAGCTCACAATACTCGTCTGACAGCGCTTTAAACTTGCCAGAGACTTCTATTGCGGTATCTAGCCCATATTTTCTTGCAATCAAAGAGTCGGGATTAGAACTTATTAACTTTAAAAATGTAGCTGTAGTAGCGCATTCTGCATTTCCCATTAATTTAAAGTAATTTCTCCAATTTAATGATATAGTATTGATTATATTATTAAAATAATTAGTATACTCATTGGCTATGTAATCATATGAGCTTGCAAAATTCATTGCTTCTGAAAGTGTAAAATCTGATGATTTCTTCGCATTTAAATCAAATTTATCTTTTAGGCCCATTCCGCCAGCATTTGCTAAATTTATAGCTTTATAGATAGTCTTGGTTTGTTTTAAATCAATCCTATCAATTACCTTTTTTAGATTATTTTGTTGCAATTTATGTTCATTGTCGAGATATATTGCTTCAACTATTGGGGAGCATAATAGAATGATTCCTAGGTTAGTATTGCATCCAACCACATCTATTGAAGCTTTAACAGACTCAAGGATTTTTTCCCCAATATCTATATTTTGCTCGCAAATAATGTCGGAACAAGCCATAGAACTTTGCAAAAAGTCTTTATGTGTCATCCCATATGCTGGGTGATCTAAGAACACATTTCCAGGTTTGATTGAGAATACATCTAGCTTACATGCGTATTCAAATGCCATTTTTACTTGATTTTCAGTAAGCAAAGACATTTATTAACCAGATATCCTCAAAAAATCACTAATCATCTCTTCAGCAATATTTTTATCATCATATACGGATTGTAGCCCTTTCCAAGCAGGAATGCTGTTCACTTCAGTAACTGAATAACCATCTTTATGTAACATAATATCTACGCCTGAATAATTCATCCCTAAAGCCAATGATGAATCAATAGCTAGTTTTTTCATTTCATCGTTTGGGTTAAATAATTTGCAATTAGCTCCATGAGCAACATTGTTGATCCATGTCTTACCTTCTCTTGTCATAGCAGCAATAACTTTATTATTTATTACAAATAATCTCCAGTCTACAAATTTATTATCAGGATGTTCTAAAAACTCCTGAAGGTAATATACATTACTTAAATTCTCATAGTCAGGATGAATATTGTCATCATCTAATATCTCAAGACCTTTGCCTTGAGACCCAAATATAGGTTTACAAACACAAAGTGTTCCAGAAAATTTATTTCTTAATCTCTTTAAATCTTTAATGTTACTTGTAATAAAAGTTTTTGGAGTAGGAATTTTATGAGCATTTAAAATACAAGATGTTCTGACTTTATCAACACTTTTTTCAATACACAAAGTATTGTTATATACAGTAATATTATGTAATTCTAAAAAATGCAGAATGTCTAAATGAAAACAAACTTCTTCTAGTGTGCCACCTGGTATACCGCGAACAAAGGCGCCATCAATATCTTCCAAATAAATTTCTTTGCCTTCAAAAATAATTCTAGGATTTTTATCAACAATAATAGATGATTCGTTAATTTTAGCAGTCGTGACCAATTTGTTATTATTCTCAAATGCTTTGATTAGTTGATTGGTATGCCAACCATCATCTTCGGTAAAAATAAGATACATCTTTTACAACCCAAACGATTTCTTCATAAGATCATTATCTATTTTCCCTGATACAAATGTATTTCCAGTAGCCATATTTGAGATTATAACCTTACTTGGACTAAAAAGATTTGCGTCAATTTTAAAAAAATCGTACTCATAATCTTTGAAAATATTAGCAAAAGGCTTTCCATAGTCTTTAGATGTTGAGCTTGGCATTTTATTGCACAATTCTTCAGCTTGATCATCTGTTGTTTTAACTAGTAATTGTGTAATACCAGCAAAAATAATAGCGTCATTAGTTCTCCCCATTGCTGTCAAAAAATCTGGTGATGTGGGAGGAATAGGAGAACTTCCAAAACCTTCTATTATTTCGCTCATTGGAAATTTCAATTCATGAGCTTTGTGGAGCGCAACTTCCAAAACTCTTGAAACAACCTGAATATTTCCAGCAATGCTTGATGTTGGCGTGATTATTATAGTCAAATTCTTTGCATCAACTTTACAATCATTAGCAATTTTTTCAATAATATCATTGGGTGGATAAGAATCTACTTCCATTACTATGCATGTTTTATCGCTTTTGTCAGAATATTTTATATCATCAAACAAAGGCTCTTTAAGAGCCAAGGCACGAGCTGGGCCTGAACCTAAGGCATTGAATTTTGAATTTTCCTCTTTAGAAGATAAACTCCATCCAGCATATTGAGATCCTAAACAGGCAATTACTGGATCATTAGTATTAACATGTACAGTTAAAGGCCACTCATTGTTTTGTAATGTATTTAATATATGAACCCTACCTAAACCACCTAGACAGATTTCACTAATAACTCTACCTGACTCCATATTACCCAACGCATTAACACCTGCATCAATAATTGTGCATTGATTATGGCCCTTTTCAACATTAACTCTATAGTAATTATGATTTTCAATTAAATCCTTTACTAGCACTTGCGATTTTTTATTTACACTGATCATTTTAAATTATCTCTATATTTTTTAATTTGTTTTTTACTAATGATATATTATCCAGCAATATTTTTTTTACTTTTTTTTCATCAGAGGATTTAGCATTTATAGTACATATTGGCTCTCCAGTACCAATATAATTATTTATTTTAGGAATATTTGATACAAAATCAAATTCATTCAAATGAGTATCAACTACTGATGTGTTATTAGAAAATAAATTTTCAAAACATTTTATGCTGAGGGACTTATTTTTATCAACGGACAAATCATTATCTAAGACCGACCTAATATGTGCTTCAACAAATCCATATTTAAAAATATTATCGTACATAAAACATGTTTGAGTTATTCTTGGATTAATTTCTAAAAAATATATTTTATCTGTCAATATAAAATCTATTCCATTAATGCCAATTAAATTATAATTATTTACAAAAAAACTGATAGTTTTTGTTAAATACTCTAATTGTTTATTATTTAGTTCGACGTCAGACATTGCTCCAGAAAAACAAAAATCGGTATAAGAAGTTTTTTTGTTATATATTTTATTTATACCAATAATTTCAAATTTTTTTTTCTTGTTTGATATAAATAATATTGAATATTCTTGGCCCTGTATATATTTTTGATAATACTCATCTTCACATAACGACTCTAAATGTTTTTTATACTTTTTAACGCCAAAACCACCAGACGCATATGAATTTTTAATCAGGATATTGTTTGTTTCGTCTTTGGCGGTTAAATATATATCTGGAAAATTTATATTTTGTTTTTTTAATGCTTTCGATAATTTTTTAAAATCTTTAAGGATTGAAATAATTTTTTGATTATTACCTATTACTTTTCCATATAAGCTTAACTCATTATAATAATTTTTTTCTCGACTATATTCTGAGGAAACTACAATCAGCGTATCATCATTATCTAATTTTAAACTTTTTAGAATAGTTATTACAGAATCGTTAACAATACCATGAGGGTTAGGATTTATATATTTTTCCCCTACTATATCCTCATCGTTAAATGAGTCTATATTTATAATTCTTTTATTTAAATGCGCTAATGATTTACTTTGCTCTACTATTGAATTACCAATTAGTACAATATTATTTTGAGGAAACATACTCTCTTGCTAACTCTAAAGCGTCATGAAAATCTAAAAATACAGGCTTCTCAGCGCTAGCCATTTTCTTTAAGAGTTTACTTTGAGCTTGATATTTAACCTGTCCAATAGCAAGAGCTCCAATTCCTACTGCGCCTGAAACAGATGATGAAAGCTCCTTGCAATCTTGCATAGCATCTAAACCAGCTACTCCTGATGGCGGAACAGCATTTACATCCGCGGCAACTTTTAAATTTGTCGCTATTTTAAGTTGTTCTTCAGAAACCAGCTGAATTCCAGCTGCACCACTCGCCAAAACAACATCAATCTCTTTAATTTGAGAGTCAAATTCGTCATTTGATGCTCCAGATATAAGTGCAGATGGGTCTAAATAATTGTCCTTACAAAATTTAGCCAATTCTTCACATTTTTCTTTTTTTCTTCCCATAATAATAACTTCAGCACCTGCTGAAGCAGCCAATATTCCAGCAATACAGCCAACCGGGCCAGTTCCACCAAAAACGACTACCTTTTGACCCTGAAATTTTTTATCAAACTTAGTTTTTAACGCATCTTCGACTTTTGCAATCATGCCTGCTGCTGTTGTAAAAGCACCGCTTGGATCAGCAAAACCAGATAAAGTAAACGGCGGAACTAAAGATTTTTTGCAAATATTAAGCATTTCAATCGCTTTATGAGGATCTCTGCCACCAACAAATATTCCTGTTTTATTTATCCCTGGAGGTCTCGAGAAAATTGCATCCTGAACTAACCCTTCAACCTCATCAGTTTCTATATCAGTATAAGGTACACATTTATCCCAGCCAGCATCGTATGCCATATTTACATCAAATGGGCTTAAATTTTTTGCAGTTGTTATCATATGCATAATTAGTGGTTTACTCATAATTTATTCCTTGTGTATATTTAAATTTTTATTTTGACTACCCTTATTGCTACTAATAAATTCGATGCAAGAACCTTGATTTCTTCCTTTAATAATCTCTATCTTCAAATCTTTACATAAAAAATTTTGTCTTATATCTTTAGTGAGTTTATGCGCAGCTGTATCACTATCTGTTAAGATAAAACCAGTAGGTCCCCATGAACTTTGACCAACTCCCATAAAGCCATTTTGTTCTACATAATTCATAATATTTGCAATATCTGGATTTGAATAAACGCCTCCTTGAATCGGAGAAAAATGAGTCCCAACAATTTTTTGCAGCTTACCAATAGAAGCAGAAAAATCATTAAAGTTTTTTTCTATCAAACTAGGTAGTATAACCATGTTCACTAAACGACAAGTCTTTTCAGACAAATCTTCTGGGAATGGTTTCAAAGTTTTAAAAGCATTATATTCTTTTTGACCATGTATTCCTTTTTCTCTGCTATTTATCAAAAGGATAATTCTCCAGTTTTCAGGAAAGTTTTGTCTTACAGTAATGGGCGGAAGTTCAGCTGACTTTCCTTTCCCACCATCAATCAAAAAACCGCCATTCTTAAAAGCGCCAATACCAATACCAGATCTATTTCCTCTATCTAATACTTTACCAATATCCATTAGGCTTAAATTAAGATTAAATAGTTTAGATATAGCCACGCCAACAGTTAAAGCGAGCTGTGTGCCAGAGCCTAGTCCAGCATGTTCAGGTATTTTCTTATGAACATTTATTTTTACAGACTCATCAACTTCATATGCTTTTAGCATTAATTCAGCGTATGCGTAAGCTCTTTTATTTACCTCATTTATTTCTATATCATTTTGCATAGAATTTTTTGAAACTGTAATTGAAGTTTCAATGCTATCAATAGCTAATCCTACGCTTCCAAACTTCCTTCCCAAAGAACCATTTAAGTCCATAAAACCTAAATGCAGTCTTGCTGGAGAAGTAATTTGTATGTGTGTTTTATCTTTCATACGCGAATATTATATTATTTTTATTTGAGATGCATTCTAGCATTATAAAAAAATTTCGACCACGGAGATATTTTTTCATTATTATTTGTAGGGAATTGCTTTATATCCATTAGCCTCTCAGGATGTGGCATCATTAAAGTAACATTACCAGAGCTTGATGATACACCTGCAACACCCATGTATGAACCATTTGGATTGTATGGGTAGATTTCAGAAAATTCTTCACTATCATCTATATAACTCATGCATACTTTATTATTATCTTTTAAATTCATGTAATCCTTTTCAGTAAGATATGCTCTTCCCTCTCCATGAGAAATTACTATCGGTAGCTTTGAATCATTCATGCCAGATAAGAAAATAGAATTAGATTTCTCGATACTTACCATCACTATTCTTGACTCAAATCTTTCGCTGTTATTTTGCAAAAAACTAGGCCAATGGTGAGAGCCAGGGATTATAACTTGTAAGTTTGAGAGAGCCTGGCAACCATTACAAATTCCAAGTACAAATTTATCTAAATTATTAAAGTAGTTAGAAAAACTATCCAATAAAAGTTCGTTATGAAGGATTTTATTAGCCCAACCTTTACCAGCACCTAATACATCTCCATAAGAAAATCCTCCGCAAAATACCGCACCTTGATAATCTTCAAGATTATTCTCTTTAGCAATTAATGAATTCATAGTTACATCTACTGCCTCAAAACCATTTACACTAAAAGCATTTGCCATTTCGTAATGACCATTTATGCCCTGCTCTCTAAGAATAGCAACTTTTGGTTTGGTTTTGCTTATTGAAAATATTTTATTAATATCTGGATCTGAAAATTTCTTATCTATGTAGAGACCTTTTTTTTCAATTTTACCAATTGAATCATATTCAATTTCTGCAGTATCTGAATTATCTCTAATTCTTTGAATCTCATAACTTGTCCTATGCCATGTCTTATGAAGATTTTCTAAAGAATTATTATAAACAAGATTTTTGTCAGCATATATATTTACATCGTATGAAGTATTTATTTTGGCGATCACGTAATTTGAAACATTAATACTTTCATAAACTGTTTGCACTTCGGCTAAAAATTTATTAGAAATCTGCATAACTACACCTAGTTCTTCGTTAAACATAAATTTATTAATATCCAAAATATCTTGATTATAATAAATATCTATACCGACATGCCCCGCAAATGAAGATTCCAAAAGTGTTGTCATTAATCCACCATCAGACTTATCGTGATAAGATAATATCTTTTCTTGGCTTATAAAATTTTGCGTTACTTCAAAAAAACTTTTGAATTTATCTACATTGCTAACTTTTGGACACTCCGAGTCATTAGTTTGCAATACTTGTGAGAGCGCAGATCCTCCAGTTCTAGAATTTCCATCAGAAAGATCAAAGAAAATAATTGAGGTATCGTGCTCGTTTATAAACATTGGTTTAACAATATTTTTTAAATTATCAACACTTCCAAAAGCGCTAATTATAAGTGTGTTTGGTGACTTAACGCTTATCTCTTTATTATCATCAGACCAAGACATTTTCATAGATAAAGAATCTTTTCCAACAGGAATAGTTACTCCAAGTTTATTACATATATTTGATGTAACTGATTCTGCTGTCTTAAAAAGGGTATATTTATCAAAATCATTATCGAAGCTCGACATCCAATTCGCAGAAAGAGCGATTTTAGTCATATCTCCTACTGGCGAAGAGCATAAATTTAATAATGCCTCACAAACTGCCATTTCTCCTGAAGATACTGGGTTATACGCTGCAATAGTTGATTTTTCTCCCATAGACATAACTTCGCCATTTTTAAATGAAAAATCATTAGAAGTCACAGCACAATCTGCAATAGGCACTTGCCAAGGACCGACAAACTGGTCTTGCACAGTTAATCCTCCAACTGATCTATCGCCAATAGTTATTAAAAATTGCTTTGAAGCCACCGCAGGAAGAGATAAAACCTTTGATAAACAATCTTCAAACTTAAATTTACTGTAATCAAAGCTATTTTCAGAAATAACACTGGAGCTTGCGCTGATTTGTTGTGCACCTTTTTCTCCAAAAAGGAGTTGCATTGGAAGATCAATAAATTTCTCTTCATTATTCCTTAATACAAACTTTTTATCATCAGTTGCATAACCTATTGCTGAGAATGGGCAATTTTCTCTTGAACAAATGTTCTCAAAAATGTCTAAATCTTCCTTTTTTATAGCCAAAACGTATCTTTCTTGAGATTCATTGCACCAAATTTCTAATGGGCTTAAACTTTTATCTGCACATGGAATTTTAGTAATATCTATTATTGCTCCTTTCGAGCAATCGTTTACTATTTCTGGGACAGCGTTTGATAATCCTCCTGCACCAACATCATGTATTGATATTATAATATTTTTCAATGAGTTAGAGCATTTATCTATAACTTCTTGACATCTTCTTTGCATTTCAGCATTTTCTCTTTGCACAGATGCAAAATCTAATTCCTCGTTACCCTTAGAAGAATGCTTTGAGGAAGCTGCACCACCTCCTAAACCAACCAGCATTGATGGTCCTCCAAGAACTATGATTAGATCGGACTCTTCTATACCCATTTTTTTATAGTTACTGCTATCTATAGTGCCTAGCCCACCTGCAATCATTATTGGCTTATGATAACCATAGTAATTATTTGGGCTTATTTCTTGCTCAAATGTTCTAAAGTAACCGGTAAGACATGGCCTTCCAAATTCATTATTATAAGAAGATGCTCCTAATGGGCCTTCAACCATTATTTCTAATGAGGACGCAATTCTTTCCGGGTAAGAAATACTTCTATTTTTTTCCCATGGCTGTATAAAATTTGGAATATTCAAATTAGACACGTTAAACCCACATAAACCTGCTTTCGTCTTAGAACCTCTTCCGGTAGCTGCTTCATCTCTAATTTCACCACCCGAACCAGTTGCTGCACCTGAAAATGGAGAAATTGCTGTAGGATGGTTATGAGTTTCTACCTTTATTATAGTATGAGTGTCTACGTCTTTATAAATGTAATCATCTGATCCATTTATTATTAATTTATTTGTTTTAAATGAATTAATTACCGCTGAATTATCAGAATATGCCTTAATAACATATTTAGACTTTTCAGGCTCAGTTGATCTAATATATTCAAATAAAGTTTTGTCTTGCTTTTTACCATCTATTAACCAGGAAGAATTAAATATTTTATGCCTGCAATGCTCAGAATTAACCTGCGCAAACATCATTAGTTCAACATCAGTTGGTTTTCTACCCAAATCACTATAATTTTTAGATAAATACTCTATCTCGTCAGATGATAAAGCTAAGCCCAAAGATGCGTTGTAATTTTTAATATAAGGAAGTATTTCACCATCAACACTTATTGGTCTTCTTGGTTCGGAGGACGAAAAATTATAATCTTGAAGATTGAAAAATATTGTTTCAGTCATTTTATCAAAAAACTCTGAATAAAATGATGGGTCCTTTATTACGTTTATATCAACATCATCATCAAAAATATATAATTTTGCTTGCTCAATACTTTTAAGCTTATTTAATCCACTAGCATAGAAAATATCTCTAGCTTTTGACCCCCAAGAAGATTCAACTCCAAGTCTAGGAGTTACAAGAAAATATTTTAAATTTAATACTTCTTCATTAACTTTACTTGATAGTAATAACTTTTTTGCAATTTTAAATTCTGAATCAGAAAAATTTGATATTAAATCTAGATAATAAATATAATTCATTGAAAATGTTGGATAAATTTCTAGTTTTTCTGAGACTCTAGAACTAATCTTTTGATTCAATTGAGTCTTAGAAATTTCATTTTCACATAATATAAGCATATTAAACGCAGGGTATTTTATAGAATTTATAGGCTTAACTATAGCATTTAATAAAAAGAATTTATATTTTTAGAGGCCTAAAAAGAATATTACTCTTCATCAGGATCAATGTAATTTTCTTCTTCGTTATCAACCAAACGAAGCTTAGCTTGATTCGTATGTTTGTCTTCAATATCTTTAAACCCAATGCTTTCATCGCTCATACCAATCGTATTAAGCTTATCAATGTGTTTACCCGGGTCATTTGATGTAATAACCCTTCTCATTGTTTTAGTAGCTTTTTCACTAGCATCAATATATTTATTTGCCCCTAAAATAACGTTTCTTGTAATTCCTGCTATATCTTTAGCTACTTTAACTATAGCGTTAATGTTGTCTGTTTGATTTTTTTTATCGTACATTTCTCTTATCATATCAAGTGTATTAAGAATATCTGACCTTGATGAAATCCAAATATTATTATTAAATAAATATTCAAGGATAGTCTGATCTTTTTTATCAAAATTGTATAATTTGCTACTGTTAAGAACCATGGTTCTCATATCTTCTATTGGTACAAACATAATAATTTTACTAAATGCATTTGGTATATAACTCTGGTAATCATCTTTAACTAGTGATGCAGCATGCTTATGTATTTTTTTTATAAAGTTTTCTTCTAATTTGTCTAAAATAGCTCTTTTTTCATCTGATTTTTTAGCATTTACCCAATCTTTAAAATCAGAAAGCGGTGTCTTTGCGTCAATAACAATGTTCATTATGCCGTCTCCCTTCAAAGGTCTTGGGACGACAAAATCAGGACGTTTTGACCTAGATTTTCCATCGGAATCGACAAATGAAAATGATTTTTGCCTAAAGTAATTATGTCCTTCTGTATAATTTGCCTGCTCAAAAACTAAATCTAAACTATACTCGCCAAAGTTACCTTGGTTTTGAGAATTACCATATAATAAACCAATTTTTTCGGAATTTTCTTTTAATTCCGTGAACGTGCTATCAAATTTTGTGTCAAATTTCTGATTGGTTTTCGCAATATCTTTATCGATATCAACGTTTTTATTTGCTAACTCTCTTATAGAAAGTTCTTGCTCAATAAGCTTTTTTTCTAAGCTAGTATTTTCTAAAAGCTTTTCTGAACTGTGTATTTTTTCTTCTAAAACAGCAATTTCAGTGCCTTTATTAGAATTACTCTCATCTAACTCTTTATTAATTATTTCTAATTTTTTGAGATTTTTACTAGTAGCTAGGTATAGGTATAAAAGCACCAATATAACAACAATTAGAGATCCTACAAATATCATTAAAATACTATTATCATTCATTATCTTTAATTTGTTGTTTAAATAACAAAAAACTATATAATCGCCAGTCTATTTTAACTATATATACAATATAGTACAATAAAGTCTCGGGGGCGATCTGGATTCGACGTGGATTGCAAAACCCTAGGTGCATGTCGAGTACATAGCTATTCTCGTTAAAAATGCTATAAACTTATAGTTGCAAACGAAGACAACTACGCACTAGCAGCTTAATCCTGCTGGTCATCATTCAGAAACGTGCTTGTGCATTTCCGTTTGGTGTCGCTTAACACAAGATAGCCTTTATTCTCGCCATTAGAATAACTGCGAAACTCAATTGGATAGTGTAATTAAATGTCTGCTCGTTAACATTTGTTGCATGAAATTAGATAACGAAGCTAAACATGTAGTACCAAAGGCAGAGGATTTGCGGACGCGGGTTCAATCCCCGCCGCCTCCACCA
>CAJYAP010000002.1 GCA_913065025.1 uncultured Gammaproteobacteria bacterium
AAGAAGCTCCTCCAATTAAGACTCCGTCAACATATGGAGCAGAAAGAATATCTTTGGCGTTTTTTAAATTTACACTCCCTCCATAAAGCACCATTATATCTTTTTCTTTCGCAAAAGGGTGGTTTTCTGAGACATAAGTTTTAATGAATCTATGTATACATGATATATCTTTTATATTTGGAGTATTGCCAGATCCTATTGCCCATACTGGCTCATAAGCAATAATAGCTTTTTCTAGACTAGTATTTGTACACTGCTTTATATAATCAACTTTTTGATCTAAGAGATGATCAGTAGGATAATTTTCTTTATTACATAAATCCTCAAGCTGGCTCTCAAGAACATTACTAGTATTGCCGCTATTTTTTGTATCTTCATCTTCACCAACACAAAAAATAGTTTGTAAACCACTAGAGCCATATAAATCTTTTGCTGCCCCAAAAGTCACTTGATCTATCAAGCTTCTAATTTCTGAATGACCTACTAAAATATAATCACATCCATTATCAATAAACATTTTACTTGTTGTACCGCTAGTATGAGTATCACCACCATCAGTATTTATTCTTTGACCACCAATTGAAAAACTTTTCTTATTTTTATAACTATTGACTTGATTGATATAAAGATCCGGTGGAAATATAATTATTTCATTATTTGAATTTTTATTCTTAAGAAAAAAATTAAGGTAGTCTTTTACAAACTTTGTACTTCCGTTATTTTTCCAATTTGCAGCAATAATTTTTTTCATGATAACGCTTTTAGTTTATCTTCAATATAATCTTTAATCTTCATACTCATGTTTTCAACAATACCTTTATCTTTCGCCTCTACCATAATTCTTATACAATTTTCTGTTCCAGATTTTCTAATTATTAATCTTAAATCTTTATTTAAAAATTTTTCTGAAGCTTCTTTAATTGTAATATTAATAATATTTTCTTGTAAGTCTTGTTTGAAAAATATGTTTGTAATTTTTTGTGGATATTTTTCTAATATACTATTTATTTTATTTTTAGCTAGAATGTCAGAATAAAATAAAAATTGTAGCGCCGCTAAAATTGAATCTCCAGATGTTGAATAGTTTAGCATTAATATATGTCCTGAAGTCTCTCCACCTAGATCGTAACCATTTTTCTTCATTTCATCGAGTACATATTTATCGCCTACATTAGTTCTTATGAATTCAATACCTTCCTTTTTCAAATAAATTTCTAAGGCATAATTAGTCATAGTTGTTCCAACTACACCAGGAACTGTTTCGTGATTAATTATTTTCCCCCTAACAATAGTATATAGGATATCGTCACCGTCAAGAATATTGTTGTACTTATCAACAATAACAACCCTATCTCCATCCCCATCCATAGATATTCCATATTCAGAACAATCTTTTTTAATTTGATCCGGTAAATTCTTTAAATATGTTGAACCGCATCTATCATTGATATTTTTACCATTAGGTTTGTCATTGTAACAATTTACTAAGAATCCTGCTTTGTTAAAAATATCTTTTCCAACTTTGAAATTTGCTCCGTTAGCTAAGTCTAATGTCAATTTTATATTATTATTAGCACTCTTATTTAAATTTATATTTTTTAAGCAAAACTCTGTATACTCTTTCTGTATGTCCTCAGATACATCAATTAAATTATAATTACTTTTTTTACATTGATAATTTTCATTAACTAGTTTCTCAATATAATTTTCAATATGATTTTCATCTTCAAAAGTAATCTTATATCCATCCTTATCAAATATTTTTATTCCATTATCTTTATATAAGTTATGTGAAGCACTAACCACAATCCCAAGATCATATTTATTTTTCTTTGTATAAAAAGCTATTGCTGGAGTTGAAATTATACCTGCATTACTAATACTGCATTCCTCTGAGTTTAATCCTAAAGAAATTAAATTTATTATTTTATAAGAGGATTCTCTTGTATCACATCCAAACAGTATTCTTTTCTTACAATGTTTGAACTGGAGAAGAGATTTAGCTATTGCGGCACCTAATAATATGAAGAAATTTTCTGTCAACGGGGGGACACTGAACTCACCACGAATTCCATCAGTACCAAAATACTTTTTAGACATTATTTTTTTTAGTGATTACTTGCCGGATCAGAAAAACCTGATTCTTTGATATCACTACTGTTAGAGGAAGATTTATCATCATCATCATTTTTATCATCCCATCCTTTTGGTGGGCGAGGTTTTATTCCAGCCATAATATCATCAATTTGATCTTTATCTATAGTTTCATATGTCATAAGTGCTTCTGACATCGCGTGAAGCTTATCCATATTATCTTTAATCATCTTAGTTGCTGTGGTATATGACTTATCAACTAGCAACCTAACTTCTGAATCTATATCATTAGCAGTATCATCAGACATTGTTTTAGTTTGAGTAACAGATCGTCCAAGGAAAACCTCACCCTCTTCATCAGAATATGACATTGGTCCCATTTTTTCAGATAAGCCCCATTTTGTAACCATGTTTTTAGCTATCTCTGTAGCTCTTTCAATATCATTTGAGGCTCCAGTTGTAACTTTATCCTTTCCATAAATTAATTCTTCAGCAATTCTCCCACCATATAGTGTACAAATTTGACTTTCTAGTCTTTGCTTATTATTGCTATATCTATCGTCCTCTGGTAGAAACATGGTCACACCTAATGCTCTCCCTCTAGGTATAATAGTTACTTTGTGAACAGGGTCATGTTCTGGGACTAACCTACCAACTATTGCATGACCAGACTCATGATAGGCTGTAAGTTTTTTTTCATCCTCGCTCATAACCATGGATTTTCTTTCTGCACCCATCATAATTTTATCTTTTGCTAATTCAAACTCATTCATCCCTACCTTGGTATTATTAGATCTTGCAGAAAATAATGCTGCTTCATTCACAAGATTTGCTAAATCTGCACCTGAGAAACCAGGAGTTCCTCTAGCTATAATTGATGCAACAACATCGTCAGCAATTGGTACTTTTCTCATATGTACTTTTAGTATTTGTTCTCTGCCTCTTATATCTGGAAGAGGAACAACTACTTGCCTATCAAATCTACCAGGGCGAAGTAGAGCAGGATCTAAAACATCAGGCCTGTTCGTAGCTGCAATAACTATTGTTCCCTCATGACCCTCAAAACCGTCCATTTCAACTAATAATTGGTTTAGAGTTTGCTCTCGTTCATCATGTCCTCCGCCAACACCAGCACCCCTATGTCTTCCAACAGCATCAATCTCATCTATAAATATTATACATGGGGCATGTTTTGTAGCTTGCGCAAACATATCTCTAACTCTTGACGCACCAACTCCAACAAACATTTCAACAAAATCTGAACCAGATATTGTAAAGAATGGAACTTTCGCCTCACCAGCAATTGCTCTAGCTAATAATGTTTTTCCAGTACCCGGCGACCCCACCATTAAAACACCCTTAGGAATTTTACCACCTAATTTTTGAAACTTTGACGGATCTTTTAAAAAATCAACTAACTCTTCAACTTCTTCCTTAGCTTCTTCAACTCCAGCAACGTCTGCAAAAGTAACTTTATTTTGATCTTCTGTCATCATTTTAGCCTTACTCTTTCCAAAAGACATTGCTCCTTTGCCGCCAGATCCGCCTTGCATTTGCCTCATAAAGAATAACCAAACTCCTATGAGAAGTAACATTGGGAACCATTGTATTAATATTTGTAAAAATAAAGATGGTTTAGCAGGTGGTTCCGTAAGAATCTCAATATTATTAGATAACAAGTCATCAACTAACTTTGGATCATTCAAACCGTAGGTTAAAAAAGTTGTTCCGTTTTTATAAGTTCCAGATATTGTTTTTCCATCTGCTTCTATCAAAACGCTTTCGATTTGATTGTCTTTAACTTGATTTATGAATTCCGAATATGAAAGATTGGTAGAATTTTCTTTTTGTGGTAAAAAATTATTAAATACTGACATAATTACGACAGCTATAACTATCCAAACCAACATATTTTTTAACATATCATTCATAATTATTAATCCTGGGTTATTGATTTATTTTCAAACTTGTTGCTAACATATATATTTCTCTGCTATTTGACTTTGAAGCTTTCGGTTTAATTATTCTAACTTTATTAAAATAACTTCTAGTCTGTTTTAAGTACTCATCTGTACCCTTGCCTTGAAACAATTTTATCAGCAAATTACCTGAATCATTAAGCGCAGTTAAAGCAAACTCTACAACTATATCGGCTAAATTTAGCATTGCTGGAACATCTGCACTCCCTATACCACTTATATTAGGGGCAATATCTGACATTACAAGGTCAATTTTACTAAAACCGCCCTTTTTAACGTAATTTTTCCCAAAATCTGCAATATCTGACTGTACAAAATTTACATTTTCTAAACTTTCCATATGAAGCAAATCAACAGCAATAATTTCTATATTTTTATGTTTTCTAGCAGCGTACTGGCTCCAACCTCCTGGAGCACTTCCAAGATCAATAATTTTTGAATTAGCTTTAACTAAATTATACTTTTCATCGATTTCTTTCAATTTAAAAACAGCTCTTGAACGCCAATTCTCTTTATTTGCAAGTTTGACGAACTCATCATTAATATGAGATTTATACCATTTTGAAGATTTTTTACTCATAAGATATGTTTAGTATCTCAAACTCTTTATTACCACTTGGGGTTTCTACTAAGGCAATATCACCCTCAACTTTTCCAATTAAAGATCTTGCAATAGGCGAATTTATAGAAATCATACTACTTTTTATATCAGCTTCGTCATCACCAACAATTGAATATATAATTTCTTTTTCACTTTCAAAATCAAAAAGTTTCACTTTTGCACTAAAAACAACTTTATCTGTAGTAATTTTTTTCGGATCAACAATTTCTGCATTCGATAACTTCAATTTTATATCTTTAATTCTACCCTCTATAAAACTCTGTTGCTCACGAGCAGCATGATATTCAGCATTTTCTTTTAAATCACCATGCTCTCTAGCAATAGAAATAGAGTCTATTACTCTTGGTCTATCAATATTTGTTAGATGATCAAGTTCTTCACGGAGTTTTCTTTCACCGTTTACTGTTATCGGAAATTTATCCATGTATTAATTATGAAGATGATAGTGTTTTTACGCAAGTTTAAAAATATCTTGTAACTTGTAGACATCTAAATTTTTTGAGTAAGACACTGCTCCAACTAATGCATTTGCACCAGCAATAGTGGTTGTGTAACAGACTTTGTATTGTAGCGCCTCTCTTCTTATCAAGTATGAATCTTTGATAGCCTGCTTGGTTTGCGTTGTATTTACAATTAAATCTATTTCATTATTTTTAATCATATCAACTATGTGAGTTCTTCCTTCTCTTACCTTATTTACTCTTTTACACTCAATATTATTTTTAATTAAAAATTCCTGAGTTCCATGGGTTGCAACTAAACTGAAATTAAATTTTAAAAGTTTTTTAGCAACATCTATAATATATTTTTTATCCTCATTTTTTACGCTTATAAAAGCAGTTCCATTTTCAGGGATTACAACGTTTGTAGATATTTGAGATTTTGCAAACGCTTCGCCAAAGTTTTTTCCTATACCCATAACTTCACCTGTAGATTTCATTTCTGGCCCTAATATTGGGTCAACTCCAGGAAACTTTAAAAAAGGAAAAACAACTTCTTTAACGAAATAAAATTTGTGTTTTATTTTTCTTGGTAATTTTTGCTTTTTAATACTTATCCCAAGCATACATTTGACTGCTATTTTTGCCACGGAAATACCTATAGATTTTGAAACAAATGGAATTGTTCTTGAAGCTCTTGGGTTAACTTCTATAACAAATATTTTTTTATCTTTGATTGCAAATTGGACATTCATTAAACCTTTTACATTTAATTTATCTGCCATCTTTATTGTAATTTCTTTAATTAATTTTATTTGCGCCTTACTAATTGAATATGTGGGTATTGAGCATGCAGAGTCACCAGAATGCACCCCTGCCTCTTCAATATGCTGCATAATTCCAGCTATGAAAACATCACCATCAAGATCTCTAACAGCATCAACATCTATCTCTATAGCTTCATTCAAAAACTTATCTATTAATACCGGCGCATCATTTGATACTCTTACAGCTTCGGCAATATATTTTTTAAGCTCTTCAGAGTCATATATCACTTCCATAGCCCTTCCGCCCAAAACATATGATGGCCTAACAATTATTGGATAGCCAATTTTCTCTGCTTCCTTTAAAGCCTGCTTTCTATTTCTAGCAGTGCTATTTGCAGGCTGAAGGACATCTATATCCTTAAGTATATCTTTAAATTTCTCCCTATCTTCTGCTGCATCAATAGATTTAGAAGAAGTGCCAATAACTGGTACTCCAAATTTAGCTAGATCATTAACTAATTTTAAAGGAGTTTGCCCACCGTATTGAACAATAACTCCATTAGGTTTTTCTATATCAACTATATTTAGCACGCTTTCAAGTGTTATAGGTTCAAAATATAGTCTATCGGATGTGTCATAATCTGTCGATACAGTCTCAGGATTACAATTAATCATAATTGTTTCATAACCTAATTCTTGAGCAGCTTTAGATGCATGGACACAACAATAATCAAATTCTATTCCTTGGCCAATTCTATTGGGGCCACTTCCAATTACAATAATTTTTTTGTTGTTTGTAGGTGATGATTCGCAAAATTGTTCGTAAGTAGAATATAAATATGATGTGGTAGTAGGAAACTCTGCGGCACATGTATCAACTCTTTTGTAAACAGGTTTAATATTATTTCTTTCTCTTTTTTTTCTAACAACGTGTTGAGTTGTTTTCATAAGATCTGCAATTTTAATATCTGAAAAACCTTTTTTCTTATAAGATAAAAGATCTTCTAAAGATACATCTTTAATTTTTTTATGTGAAATTTCTTTTTCTATATCTACTAGATTAAAAATTTGCTCTAAAAACCAAGGATCAATAGTAGAAATTTTTTGTACTTGATCGACCGAATAATTTTTTCTAAATGCTTCAGCTATGTAAAGAATTCTACTTGGGCCTGGTTCTTTTAATTCGTATTCAAATTTAAAATCATCCAGCTCTTGAAATTCTTCTAATTTATCAAGACCGCTTATATCTAATTCTAAACTTGATAGCGCTTTTTGTAATGATTCTTGAAAATTTCTTCCTATTGACATTACTTCCCCTACAGATTTCATTTGAGTTGTTAATCTATTATTAGCATTGGGGAATTTTTCAAAAGCAAATCTAGGTATTTTTGTTACAACATAATCAATAGTTGGCTCAAATGATGCTGGTGTTGCACCACCTGTTATTTCGTTTTGTAACTCATCTAAAGAATATCCTATAGCAAGTTTTGCCGCAATTTTAGCTATTGGAAACCCTGTTGCTTTTGATGCTAAAGCTGAAGATCTTGAAACTCTTGGATTCATTTCTATAACTACTAATTTTCCATTTTTAGGATTTACTGCAAATTGCACATTAGAACCCCCAGTGTCCACTCCAATCTTTCTTAGTATAGCAATAGATGCATTTCTCATTATTTGATACTCTTTATCTGTAAGAGTTTGCGCTGGAGCTACAGTAATTGAATCTCCAGTATGCACACCCATAGGATCAAAGTTCTCTATTGAGCATATTATTATACAATTATCATTAGAATCTCTTACAACTTCCATCTCATATTCTTTCCATCCTAATAGAGACTCTTCTAAAAGAATTTCTGTTGTTGGAGATACATCCAACCCCCTTTTTGATATTTCAACAAACTCTTCTAAATTGTAAGCTATGCCACCACCACTTCCTCCAAGAGTAAATGAAGGTCTTATAATTACCGGGAAACCTATTTGTTTTTGCTTATTTATAGCTTCATCTATATCACCTACGACAAAAGATTTTGCACTATCTAAGTTAATTTCTTTCATTGCCTCTTTGAATTGAGCTCTATCCTCCGCCAAATCAATTGCTTTTTTTGAAGCACCAATCATCTCAACATTATATTTTTTTAAGATACCTAATCTGTCTAAATCTAACGCACAATTTAAAGCAGTTTGCCCACCCATTGTTGGTAATATTGCATCTGGTTTTTCTATCTTTATTATTTTTTCTACAATTGAATGATTGATAGGCTCAATATAAGTTGCATCAGCCATCTCTGGATCGGTCATTATTGTTGCAACATTTGAATTAACTAAAACAACTGAGTACCCCTCTTCTTTTAATGCCTTACAGGCTTGCACACCAGAATAATCAAATTCACAAGCTTGGCCAATAACAATTGGGCCGGCTCCTAAAATTAATATCTTTTTAATATCATTTCTTTTTGGCATTTATATTCTTCTTCATAAAATTAATAAAGACTTCAAATAAGTGATTAACATCTTGTGGTCCTGGGCATGCTTCTGGGTGTCCTTGGAAACTAAATATTGGAAGTTTTTTATGCTTTATACCTTGTATAGTGTTATCAAATAAAGATCTATGAGTAACCATAAAAGTTTTTGGCAAAGATTTTTCTTCAACCACAAAACCATGATTTTGACTTGTGATCATTACTTTGCCAGTTTTTATATCTATAACTGGATGATTAGCTCCATGATGACCATACTTCATTTTTTCTGTTTTTGCCCCGCTAGCTAAAGAAATTAATTGGTGGCCTAAGCAAATTCCAAATATTGGAATATTGCTATTAAAAAGATCTTTAATTGAACTAATAGCAAATTCACATGGTTCTGGGTCACCTGGTCCATTTGATAAAAATATTCCGTTTGGCTTTAAAGATAAAATGTCGTCTGCTGATGTTTTTGCTGGCACCACCTGAACTTCACATCCCATTGAATTAAGTATACGAAGTATATTTTTTTTAACACCAAAGTCATAAGCGATTACCTTAAGTTGTTTACTACTAGAATGATTTTCTTTTTTATACTGAAAGGTATTTTCGGTAAAAGAATACTTCTTTTTTGAAGAAACTTTAGAGGCGAGTTCAGAACCGATAATTCCAGAATAATTTATTAATTCTTTCTTAGCTTTATTAATATCTTTTTCATTATGGATAATACATGCTTTCATTGCGCCATTGTTTCTTATCATTGAAGCTATATGTCTAGTGTCTAAATCTGCTATACAAACTATTTTCTTTTTTTTCAAATATTTTGAAAAATCTGTTTTTGATCTCCAGTTTGACGGTTTAGTAGGGATCTCACTTAATACCAAACCACTTACGTAAGATGAATTTGATTCTTCATCCTCTTTATTAATACCAACATTGCCAATATGTGGGTAAGTGAAAGTAATAATTTGATTTTTATATGATGGATCTGTTACAACCTCTTGGTATCCTGTCATTGATGTATTAAAGACTATTTCACCATAGGAATCTGCTTTATACCCTACTGAAATACCGTAAAAGATTTCTTCATTTTCTAAGATTAAGATAGCTTGTTGCAAAAGTATTTCCTATAAATTATTTTATTTAATCAACGCAATTTTTATAAAGAAAGCGCATCACTCATTGTATACAAACCTTTGTCTTTGTCTGAGATCCAGTTTATTGCCAAAACAGCACCTTCTGCAAAAATTTTTCTATCAAAACTTCTATGATTTATTTCTATAGATTCATTACCTAATGTGAATTTAACCATGTGATCTCCGACAACATTACCTACTCTTAAACAATGATGTTTTATATTTTTTTTACTCTTTAGGTTTTTTTCAATAGAATCTTCAAATGCTAAAGAGGTGCCCGACGGCATATCAACTTTATGCTTATGATGATGCTCTATAATATCAATATCTGAAATATCACCAATTGAAGATGATATTTGTTCAACTAATTTTAAACATAAGTTTATACCTATACTCATATTGGAGGCTTTAAGAATTGATATTTTTTCACTAGCATCATCAATTATTTTAATCTGATCGTCTGAAAAACCAGTAGTTCCAATTACTATTTTTTTATTATTTGCTATACAAGAATCTATTATTTCCATTGAGTATTCTGGACGGGTAAAATCAATACAGACATCACAATTTGAGATTGCTTGGTCAAGATCTGTTGTAATAATCTTACTGTCTATATTTGGAATACATTGAACAGTTTTGGCCTGATCTCTAATTACTCCTGCTGACAAAGTCATATTAGATTCGTCTAATAGTACTAGTTTTGCTATCTCAATTCCCATTTTTCCAGAAATTCCAGGTATGCAAACTTTTATAGGCATTATTAAATATAGTGATTATTAAAATTACATTATATTAACATAGAGTTTGGTTAGGACTAAAAGAAAATTTCTATTTAAAGAAATTTTTTAACCCATCGATCCAAGACTCTGACTTTGGACTATGTTTTTTCTTACTATTTTTAAGTTTTTCATCAAACTGCGATAGTAGGTTTTTTTGTTCTTCGGATAAATTTACAGGTGTTTCAATTTGTACTGAACATAGTAAATCGCCAACAGCTCCGCCTCTAACTGATTTTATTCCTTTTCCTTTTAACCTAAAATATTTTCCTGTTTGTGTGCCAGGAGGTATGCTGATAGAAACTTTATTACTACTAAGGGTAGGAATTTCAATCTCAGCGCCTATAGTGGCTTCAGCAAAAGAAATTGGTACGTTACAATATAAATTATTCCCATCTCTTTCAAATATTGAGTGTTTTTCTAAAACTACTCTAATAAAGAGGTCTCCCGGCGGACCTTGATTAATACCAGGCTCGCCTTTACCAGAAAGCCTTATACGGTCACCATTATCAACACCAGCAGGAATTGAAACAGAAATTTCTTTGTCATCATTATTTGTTCTAAATTTTACAACTTTTTCGATTCCAAAGGCTGCTTCTTCAAGAGACAATTGGAGATGGTATTCTAAATCAGCACCTTTGTATGCTCGATTTGGGTTTCTAGAGCGGCCTCCACCAAAAATATCCCCAAAAAGATCTTCAAAAACATCTTCGAATCCAGAAGGGTTAAAACCGCCTTGAGAATGACCACCAAAACCACCACCACCAAAATCTGTTGTTCCGTACTGGTCATACATAGATTTTTTTTGAGGATCTGAAAGTACGTCGTAAGCTTCTTTTGCTTCTTTAAATTTTGCTTCTGCTGCTTGATCATTGCCAGTTCTGTCTGGGTGGAATTTCATAGCTTTTTTCTTAAAAGCTTTTTTGATTTCATCGCCAGACGCGCCTTTACTAAGACCTAAAACTCCATAGTAATCCATATGACTCTTATACTCTTAAATTATTTCTTATCGTTATTAACTTCTTTATATTCTGCATCAACAACATCTGCGTCATTTTCAGAGTTTGCATTTGCTTCATCTGTTGAAGTTTCTGGATTCTCTTGAGCTTTTGCTGCTTGCTCAGCATACATCATTTCAGCCATTTTTGCAGAAGCTTCAGAAAGTTCTTTTATGCATTTTTCAATTGAATCTTTATCGTCAGTTTTTAATGCCTCTGAAAGAGCTTCATTTTTCTCCTTGATATTTTTTTGGTCATCTTCTGTAACTTTTTCTCCAAGCTCATCAAGAGATTTATTTGTTGCATGAACAAGCGCATCCCCTTGATTTTTTAAATTAACAATTTCTTGGAATTTTTTATCTTCTTCAGCATGTAACTCAGCATCTTTAACCATTTTTTCAATCTCATCATCTGACAAACCACTTGATGATTTAATAATAATGGATTGCTCTTTATTAGTTGCTTTATCTTTCGCTGATACGTTTAATATTCCATTTGCGTCAATATCAAAGGTGACTTCTATTTGTGGAACACCTCTTTGAGCTGGTGGAATATCTGATAGATTAAACTGACCCAATGATTTATTACCTGAAGCCATATCTCTTTCACCTTGAAGAACATGAACTGTTACTGCAGTTTGATTATCTTCTGCTGTAGAGAATGTTTGATTTTGTTTTGTTGGGATAGTTGAATTCTTCTCTATAAGCTTTGTCATGATTCCACCCATAGTTTCAATACCTAAAGATAGAGGAGTAACATCCAATAATAATACATCTGTTACATCTCCAGCTAATACTCCACCTTGAATTGCAGCGCCTGCTGCTACTGCTTCGTCTGGATTAACGTCTTTTCTTGGTTCTTTTCCAAAATATTCTTTAACAATTTTTTGAACTAATGGCATTCTAGTTTGGCCACCTACAAGTATCACATCGTCAATATCACTTTTTGACAATTTAGCATCCTTTAAAGCAACTTCGCATGGAGTTATAGTTCTCTTAACTAAACCCTCAACCATTGACTCGAATAATGCTCTAGTGATTTTCATGTTTAAATGTTTTGGACCACTTGCATCGGCCGTAATGTAAGGAATGTTTATATCTGCTTGTTGTCCATTTGATAATTCTATTTTAGCTTTTTCAGAAGCATCTTTTAATCTTTGTAAAGCTAAAGGATCTGATCTTAAATCAAAACCTTGCTCTTTTTTAAATTCTTCAACTATATGATCAATTAATTTTGAATCAAAATCTTCACCACCAAGCTGTGTATCTCCATTTGTAGAAAGAACTTCTATTTGATTTTCACCATCAATATCAGATATATCAATTATTGATACGTCAAATGTTCCGCCACCGAGATCATATACGGCAATTTTTTTATCACCTTTTTTTTGGTCAAGTCCATATGCTACAGCTGCAGCTGTTGGCTCATTTATTATTCTTTGAACGTTTAGACCAGCAATTTTACCTGCATCTTTTGTCGCTTGTCGCTGAGAATCATTGAAATATGCTGGGACAGTAATAACTGCATCAGTTACTTCTGAGCCTAAATATTCTTCAGCAGTTTTTTTCATTTTCATTAGAACTTTTGCAGATATTTCTGGTAACGCCATTTTGTTATCATCAATTTGAATCCATACATCACCATTATCTGCCTCAACAATATTGTAAGGAAGAATGGCTTTATCTTTCTGCACTTCCTTATCAGAATACTTTCTACCAATAAATCTTTTAACTGCATATACAGTTTTTTCTGGGTTTGTTACTGATTGCCTTTTTGCAGACTGCCCAACTAAAGTTTCTGCGTCTGTAAATGCAACAACAGAAGGAGTAGTTCTATCACCCTCGCTATTTTCAATAATTTTAGGTCGATCACCTTCCATTACTGAAACACATGAATTTGTTGTACCTAAATCAATACCTATAATTTTACCCATTTCTCAACCTCATTAATTAGTTAATATCTTTGTTAGTTTATATATGTGGACACATTTTAAAAATTCAAGAAATTATTGAATTTTTTTAGAAACAATTACCAAAGCTGGTCTTAATAGTTTTGATTTCAGCTTATAACCCTTTTGCATGACCTCAAGTATAGTATTTTCAGAATCTTTGCAATCTTTAGTGGCCATCGCTTGGTGATAATCTGGATTAAAATCCTCGTTTATTGGATTAATTTCTTCAATTTCAAGTTTAGCAAAAACTTCTTTTGTAGTTTTAAGCAATAAATTATTACCCTCAATTAGACTTTCAACCTTCAAATTAGGGTCTTTGGATAATTTTTCAGCTGCCTCTAGACTGTCCATTATAACTAATAGTTCCGATGAGAGTTTTTCAGTTGAGTATAATTGAGCTTGTTGTATTTGCTTTAATACTCTTTTTTGAAAATTATCTAATTCAGCTTTAGACCTAAGTAACAAATCGTTTAATTTGGCATTTTCTTCTATTAATATTGCTTTTTCATCTATTGGCTCTTTATCGGATGTATTAATACTATTTTCCAAAATCTCTTCTTTAGAAGGATTATTGAGCTCATTATTTAAAATATCTTCATTATCTTCTTTTTTCATTTGATTCCTGTTATTTATTTTGTACGAACGATTCTTATATGAGGATTAATTTGAAGATTTCAAGGCTTCAGTTAATAATTTAGCTGTAATATCTACAATTGGTATTACAGTATCATAAGCCATTCTTTTAGGACCAATTACACCAAGCACCCCAACAACATCATTATCAAATTTATAAGGAGCACTTATTACACTGCAATCATCTAAAACATTATACCCAGACTCTGCACCGATAAAAATTTTCACACCGTCGGAAGATATACTTTTATCTAATAAATGTAATATGTTATTTTTTTCACTAAAAGCTTCAAACAAGGTTTTTAGTTTATCAATATCGGACAATTCTTTACAATTCATTAATCTTGTTTGACCACTAACCAAAAGATCATCATTCTTTTGTTTATCATCAGCATCTAAAAAAAGTTTCTTACCAAATGTTATTGCTGATGACATTATACTATTCATGTCTCTTCTCATATCATCTAGTTCATTTAATAATATTTTTCTAATATGATGTATTGATTGTCCAGATATTATTGAATTAAGATAATTTGCAGCTTCTTGTAATTCTGATGAAGTATAATTTTTATCTAAATTGATAATTTTATTCTCAACATTATTATTTTTATTTATTAATATTGCTAATATTTTATTATCACTTAGCTGTAAAAAATCAATTTGCTTTAGCTCCATTTTTGCATGTGTTGGCAATGATATTATTCCAGCGAGTCCGGTTATGTTAGATAGAATTTCATTTGTATTTTGTACAATGTGTTTTCTCTCGTTATCTTGAGTTAAGTTTAATTTAAGTTTTTTAATTAAAGTATTATTAACAGGCTGAACTTTGATCATTTTATCTACAAACATTCTATAGGCTAATTCTGTAGGAACTCTTCCAGCAGATTTATGAGGCGAATATATATAACCCAAATCTTCTAGGTCAACAAAAACATTTCTAATTGTTGCTGAGCTAATACCAATATCTGGTGTTTTAGAAAGCTTTGAAGAGCCAACTGGTTGGCCATCTGAAATAAAGCTTTCTATTAGTGCTTTTAGAAGTAATTCTTGTCTTGTGTTTAAATTTTCCATAAAAAAATTATAAGTTTTTTTTTAATAATATAATATTATAAAATAGATTATAATACTTATATTATAATGTTAGGTAAGTATATAGGGGGTTTAATGCCAATGTTCAAAAATATCGCGATTATCTCTAAAATTGATGACAATAGCGTAAAAGACAGTCTAGATACGGTAATAAATTACCTAGACAGTAAAAATATTAAGTATTTTTTAGATGATAACTCAAGTGCTCTATTGAAAAATAAAGAATCTACAAATATTGAGACAATAAAAAATAAATGTGATATTGGTTTTATAATTGGTGGAGACGGTACTCTTCTAAGGTCTGCTCAAGAACTGGCAAAAGCAAATATACCCATATGCGGTATAAATAGAGGAAGACTTGGTTTCTTAGTAGACATATCTCCAAATCATATTGAGGAAAATTTAGAAAGTATTTTATCCGACAATTATTCTGTAGATGAAAGAATTTCTTTGATCGGTACTGTTATAAGAAATGGCAAAGAAATTTCAAAAAATATATCTTTTAATGATGTTGTAATCCATAGTAAAGATGCTGTAAGAATGATTGAAATGGACACAACCCTAAATGGTGAAAAGCTATACACAGTGAATGCCGATGGTCTAGTTGTTTCAACTCCAACTGGATCTACAGCGTATTCACTATCATGTGGTGGACCAATATTAGAACCTACAATGGAAGCTTTAGTAATGGTTCCAATATGTCCACATTTGTTAAGTAATAGACCGATTGTGATTGATATGAACAGCATTATCGAGATAAAACTTTCTGACAAATCACATACTAATGCTAGTGTTACTTTTGATGGGCAAATTAATGTACCAATAGAAGCAAATGACACAATTAGAATAAGTAAAGGTACTGTCACTCTGAAGCTAATTCAACCCCCAGGTATAAATTTCCTTTCTATATTGAGAGAAAAATTAGGATGGGGATACAAACCATAAGCATTTATGTTATCAAGTATTTATATCAAAAATTTTGCAATTATTGATGAGATAGAAATAGATTTCCATGAAAATATGTCGGTACTTACTGGAGAAACAGGTGCTGGTAAATCAATTTTAATTGATGCAATAAATGTAGTGCTAGGAAATAAAAAGACAAATAAAATATCAAGAAATGAACATATAGATACAGAAATAATATGCCATTTCAACGTGTCAAATAAAAATATTTTAGGAATTTTAAAAGAAAAAGATCTGAACGACGATAAAAGTTGTATATTTAGAAGAAAAATTAACACAAAAAATACTTCGAAAATATATATCAATGATAAACCAGTAACTTCAAGTACAGCAAAATTAATAGGTAATTTAATAATTGATATACATGGTCAACACGAAAATCAATTAATACTATCTAGTGATGAACAAAGAAATAGATTAGATAACTTTATAAATATTAGTGAAAAAAAGAAAAAAATTAAGGATATTTTAATAGAGATAAAAAATATAAGTAAATCACTTTCAGAAATAGCTTTAACTAATGAGGAATATAATGAGAAAGTATCATTATTAGAATATGAGGTGAATGAGCTTGAAAATGAAGCTCTAGATCATGATGATTACGAGAAAGTTTATCAAGATTACAAAAAACTAAGTAACGCTGATATTTTAATAAAAAAAATTAACGAAAGTAAAAACTTAATTGAAAGTGATAATAGTATTAATATTAACTCGCTACTTTCAGATGTTAATAAAAATTTAGAGGATATTAGAAATATTGATGAAAACTCAGATGACTTACTTGATACTAATATAAGTATTCAAGAACAACTCAGAAATTTATTTAAAATATTGGAAAAATATGAAAACTCTATAAATATTGATAATGAAAAACTTACTTTTCTTAACGAAAAAATATTATCTCTAAATAATCTTTCAAGAAAATATAACGTAAATGAAAAAAATTTAATAAATATTTTATATGAAAAACAAGATTTACTAAACGATCTAAAAAAAAATAAAGAAAATATTGAAAATAAAAATAAAAAGATTGAAGAGAATCTACTGAATTATCATCTTATTGCAAAAGAGATATCTAAGATAAGAATTAAGCAATCACTATTATTAGAAAAAAAAATAAGCTCGGAGTTAAAGAAACTTGGTATGTCTGATTGCCAATTCAAAATTAGTATAGCATCAGATAAAACTTTAATAAGCAATAATGGATATGACAAAATAGTCTTTTTAATAAAGACAAATAAAAAATCTAAACTTCTTCCGTTAAGCGAGATAGCTTCTGGCGGTGAATTATCAAGACTGAGTTTAGTAATTCAGTTAGAGACACGATCAAATAATGATTGCGAAACTATGATTTTTGATGAAATAGATACAGGTATTGGCGGCGCTACATCAGAAGTTCTTGGAAACCATCTCTCTAAACTATCTGAAAAAACACAAGTTCTTTGCGTTACTCATCTAGCGCAGATTGCCGCTAAATCAAATCATCATTACCTTGTATCTAAGGACAAGAATATTTCATCCACAAAACTTACATACTTAGATAACGATATGAAAATAAATGAATTAGCAAGAATGATTGGTGGAATTAAATTAACAGATAAAACATTGCAATTTGCAAAAGAACTTATAGATTAAAAAATCTTAAATTAAAACTATATTATTTTTTATCTTGTTTTTTTAAATCTTCTTTCTCTAAGCGTTTAAATTCTATTACAGTCATTATAGCTCCAGCTATAGCTAGTGCAAAACAGAAGCAACCAGTAAAGAATATTAGTGGGTCATCCATGCTTAGTCTTTCCTAGCTATTATTTTGAAATAAATAGCAAACGCCAAAATTGATGGAATCCATGTCGCAGTAAATAATGCCTCTTGTTTTGTATCAACACCTTGAAACCAAAGAAAGGCGGTTGTTACAAATGCAACTGCAACTGAAAGTAAAATACATATATCTGAAATTTTCATCATAATAAAATCCTGTTTAAAAAATTAATCTTCATTCCAAAAAGCCCAAGAACCTATTAGCAAAAAAATTACTGCTAAGGATGCATGCGCCCTAATACTTGTTTCCTGTGGCAACTCTATCAAAAGTGGAACAACGTTAATCATGCCAAGTATAAGCCAAACTAGCGCCAAAGATCCTAGGACAAGAGCTGCTATTCCAATTTTTCTTTTCATAAATTATTATTTTAACCTTCATATTTTAAAAAAGAATTTCTATTCTTCATCAAAAAATTCTCCGTATAAAACCATACTATGGTCTAATATCTTAAAATTATATTTTTTTGCTAATTCTTTTTGTCTGTTTTCTATTATTTCATCATAAAACTCTACAACTTTTCCAGTCTTTAAGGAAACCATATGGTCATGATGATCGCCATGATCTAACTCGAAAACTGCCTGGGTATTATCATTGCCAAAATGATGTCTGACTACGATATTTGCTGCCTCAAACTGAGTTAACACCCTATATACCGTAGCTAAGCTTATAATCTCACCATCACTTAAAAGTTCTTTGTATATGGTTTCAGCAGACATGTGGTGATTTTCTGCTTTTTCCAGCTTATCTAATATCTTAACTCTTGGTAAAGTAGTCTTTAAGCCAGCATTTTTTAATTCTATATTACTCATAATTACTATATTATCCTTATTTATGGAAACAATACACAAAAAAATAATGAAAAATTTTAAGTTAGTAGTAATTATAGTGCTTTCTATAGTGATGACAGGATGCCAACTTTTACCAGAAAATGCACAGCTAAGGAGTTATAGAGTATTGGTTCAGCAAGGTAACGTAATTGATGAAAGTAAAATAGATTCACTAAAAATTAACATGACGAAAGAGCAAGTAATATTTCTTCTTGGCGAACCAGTTGTTAATAATATTTTTAATAAAAATAGATGGGACTACGTGTATTACAGAAAAAGAGATCCTGAATTAACACAGTTAAATATGGTGAGTATTTTTTTTAAAGAAAATAATGTTATTAGCATGAAAAGAATCTCAAAGAATAATGAAGGTTTATTTGAAATTAATGCTAGTAATAACGATCTTCCAGAATTCTCAAAAAATAATGAAGTAGCATCCGTAAATAATATTTTTGATGATATAGAACTAGAAAGTACAAAGGGAGATGAAATTAAAAATAATATAAGCGATGAAGACGAATCTATAGATTACGAAGAACAAGTTTTTTCGAAAAATAAAATAGATAAAGACAGTGATATTTCACAACAAGATGAAAAAACTGAAAAATCAGAAATTATTAAAGAAAAAATTAAGGATATAAAAGTTAAAGAAGTTCAGCTTGCTAAAAATATAGAAAGAAAAAGTGACTATGAAGTAGTTAAATCAGTTATCGATGAATGGAAAAGTTCATGGGAAAACAAGGATATAGAAAAATACTTATCATTCTACATTGATGATTATTCATCTAAATATTTTAATAATCACGAATTATGGAAAAATGATAGAAAAAAAAGAATTGAAAATAAATCCTCAATTGAAATAAAAATAACGGATCTAAATATCACCTTTAATATTGAAAAAAACGAAACAGCCAATATAAAATTTATTCAAAATTATAAATCTGAAGAGTATTCTGACGAAGTAGTAAAAATCATTGTACTTATTAAAGAAAATTTTAGTTGGAAAATATTTAGCGAAGAGATTTTAAAAAATGAATACTAAGTCATTTCAAAGTTAAATTTTCTTTTTTCGTTTGGAGTCATTTGCAAATTATCGTATATCTCAATTCGATCATTTTCATGAATAATATATTTAAGATTAATAATTTTCCCATAACATCCAAAATATCTTTTTGATAAAAAATCTTTTGAAAATATAGATTTTTTAATTAAGTGATTTATCAAATCTTTTAGAGTTAAATTTTTATTATACGCTATACTAGTCCTCACAATTTTATTATTTGGGCTAATATATACAACTTCAATATCATTTTGATTAATCATTATTATTTATTTGATTCACTAACAAAAGATTTAACTAGGTAGTTTGTAATTTTTTCTAGTGACTTTCCAACGGTATACTCTATGATCTTATTTTTAGCTTCATAATTAATTATTAATTTTATTATAGTTTTCCCGCTAATTTCTTCAAATTCCCATCTTCCATCCAAATACTTAAATGGCCCGTCTATAAGCTTCATCTCTATACTCTCATATTCAATAATTTTATTCATAGTTGTGAAAGTAGTTTTTATCCCTTTTAGGTTAAAATCAAGTCTAGCCTCCATTTGATTTTTTTCTTCAGATAAGATTTTAGAATCTGAACAATAAGGTACAAAATTTTTGTATAGATCAACTCTATTTACAACGTTAAAAACTTTTTTTTTATCTTTTAAAATTATTGCTTCTTTTTTAATTTCCATTTTTTATTTTATAAAAAAATATTAGTACTAAAACCTAATGCGTTTAACATAACTATTATTACCGCTATTGGTGCTAATATTCTTGTAGAGAAATACCAAGATGCCTTCAGTACTCTAGACTTAATTTTTAATTCTGAATCTATATTTTCTTTCGATATTAACCACCCTACAAATATTGTTATCAATATCCCCCCCATTGGAAGAAGTATATTGGATGTCAAATAATCCAAAAACTCAAATATTGTCATATTAAATATTTTTATTTCTGAACCAACATTGAATGATATTATTGTTCCAATTCCAAGCAACCAAGCTGTGCCTGCTGCTATAATGGCTGCCTTTATTCTTGAAATATTATATTTTTCTATCAGCCAAATTATCATAGGCTCTATCAATGAAATTGATGAAGTCCATGCTGCAAATATTAATAGTATAAAAAATAATGTTCCAAATAATTGTCCACCTGGCATCGCTCCAAAGGCTACTGTAAGAGTTTGGAATATTAAACCAGGGCCCTGAGTCATTTCTAATCCACTAGAAATAACTATAGGAAAAATTGCTAGTCCTGCGAGTAAAGCAACTATAGTATCTAAAGAAGCTACTATTACGCAAGTTTGTGGTATAGAAATTTCGCTTGATAAATAAGAGCCATAGACCATTAAAGCCCCCATTCCTAGACTTAAACTAAAAAATGCCTGGCCCAAAGCTATTAATACTGTCGTCCATGTTACTTGACTAAAGTCAGGGTATAACATAAATTTAAAGCCGTTATAAAAGTCTCCCTCTATCGCTGAAAATATAACCAAAGCTAATAATAAAACTAAAAGCGCTGGCATTAATCTTACAACTGCGCTTTCTAAACCTGACTTTACTCCTTTGGCGACAACAATTGCCGTAATGATTGAAAATATTGTATGCCAAGCCAAGAGTCTTTCGGGGTCTGACACAAGATCTGCGAACATTGATGCTGCACCTAGAGCATCAATATTGTTAAGTGTTCCGAATGCTGTTCTAACTGTATAAGCCATTGTCCAGCCAGCTATAACACCATAGTAAGACAAAATTAATATACCAGCTACTATCCCTATTAAGCCTATTAACTGCCAATTTTTTGATCTATTCTCTCTATCAGCAATATATTTTATTGATGCAATAGGGTTTAGTCTTCCTCTTTTGCCTAGATATACTTCCGCAAGCATAATTGGAATACCTATAAAAAGAACACATAAAATATAAATTAGTACAAATGCTCCCCCACCATTTTCTCCTGTAATATAAGGAAATTTCCATATATTACCAAGGCCCACAGCAGATCCTGTAGCAGCCAGTATAAAAGCTGTTCTTGAAGACCATTCACCATGTGAAGAAGTTCTATTTATTGCCATTAGTTACTACTTGTTATTATGTTAATATTGTTAATACTATGGGACAAAGAACTAAAAATACAGAAAATATTATAGCTGTCAACAAAAAAGCTGGGCATGATTATTTTATTCTTGAAAAAATAGAAGCTGGGATTGTGCTTGAAGGCTGGGAAGTAAAAGGAATCCGTGCTTTAAAAGTTCAGTTAAAAGAAGCTTATGTAAAAATAATTAGAGGCGATGTTAATTTAATTGGTTCAAATATTACTCCTCCCTCTTACATTAATAAAGATACCGTTAAAAATCCTTCTAGAACCAGAAAGTTACTTTTAAATCAAAAAGAAATAAATATATTAATTGGAAAGGTTCAAAAAGAAGGGTTAACTCTCATACCACTTTCACTTTATTGGAAAAATAATAAAGTGAAATTGAAATTAGGTATTGCTAAAGGTAAAAAGAAATTTGACAAGAGACAATCAGAAAAAAATAAAGATTGGGCAATTGAAAAAAATCGAGTTGCTAAAACTAAATTAAGAAGTAGTTAATCTCTATTACAAGAAAAAACTTCTACCTCAAGATTTAAACCTGTTGATTTTACTCCCTCTATACAGTCAACATAGCTACTATACTCTCCGATTACTCCAGCACTGCCAGTAGCAACCCAGTTTCCTGAATCTTCGCTATATTTTAAGTACCCCCAAAAACCTACTATTAATAGGATTATTAACATAAATATTTTATCCATCTGAGTTTCCCGCCCTTTAATTTATTTTTTGAATCTGTACATTATATCAAAACTTAGAGATATTCCAAATACATCTACCACTAGAAGCTTCGTCTATTTTATTACATATTTCTTTATGCTTTCTTAATTCTTCTTCGTTAGCTTTGTATACCAAAGAGCTTTTAATGTGTTTTTTTATTGTAGTATTGATTTTTTTTTCACTTTTATTTTTTGCTAAATCAAAAGATATCTGGCCTCCTGTCATTGATAAATATACATCGCCAAGAATTCTTGCATCTAATAAAGCCCCATGAAAATCTCTAGATGAGTTATCAACTCCATATCTTTTACATAGGGCATCAAGACTATTTTTCTGTCCCGGGTGAAGTTTTCTTGCATAAACAAGAGTGTCAAAGATTTTACAAATACTAGAAATTTCAACCTTTGATTTTGATTTCTTATACTCATGTTCTAAAAAACCAACATCAAAAGGAGCATTATGAATTATCAGCTCTGCTCCATCTATAAAATTTAAAAGATCATTTTTTATATCTTGAAATAAGGGTTTCTCTTTGAGAAATTCATTTGTTATGCCGTGAACACTTATAGCTCCTTGATCTATTTCTCTCATCGGATTTAAATACTGATGGAATTTTTTACCAGTGTATTTCCTATCAAAAAGCTCAATACATCCTATTTCTATTATTTTATGATTTCTAGAAACATCTAGACCCGTTGTTTCGGTATCAAGAATAATTTGCCTACTCATTCCAACTTCTCACTTTTTTTTAATATAGCTAAATTAGCTAAGTCATCTGCCATTTCATTACCTGGATTACCACTATGACCCTTAACCCAATTCCATTTAATAGTATGTTCTGAAGATAAATCATCTATAGCTTTCCATAAATCAACATTTTTTACATCTTTTTTAGTAGAAGTTTTCCAATTATTATTTTTCCAGTTATTTATCCAATCATTAATTCCATTCATTAAGTATTTAGAATCAGTGTGTATAACTACATTTGATTTAATTTTTAAACTCTTTATAGCATTTATAGCTGCTGTAATTTCCATCCTATTGTTTGTAGTATTATTTTCATATCCATACAATTTTTTTGTACTTTCTTCAAATTCAATAACAGCACCCCAACCACCCTCACCTGGGTTACCCTTACAAGCACCATCAGTATATATAACTACATTATTTTTCATAATTATTATGAACTACAGGTTTAGAAAACTTTCCTAAAATTATATTATCTTTCTTATGCCAATTTTTAACAGATATAAATTTAAAAGTATTCTTTTTTGCAAAAATTACATAACTATTTCCGAAATAGTTTATTTTTGAGAAAATATTTCCGTTTAAAAAACTTAAAAATTCTAAAAATTTATTATTTTTAAATGGAGGTATTTTATTTATATTAAAGATGCTATTAACATCGTAAGAAAATAAAGACATCCAGTCAATTAATCTAGATATATTTATATATACTTTATTTTTAAAAATAGAATTTATTGGTAGTAATCGATATAGACCAAGAAAACTTGTTTTGTTAAAACCAGCTATAATAATTTCACCGTCATCAGCTAATACTCTATTTACTTCTCTAAAAGCTGCATGAGGATTTTGTTCTACCTCTAAAGAATGTATCAATACTATTCTGTCTATTGAAGACTTTTGAAATGGTAAATTCTGTAATTCTGCTTTAATATCAGCTCCTTTAGAATTTGAAACATAAAAGCTATTAAAGTTATAACTTTTATCCATTATTTCTCTTATCAATCTTTCAGTACCAATATATAAGATATTTTTATCAAAAGAAGGGCGTAAAATTTTATTTATTGAGTTAATAATTAAATCCTGGTTAATCTCACCTGCTCTTGATAAGTACCAATTATTTATTTCTGATGTCTTAAAGTTCATTTTTATATTTTTATCTGTGGAACAGATTTTAATAGTTTTTTAGTATACTCGTTTTTAGTTTTATTAATTATATCAAACGTGCTGCCACTCTCAACCATCTTGCCTTTATACATCACAGATATTGTGTCAGATATATTAGATATTAACTTTATATCATGTGATATAAATAGATATGATATCTTTGTTCTTTCTTGAATATCAATCAAAAGATCAAGCACTTGCTTTTGGACTGTAACATCTAATGAGCTTGTTGGCTCATCACAAACTAGTAATTTAGGTTCTAGTACTAAAACTCTAGCAATAGCAATTCTTTGTCTTTGTCCACCAGAAAACTGATGGGGGTATTTATTCAAGGAATCTTTACTTAAGCCAACGTTTTTAATAACATCATAAAGAATCTTATTTGTGTCAGTGTTACTTAATTCTGGTTTCAAAAAACACAACCCTTCTTTAATTATTGCTCCAACTCTCATCCTTGGATTTAATGAGGAAAATGGATCTTGGAATACCATCTGGTAATGTTTTCTAAAATCTCTCTTCTCAAAGTTAGTCATTTTTAAAATATCCTTATTTAATATTTTAATATTTCCTGATGTAACTTGAGTTAACCCCATTATTGCTTTAGCTATTGTTGTTTTACCAGATCCTGATTCTCCAACAATAGCATGAGTAGAACTAGGTTTTATTAAAAAACTTATATCATCTACCGCTTTGATATAAGATTTTTCTCTATCTAAAAATTTATTTTTTTCTTTGAAGTAAACTTTAAGATTACTTATATTCAAAACATCTTCATCATTATTATCAATATTCGTAATTAATTTTCTATTATACTTTGAGGAGACTAATAATGATTTACTATAAAGTTCTTTTGGATTTTGAAAAAATAATTTAGATTCACAATTCTCAATAACTTTACCGTTTTTCATTACAACTATTCTGTCTGATATTTGAGATGCCACAGCGAGGTCGTGTGTTATAAATAATATTGCCATATTTAATTTTTCTTTTAATTCAATTAGTAAATCTAAAACTTGTTTTTGAATTGTTACGTCTAGAGATGTAGTTGGTTCATCTGCAATTAATAGTTTTGGTTTACAAGCAATTGCCATAGCTATCATTACTCTTTGCTTCATACCTCCCGATAACTGATGTGGATATAAATTTATTACTCTTTTTGCGTCATTAATCCCTACAGAAATTAAATTCTTAATTATCTCATGTTCTAAATTGACGTCTTTGTAGTTTATATATGCTTCTCTTAATTGTTCTCTTATACTCATTACCGGGTTAAGAGATCTCATGGGCTCCTGAAATATCATAGATATATCTTTTTTTCTAATTTCACGCATTTCTTTTTCTTTTAGATTAAAGATATTTTTATCAGCAAATATTACTTCTCCATTACTTATTTTACATGACGCTTCTAGTAATCTTATAATTGATAATGCTGTAAGAGATTTTCCACTACCAGACTCGCCTATTAGCGAAACAACTTCAGATTCTTTAATTGTAAAACTAATATCTTTTAGTATCTCTTCCTCTGCATGAGATCTTATATTTAAACATAGATTTTTTACCTGCAGTAAATCATTCATAATTTTTGTTTGCTCTTGGATCAAATGCATCTCTTACAACATCAGAAAATAAATTTGCGAATAATACCAACATAAACATAAATAAAAATGCAGAAAATAAAGACCACCAAACTATTGGCTCTCTTGACATTTCTAGTCTTGCCGCGTTAATCATATTCCCCCAGCTGTATGTTGTTGGGTCAACGCCAATATTTACATAAGATAATACAGCCTCTGCAAGTACCAGCGCGCTAAAATCTAGCACAACAGTAATAATAACTATATGCATTATATTTGGGATTATATGCCTCACTATAATAGAAAATTTGCTCAATCCAAATGTTTGTGAAGCTTGAACATACTCAACTTCTCTAAGCTTCATTGACTCTCCACGCAGTAAACGACATAATCCTGTCCAGCTTGTTAGGCCTAATATCATGCATAAGAAAAAAAGTCTTAAATCAGCTCTCTCATAAATATTTTCAAATTCAAGAGGGTTGTTAGTCATATAAACTTGGAGCATTAAAATAGCTGATGCAATTAACAAAACACTTGGGATTGAGTTTAAAGTTGTATAAATGTACTGAATAATATCGTCAACAAATCCACCAATATATCCTGCAAATATCCCAAGAAATATAGCAAATGGTAGCATTACTATTGTTGTTAATGTTCCAATAAGTATTCCAGTTCTAATACTTTTTATGCTTTTATATAAAACGTCTTCGCCGACTTTATCGGTACCTAAAACATAATATTGTGATCCAAGATCATAAAATAACATAATGACAAATATCATTGAAAATAAAGATCCTAAAAAAATTTTATTAAGCTTTGCTGAATAAAAAAAATCTTTAGTTTTAAATATTTTTTTATAAAATATGAATACATAAATCAAAAAAATTATAAAAATTGTTTTTAAAAAAGAAAATAAAGTAGTCAGAAATATATTATATGAATTTTTTTCGGAAAACTTATTATGATTTCCTTTGTGTAAAAGCTTAGGGTAAATTCTTTTATCTTTATTATTAATTTTTATAGTTTCTTTAGAATATAAATGGGAAGAAAATGGTGCCGAGTAGCTCTTTTCAGAATTTTTATGTATTGGTAATATTATTATATCTAAAAGACTTTTTATTTCTGAGGTATAAATATATTGATCTGTATTTTCATTATATAGCTTATCTTTAATATGTATTGAATCCAATAATGCTGTTAGCATAAAAAAAGAAAGTACTACAGACGATATAATTCCAGTTTTGTTTTTAAAAACATGCGACCATGTTTGCTTTATATCAGGAGTTTTTCTTACATAATTAATATATATACATAATGAAAATATAATCAAATAAAAAAATATATCTGTAAGTAAAAAAGTGAACATTATTTTAACCTTACTCTTGGATCAACTAATGTGTAAGATATATCTGTTAAAATTAAACCTGATATATATAGTATTGTGCCAAGAAAAACCATAGCTCTAACTATTGCAAAATCTTGGCTTTGTATTGCATCTATTGTATAACTTCCAAGGCCTGGGATTCCAAAGAATGATTCTACTATTAGACTTCCTAAAAATAATAATGGAAGTATAACTACAATACCTGTTAAAATTGGAATTAGTGCATTTTTGAAAACATGATTAAATAAAACAGCGCTTTCAGAAAGACCTTTAGATTTTGCTGTCTTAACATAATCTTTTTCAATTTCTTCTAAAAATAAAGAGCGGTACCATCTTGTGCCAGAGCCTATACCATATAGAACGCTTATTATTACTGGTAAAACTAAAAATTTTATAGCCTCATATCCATGAGCATACCCTGATATTGGTACAAGATGCATTAGTTTACTAATAAGGTATTGGCCTCCAATAATATAAAATAAACTTGATATTGACATTAATGCAACACAAAAAATAACTCCAATGTAATCTACTTTTGTTGACCTAAAATAAACAAAAAATAATGCAAAAGTAATATTAATGAATAAACCAACAAGTAATGATGGAAGTGCTATAGCCAAACTTGGCCACATTCTTTGTTTAATATCATACTTTATATCTCTTCCACTATCTGACAAACCAAACTCAAAAAGAAATAACTTAAATGATTTTTCATAAAAAATTGTTTCCTTAAAAGCATTTAGTCCTTTTTCATCAGTATTGTAAAAAAGAGGATTATTGTAACCCCTTTCTTCATTCCACGAAATAATTTGCTCTTGAGTTACCCTTTTATTTCCCAAGTGAAGTCTTGCAACCTCTTCGGGAGAATTAACAACAAAAAATAGTGTAAAAGTTAGCAAATTAACTCCGATTAAAATAGGAATCGCATATATAAGTCTTTTTAAAATATATTTAATCATAAACTTTTTCTTTGTCTTTTTTTCTAATCATCAATATAACTGAAAATATAAAAATACTAATAATAAAAAATAAAATATACAGTAATGTAAAATTAGCTTTATTCCACAAATTAATACTCTTATATCTTATTTCATCATTTATTCTTTTATACTTTAGCGTGTTATTTGCCATTAAATTTGACTCAACATTTTCTACCCACTTATGAGAGAGTGAGAATGATTTTGGGTGAAAACCCCATATCCAAGGACTGTCTTTTTGAATTATTTCTAATATATTTTTTATAATTTTTCCTCTTTGTGAGGAATTTCTCATGTTTTTCATTTTTAAAAATAATTCATCGAATTCTTGGCTTTCATAGTTTGAGGCATTTTCTCCTCCATATTTAACTTTTCCATTTTTACTATACAAAAGAAACAGGAAATTTTCGGGGTCAGGGTAATCAGCGTTCCAACCCCATTGGAATATTTGCCCAGTTCCACTAATCATTTTTTCCTGAAAACGATTATAATCAGTAACTCTTGTAACTAATTGTATATTTATTTTTTTAAATTGTTTTCTTAGCCAATTTAGGAATGCATATGTATCTGCTCCTGCTCCTGTTGCCTCAAAGTATAATATTAATGGTTTTCCAGTTTGGCTATCTATACCATTATCATAACCTGCTTTAGTTAGTAACTTCTTTGCCTGATCTATATTTTTCTTAATTATTTTTCCACTTTGTAGCTCAAATATAGTTTTATTAAAATTATTTTTTCCGTCTTGATATCCAAATATGCCTGGTGGTAATGGACTCTGAGCAACAATACCTCTTCCATTTGTAAATATAGATATATATTCATCGTAATCTATAGCAATTGATATTGCTTGTCTTAAAAATCTAGATCTTTCGCTATGACCACCAATAACAGTATCGAGCATATTAAACCCAATATAATAAGTAGAAGCTGAGGTTGCTGTTGTTAAATGAATCCCTTTATCCTCTAGCTCTTTATTTAATGATATGTCTCCAGAATTATTTAATGAGACTGCTTGATCATAATTATCTGAAGCTATTCCAGAATTGTCATAATACCCTTGAAGAAATTTATTCCATCTTGGTATCTGTTCTTTTTCAAGAGAATAAATAGCTTTATCTAAAAAAGGTACTTCTTTTGAATTGTTAAATGAAACCAGTTTTTTATTGATTATTTTATCTTCCAAGGAAGGGTAAATCTCTCCTCTGAAATTTTTGTTATATTCTAAAATCATCCTTAAATTTGGATTATTTTCAGTAAGTTTGAATGGTCCTGTTCCAACTGGAAACCAGTTTAAAGTAATATTCTTCTTTTGAAGACCTTGTTGACTATAAAATAAATCTGCCTCCCATGGCATAGGAGAAAAGAAAGGCATTGCCAACCAATATATGAATTGCGGGTACTGTTTTTTTAAAATTATTGAAAATGTGTATTTATCAATTTTTCTAACACCTTTGATGTTATATGATCTTACAAAATTAATTTTTTCCTTACTATTACTGAATTGTAGATTTTGTAATTTATTTTTATATTCACCAAAACCCAAAATATAATCTTGCATTACTCCAGATATAGGCGAGTGATTTTTATAATCTGCTAAACGCTTAATTTGATAAATGTAATCATCTGATGTTAATTCTCTAGTTTCGTCATCTTTAAAGTCTTTTAAAGTATTTATATTCTCTAGATCGATTTCAGATATTTCGTGATATATATAATCTTCATTAATTTTAAAAAAAGCTGGATGATTTTGATACAAAATACCTTTTTTAATTTTTAAAATATATTTAGTATATACAGCTTTATTCTTATCTTTTGTATTTTTAAAATCTTTATCAAAATAATGTAATTCTGGCATTTCCCTTGCTGTCAATGGGATCAATTCATATGGTTTCTTTAAATAATGATATTGATACAGTGGTTCATATATTTGCGCTATAAATGCATATTCGTTTGAACTGTATGAGCGAGCAGGATCTAAATGCTTTGGTCTCTCTTGAAATGATGAGTAAAAAACTTTGCTGCTTTTATCGTTACTACCGTAAGGACTATTTAGTGGTTTCTCTGAGCATCCTCCTAATGTAAGTATTGATATCAAAAAGGTATATTTAATAAATCTTAGCATTTTTAAGTTACTCAAATTATAATTTTATAATTATAATATATTTTACTGCATAATAAATAAAATATGATATACAATACGTAAATGAAATTTTTAGAAGGAAAAAAAGCTCTAGTCTTAGGTATTGCAAGCAACAGATCCATTGCTTGGGGTATTTCTGATTCTTTAAAAAAAAATGGCGCTGAGTTAGCATTTACCTACCAAAATGATAAATTAAAAGATAGGGTCGAGAAATTAGCAGCGGAATGCGATTCAGATATTATTATGCCATGCGATGTTTCAGAAGATGGGAGTATAAAAAATATGCTAGATCAACTTTCAAATAGATGGCATGAATTTGACATTATAGTTCATTCATTAGCATTCGCACCAAGAGAAGAGTTAGAAGGGAATTATGTTGATAAAACTACAAAAGAAGGATTTTTATCTGCGCACAGCATAAGTAGTTATAGTTTGCTAGAGCTTTGTAAAGAAGCGAAACCTATGTTGAAAGGCTCAAACCCTTCTGTTATATCACTTTCTTATCTTGGAGCTGTTCGTGGAATGCCAAACTATAACGTTATGGGTGTAGCAAAAGCAAGTCTTGAAGCTAACGTAAGATATTTAGCATACTCTATGGGAGAAAATAATATCAGAGTAAATTGTATATCAGCAGGCCCAATAAAAACCTTGGCTGCTGCCGGAATATCTGATTTCAGAAAAATGCTAGATCACGTAGAAAAAAATTCGCCTTTAAAGAGAAATGTAACCATTCAAGAAGTTGGTGAAACTGCATCTTTTCTTGCATCGGATGGAGCAAGCGGTATTACGGGTCAGGTACTTTATGTTGATTCTGGATTTAATATTATTGGAATGCCGGCAATAGATTAAAACTTATTTTCCGACAACGCTAACACAACAAGAATCACCAAAAACATTAACACTTGTTCGAAGCATATCAAGTACTCTATCAATTCCTAGAATAATAGCTACAGCTTCAATAGGCAAGCCTACAGCACTGAGAATAACTATTATTGCAACAAAGCTAGCTGATGGTATGCCAGCAACGCCAATAGATGTAATTAAAGCTAAAGATAATATTAAGAATTGATCTATATAAGTTAAATCAATTCCGTATAATTGAGCAATAAAAATTACAGCAACACATTCAAATAAAGCTGTACCATCCATATTTATGGTTGCACCCAAAGGAATAATAAAATTGACGCGATCTTCTTTATAGTTAAGATCATCAATTAAACATTTTGTGGTAACTGGAATAGTTGCAACTGATGAACTCGAGGAAAAAGCGACTAATAAAGCAGAACTCATGCCTTTAAAATGCTGATATATATTTCTTTTAAAAATATATAAAACTAATGGATAAAATATTAACATATGTATCAAAAGAGCAATTATTACAGTTATAAAGAAATTAGATAATATTATATAGCTTTCTGGATTAAAATTAATAACAGTCTTAGCCACAAGACAAAATACTCCAAATGGCATAAAGAATAATATATATCTCATGATTTTTAAGAAAACAAGATAAATGCCTTCCCAAAAAAATCTTATTGTATCCATGCTTTTAGAAGATGATGATCTTATAGCTAATCCGAAAACAATACTAAATAAAATAACAAATAACATATTTCCATTAGCTATAGAAAGAAAAATGTTTCCCGAAAATATGTTTAATAAAAAATAACTCAAAGAATAGTTATCTTGAGAATTTACCATAAAATCTAAATTATCACTTGATGCTAAACCAAGAATCTTGGCACCCCCTCCGCCATTAAATAAACCAGGTTGGACAATATTTACAACAAAAATACCTATTGTAATGGCAGCTAAGCTTGTAAAGACATAGAATAATATTGTTTTAAAACCTAGTCCAGACAAGTCATTTGTAGATTTAAATGAAGCTATATTAAAGATCAATGAAGACATTATTAGGGGAACAACTATCATTTTTAAAGAGTTTATAAATATTGATCCAAATAACTCAAAAAAATTGTAATAATTAAAACCTAAAAATGAGTCATTCTTATCTAAATATATCCCTGAAAAAAATCCTAAAAATAAAAATAAAAAGATTAATTTAGATGATGGTAATTTTTCCATTTGTCTTAGTTATAAATTCTTAGAATAGATTTTTATGTTAGCTTGTTCACGTAAGCTTTGAATAACTGAGTACAAAACTGCATTCACCTGTTCATTATAAAACATAGACTTTAATGATTTATTACTTAGATCAGAATCACCATTTTTGACGCTTTCTAAAACTATTAACTCATAGTTTCCAGTTCCAGACTCTATACTTGTAACATTATTATTTTTTGTGAGTGAAAATAATTTTAATAAAATTGAAGGAGGGATATTCTTATCAGATCTTCCTACGTCTAAATAACTTGTTACTTTCTTATTTGTTAATTTCTCTATTTCAGATATATCTGAGCCACTGCTTAATTTTTTTTCAATATCTTTAATTGTATCTTTCATTGAAACTATAGAATTCTCAGTATTAATTAATGCTTCAATTTCCTTTTCTACGGATTGATATTTTTTATAAACCACAGGAGATTTATCTTTTATTCTTAACATAACTAGATTTTCATTTACTTCTAAAGGCTGGCTATTTAGATTTTCTTTATACACACCATCAGAACCAATTGCACTTAAAACAATTTCATTATTCAGTATTTTATGATTTTTTTTTATTTTTGATAATGTGGATAACCCTGTTGTGATTTTTTTAACTGAAAGAAACTCTTCAGCTTTGTCTAATGAACTTGGGTTTTCGAATAAAATATTTGAAACGTCTTCGTAAATTGTTTCGTATCTATTGGTAATTTGTGAGTCTTCGTAATCTCTTTTTACAATATTTTTAACTTCTTTAAATTTCTTAACTTTAGCTTCTTGAATATTATCAAGTTTAAATATATAGAAACCCTGATCTGTAGACAAAACTTCAGAGATATCGTTGATATTTTCTAAATTGAATATTATATCACTAATATTTTTTGATAAATCAAATCTTGAAACCCAACCTATGTCACCCTCTTTTTTATTTGATAACTGATCATTCGAATATTCAGTCGCTAAGGACTCAAATATATCATTACTTTTTAATTTTGTAAGAATTGTATTAATTAATTCTGAGTTACTTTCTTTATTTCCTTTAATATTTGACAGAAATATTTGCTTTACTCTTCTTTTTTCAGCAGTAATATATTTGAATTTATTTTCATTGTAATAATTTTCAATATTTTCTGAGCTAATGTTAATCTGTTTTTTTAATATTTTTTTATTAAAAACTAAATATTCAACATTAAACTTTTCTGGCATTGAAAATATATTTTTATACTTAACATAGAAATCTTTTTTTTCTTTTTCTGAAGATATTTTTTTATTATCTATAAAATCTTTGTAGCTAAGAGATAATAATTTAAAATCTCTTGTTTGATACTTTAGTTTTTCTAAATCCTTTAATTGTTCTGTTGCTATAAATGATGATTCTACAATATTATTGTAGAATTGAAGTGTTTTAAGCTCTGAATTTCTTATTCTTTCGTAATCAGATGTTTTTATTCCTTGGCTTTCAAGCAATTTCTGATACCTAGATGGGTTAAATTTTTTTTCAGTATGAAATATTTTATTATCTCTTATATCAGATATTAAAGTTCTTTCTGATATTTGAAATTTGTTCTTATTTACAAATTCTCTAACTAAGATACTATCTATTAATTCATCCAATACTGATCTTTTAATTATTTTCTTTTGAAGATCTGCTTCATTCTGATCCTTGGATATCATGTCTTGCATTTGTCGCAATCTACTTTGATATTCATTGTTCAATCTTTCTGAAGAAATTTTTGTTTCATTAATTTCTGCAACTATTACATTACCACCAGTAAAATATTGATCTATACCCCATAATACAAATGGTATACTTATACCAATTACTATTACATAAGCAATCCAGCCTGTTGTTTTATCTCTAATATTTTGCAGCAACTGTACTTCCTTTTTATATTTTTTACATGGCGGAGTGGACGGGACTCGAACCCGCGACCCCCTGCGTGACAGGCAGGTATTCTAACCAAACTGAACTACCACTCCTAATACTCTACCTTCTTTGGTGGGTGCTGAGGGATTCGAACCCCCGACATCCGCCTTGTAAGGGCGACGCTCTACCAACTGAGCTAAGCACCCTGAAAGATAAGGGCGGGCTTAGTTTAAGGCATCCTTAAGAGCTTTACCAGCTTTGAATCCAGGAGTATTTGAAGCTTTTATTTGTATTGACTCACCAGTTTGAGGATTTCTTCCCATTCTTGCATTTCTATGTCTTACTTCAAATGTTCCAAATCCAGGTATTGTTACTTTTTCCCCTGATTGCAATGTTGATGTAATTGCACCAAGAACAGCTTCGAGTGCTCTTCCAGCTTCTGCTTTATTTGAACCTGTAGAATTTGCTATTGCGTCTATTAAGTCTGATTTATTCATTATTATTATCCTCTAGTATTTGTGTGTGTTTATGAACTAATTATGCTCACATTTTTTTCCTACATCCTTGTCAGTTATACATTAAGGGGAATTTCTCTGTCAACACAATAAACATAATAAATATAATTAATTACTAATTATAATATTATGTTTAACTAATTTATAGATCTAAATATATGAATTTATTGAACTTATTCTTTAATGAGTTAAAACATCCTTTCCTTCAGATTTTCTAGAAATTTTTCTCTGAGCAAGCTCTAATCCTGGAACTGGTTTCTCTAAAGCAATAGATAAAACTTCCTCTACCCACTCCACGGTTTTAATCTCAAGATTATTTTTTATATTATCTGGAATTTCCGCGAGATCTTTTTCATTTTCTAATGGAATTACAACTGTTTTTATTCCGGCCCTATGAGCCGCAAGCATCTTTTCTTTCAACCCACCAATAGGTAAAACTTGACCATGAAGATTGACTTCTCCTGTCATAGCCACTGATGATTTTACTGGGTTCTCTGTGAGCGCAGAAACTAACGAGGTGGTTATACCAACTCCTGCACTTGGTCCGTCTTTTGGTGTAGCGCCTTCAGGAAAGTGAACGTGTATATCTTTATTCTCATAGAAGTCTTTATCGATTCCAATATTTAAAGCTCTTTTTCTAACTATCGTCATCGCCGCTCTAATCGACTCCTGCATTACATCACCTAATTGGCCAGTTAAAATGTATTTTCCCTTACCCGGAATAACTGCCGTCTCAACACTTAGCAGCTCTCCACCAACTTCTGTCCATGCTAATCCATTTACGAGACCAACTACATTTTCTTTTTCTGCCTCTCCATGTTTAAATCTTTTAACCCCTAAAAAATCTTTGAGATTATTTTTATCTATTTTAATACTTTTTAGTTTTTTATTTAGTAAGAGTTTTTTGACTACTTTTCTACAAATTTTAGATATTTCTCTTTCTAAATTTCTTACACCAGCTTCTCGAGTATAAGATCTGATGATTTCCAAAAATGTATTTTTATTAAATTTTATATCCTTCTCAGTTAATCCATTATTTTCAAGCTGTTTTGGCATTAAATATTTTCCAGCAATACTATCTTTTTCATTCTCTGTATAACCAGGTATCCTTATAACTTCCATTCTATCTAATAAAGGGCCCGGTATGTTCATTGAGTTTGACGTTGCGACAAACATTACATCAGACAAATCAAAATCAACCTCTAAATAATGATCAGAGAATGTATCGTTTTGTTCAGAATCAAGCACTTCCAATAGAGCAGAAGATGGATCTCCTCTGAAATCCATAGCCATTTTATCAATTTCGTCTAATAAAAATAATGGGTTCTTAACACCAACTTTTGATAAATTTTGCATTATCTTTCCAGGTAAAGATCCAATATATGTTCTTCTGTGACCTCTTATTTCTGCCTCATCTCTAACACCACCTAAAGACATTCTTGTGAATTTCCTGCCAGTAGCTTTAGCAATTGATTTGCCTAAACTTGTTTTACCAACTCCAGGAGGACCAACTAGACACAAAATAGGTCCCTTCAGTTTTCTTACTCTTTGTTGAACGGCTAAATACTCAAGAATTCTTTCTTTTACTCTTTCTAAGCCATGATGATCATCTTCAAGAATTTTTTCCGCAATAACTAAGTCTTTTGTTACCTTAGTTCTCTTCTTCCAAGGTACATTTACTAATACATCAATATAATTTCTTAAAACTGAGGCTTCTGCTGACATTGGCGACATCATTTTTAATTTATTTACATCGCCTTTAATTTTATTCATTACTTCTTTTGGCATTCCAGATTTAACAATCTTTTTCTCGATGTCTTCAATCTCATTTGGGACATCATCCATGTCTCCTAATTCTTTTTGGATAGCTTTCATTTGTTCATTCAAATAATATTCTCTCTGACTTTTCTCCATTTGATTTTTAACCCTTCCTCGAATTTTTTTCTCAACCTGAAGGATGTCTAGTTCATTTTCAATCAAATTAATAATACTTTCAATTCTATCCTTAACATCACTAATCTCTAAAATAGTTTGCTTTTCTTCCATTTTTAAAACCAAATGAGCAGCAATAGTGTCTGCAAGTCTTGATGGGTCATCTATACCTGATAAAGATGTCATAACCTCAGGAGCAATTTTTTTATTTAACTTCACATACTGATCAAAAGAATCAATTACTGATCTTGATAGTATCTCTATTTCTCTATCACCAATAATTTTTTCTTCTACAATATCGACTTTTGCTTCAAAGTATTCATCGCCATATATCTTTCCTTGGATTTCAGCTCTATTCGCCCCTTCCACTAAAACTTTTATTGTTCCATCTGGAAGTTTTAACAATTGTAGTACTGTAGCTAAAGTTCCAAATCTATAAATGTCTCCATCTTGAGGATCATCTAAGTCAGCAGTTTTCTGAGCTACCAACATAATCTGTTTATTTGCATCCATGGCAACTTCTAAGGATTTTATAGATTTTTCCCTACCCACAAATAACGGTATCACCATATTTGGAAATACAATTACATCTCTAAGGGGAAGTACAGGGAAGACTAGGGCATCAGAATTACTTTTTTTCATGATTTATCCTTAAAAATTTATTACTCACTATTATATTATGTGGGTATATTTCAATATTTCAAGGTGCTTTTAATCTTTAATCGCTTTTTTTTCAGGGGCGTTCTGGTCATAAATTAAATAAGGTTGTGTTTCACCATTTATAACGGCCTCATCTACTACAACCTTTGATACATTGGGGATTGATGGAAGATCATACATAGTATCTAGTAAAACATTCTCTAAAATTGTTCTAAGACCTCTAGCTCCTGTCTTTCTCTCTTTAGCTTTTTTTGCTATAGCTAATAAAGCATTATCTCTAAATTCTATTTCTGCGTTTTCCATTTTAAATAACTTGCTATATTGTTTAGTAATAGCGTTTTTTGGCTCTAACAAAATTTTAATTAAAGCATTTTCATCTAACTCATCTAAAGTTGCAATCATAGGAAGTCTTCCTACAAATTCTGGTATCAAACCATAAGATATCAAGTCTTCCGGCTCTACCTGATGAAGAACTTTTAATGAGTCTGATTTATCTTTTGCATGAACCTCAGCTGCAAAGCCGATACCACTTTTTTCTGTTCTATCCTTTATTACTTTATCTAGTCCAGCGAATGCTCCACCAACGATAAATAAAATATTTTTTGTATCAACTTGAACAAATTCTTGTTGAGGGTGCTTTCTCCCACCCTGTGGAGGAACTGATGCAGTAGTTCCCTCAATAAGTTTTAGAAGTGCTTGCTGAACACCTTCTCCAGATACATCTCTTGTTATTGATGGATTATCAGCTTTTCGTGATATTTTATCAATTTCATCAATGTATATAATTCCATTTTGAGCTTTTTCAACATCATAGTCACATTTTTGTAAAAGTTTTTGAATAATATTTTCAACATCCTCCCCTACATATCCGGCTTCTGTTAATGTCGTTGCGTCCGCAATAGTAAAAGGAACATTAAGAAGTTTTGCTAAAGTTTCGGCGAGCAATGTTTTTCCACATCCAGTTGGCCCAACTAATAATATATTACTCTTAGATAGCTCTACACCATCGTCTTTAGAAAATTGTGATTCTAATCTTTTATAATGATTATAGACTGCTACAGATAGAACTTTTTTTGCTCTTGATTGGTCAATAACATATTCATCTAAGGATGCGTTAATCTCATGAGGTTTTGGTAATTTTTTATCTTCACTTGGTTCTTGATCAAGTAACTCTTCTCTTATTATATCGTTGCAAAGCTCTACACACTCATCACATACAAAAACTGATGGACCTGCAATTAATTTTTTAACATCTTGCTGACTTTTACCGCAAAACGAACAATATAATAATTTATCATCTACACTTTTATCATCGTCGCTCATAAAAAACCTTCCCAACTATTTTTAAAAATTATTTAATTTCTTTTCTAGATTCAAGAACACTGTCTATAATTCCATAATCCATTGCTTCTTTAGCATTCATAAAATTATCCCTATCTGTATCTGCTGATATTTTATTAATATCATTTCCTGTATGCTTAGACAAGATAGAATTTAAATTTTCTCTAACTTTTTGTATTTCCTGAGCATGTATTTGTATATCGGTTGACTGTCCTTGAAAACCTCCCAACGGCTGATGTATCATTACTCTAGAATTTGGAAGCGCAAATCTCTTATTTTTTGTTCCACCTGCTAATAATACAGCACCCATGCTTGCTGCCTGACCTATACATAATGTGCTTATGTTAGGCTTACAAAATTGCATTGTATCATATATTGCCATACCAGATGTTACAGAACCGCCTGGTGAATTGATATAAAGGGATATATCCTTATTTGGATCTTCAGATTCTAAAAATAGAATTTGGGCTATAATTACATTGGCCATATAGTCTTCAATAGGTCCAACTATGAAAATAATTCTTTCTTTTAAGAGTCTAGAGTATATATCATAAGCTCTTTCTCCTCGGGATGATTGCTCTACAACCATCGGCACAAGATTCAAATTATTTATGTTATTTTTATTGTTAATCATTATCGTCCTATATTATCAAATATTTTTATTTAGTCTATCTAAGTTCTACTAAGTCATCAAATGAATAATCTTTTTCAGTAACTTTTGCATTACTAACTACCCATTTAATTGCTAAATTTTCCAAAATAACTGACTCCATATTTCTTTTTGCCTCTTCATTATTTAAATAATAATTTTCAATTTCTGCTCTATTTCCTTGCCCTCTTGAAATTGTATCTATCCAGCTATCTATATCCTCTTTAGATAAAGTAAATTTCTCGGTATTAATAATTTCTCTTAAAAGTAAACCAGCTCTAACTCTTTCAGACGCATCCTTTGAATATAGTTTTTTCATATCTTCATCGCTTATCTTTACGTCGCCATTTGGATTATTTTCTTTATCCATTCTTAGTATTTCTTCATCAACCATAATTCTTGGCACTTCAAATTTTTGCGATTTACTTAATTCAGAGATAACATTTTTTTTCAAAAAAGAATCTACTAAAGTCTCAGCATCTTTCTTCATTCCTTCTTCGATTTTAGAATGAAGTGTCTCAATTTTTCCATCTTCGACTCCTAATTTTTTAACAAACTCTTCGTTTATTTCAGAAATATGTGATTCTTGCACTTCTTTTATTTTTATTATGAAATCAACTGGCTGCGAAGCTAATTTTTTATCTTGATAATCCTCTGGAAAAGTAATATTTAATGTTTTTTCCTCTCCTGCTTTAACTCCTTCAAGCCCGTCTTCAAAGCCGGGTATAAGCTGCTTACTTCCAATTTCTATTAAAAAATCATTAGCTTTATTATTCTCAAAAGCCTCTCCATTAATTGTTCCTTCAAAATCTGCCTTGACTCTGTCGCCGGTTTTTGATTTTCTATCTACTAAGCTCCATTCTTTATACTGTTCAGCTATTTTATCTACAGATTTTTCTAAATCTTCTTTTTTTACTTTTAAAATTGGTTTTTCTAATATAATTTTATCGATATTTTTTAGCTCAATTTCTGGTATGACTTCTATCAATGCCTTAAATGTGTAAGTATTCTTATCTTTAGTTTCTTGCATAGATATTTCAGGTGCCGCCACTGGATTCAGCTTCTCATCTAATACTACTTTTATGTAGTTTTTCTCAATATGTTCACTTAATGACTCATTGAAACATTGATCATAATATTTACTTTTTACTACATTCATTGGAACCTTTCCCTTCCTAAAACCTTTTAAATCTAGTGTTTTACTAAGTTTTGTTAACTTTGAATCTATTGTTGGCTCAATTTCTTTTGAATTAAAACTTATAGTTAATTCTTTCTCTAAACCTTTTAAATTTTTTACTTTTGACGCCATTTAATCTCCTGCTATTTAAAATGTGGTGGGCTAGGAGAGACTCGAACTCTCACGGGTTGCCCCACTGGTACCTAAAACCAGCGCGTATACCAATTCCGCCACTAGCCCAATAAAAAAATGCATAATCTTTATGCAGTAAAAAATAACAATACCTTCGCCTTAATGTAATATAATAAAAACATGAAAAATATATTGTATTTTACATCTTATGTATTATTTTTTGCGGTATTGTCATCATTGATTTTTTCTCTATTGTACATGCAATTTGATGAACAACCAATGCTAGCACTTAATAAATCAATTAAATACGGAGCTATGTTGTTATGCGGGTTATTTATAGTACCCGCATTAAAAATACGAAATCTCTATGACAGGAAGATTTTAGGCTATTTAGAGCACAAAACACTATTTATATTTAATATTTGCAAGGGATTTTTAATTAGCCTAGTAATTATGGCGCCCTTGATATATCTCTTTAAATATTTCGATATACGAACCATTGATTACGAATTATTGGTATTTGATAAATATTTTATTTATACAATTATATTTACATTATTTATAAGTTTTTTAATATCAATTATAGAAGAGTCATTTTTTAGAGGAATCATGATTCAAAAAAGTAATAATTTTATTACAACTTTTTTCATAGTATTATCAGGAAGTCTAGCTTATTCATTATTTCATTTTATAAAAATTCCATTAATAATCAGCGAGACTATATATTGGAATACTGGATTAATAGAGTTGTTAGATGTATTTACAAATTTTTTTGAAACTATATCCTACGATTCAGCTTTAACTCTTTTGATGTTTGGTGTTTTGTTAGCTTTAGTTAGATTAAACTTAAATACAATATCATATTGTATAGGTTTGCATGCTGGTTTTGTATTTACAATTAAAATTTTCAAGCAAAGCTCTTCTGTTAATTTTGATTCAAGCTTTTATCCATTATTGAGCTCTCATGATCATTTCTTAGGAAATCTTGCAACAACTTGGATTACTATCGTTCTATTAATATATTTAATATATTTATATAAAGAAAGACAGTAACCCAAAATATTACTTTACATCATATATGATAATCCAAGATTACACTTGAAATCGGGATCCATTTGTGGTCCATCTACGTCTTCATATATTGGAACACCGCATTGAATGCCGATTCTTGATTTTGAATTAGGTAGTTTGAAATTTAAACCAATATTTGATGATACTCTTAAATGCGAATGAAAATATTCATTCCATGTTGGTGTCATATTATTTCTATTTGATGATTTTCCATTAATATTATCTTGATGTTCAACGTCTAAACCAAATGACAAACTTACTGTCTGTGAAACTGGTTTTGCTACCCAAGCTGACAATTCTCTTCTATCGCCATATCTCCAATCTTCACTGTTGTAGTCAAATCTTTTTGTTGCATTTAATTGAAAACCATATGACCAATCGTCATGTATTTCCTGAAAACTATAACCTAATGTAAGATCATATGTTCCTGAGCCAAGCTGCATTGGATAAGGCAAAACTTTTCTCATTCCCATCATATTATGATCTTTTTCATCATATTCACCTGTGGGAATTGATAAGGAAGCTTTTAAATTAGATTTTCCTGATAGTTTATATAGTCCTGCAATGCTCAAATCACCCATTCCCCTGCTACTTGTTTTGTGTGTGTTTCCCACATTCATTCCTGACAATTTAACCATTTCCATTTCTTTTTCAATATAAGAAATCATAGCCATCAAAGAAATCTTATTATTAACTGCGTACATTGCACTAAACATATGCATATCCATGGTCATATCAGTAGGAGCCATGCTAAACCCTAAATTTTTTATGAAATCATTACTAACTGAGCTTGTGCTATCTTTGCAACAGTCCATTTCCATGGTTCCATATTTATAACCAAACATGAGCTTTTTAGACATCATATTTTTTCCGCCTTTTACCCCTGCTGGAAAAACATAATCTGGGCGCATCATATTTTTCATCATATGACCCATATCACCCATATCCATTTTCATTTTCATTTTCATTACAGTCATTTTCTTTACCGTAAAGACCGAAGAGAATACATCTCCACTTTTAGTAATAAAAGTAACATCAATTTCTTGATTTTCTTTGAAATCTTCATCAGGCATCATAAACATTAAATGATAACTCATTGGCTTAAACTCAAATCTTGCATTTGCGCTAATTGTAACTGAATCTTGCTTTACCATTTTCATTACATCACCATCTTTAACGGTATCGTGTATTTCCATAGAATCATATTTACTACTAGAAACTCCTACTATAGTAATATCCTTATCAGAATTATTTATAATAGTAAAATAACCCGCTGCCATATTTACACCAGGTGGCATTAATCTAATTTTAGGACTTTCTATTGTCACGTCAATTGCATTTGCTGCATTTGCTGTAAAAATAAAAGCGATTATTAAAAGTAATTTTTTCATTTTTTTTGTACCCCTGTTTTATATATCACTGTTAAGCAGTGATTGCTTTATATTAAGTTTGTGATTTATATAGCTAAATTTTCAATGATTAATATCATATTTTGATAGTAATCATTTTATAAATTAAATAAGAATTTAGATTTTGACCAAACTAGGTGGTGCTCTTATCAAGAAGTGATTATTAAGATTATTCCCATGTATCGTATTTCTATTTATATCTGAAAAAGCAAAAAGGGTTTTTCTTTCAAATATGAAATTTTGTTTATTAAAAATGAAATTTGATTGAACATCCAGACAACAATGCATTATCTGAGAAACATCCTGAGTTTCATTATTAACACCTTGGTCGCTTACTGGAATTTTCTTTATGCCATAAGACGTACACAAATTAATAAAACTATCTTCACTTCCTAAAATTGATTGAGCGAAAACGCTACTCAATTGTCCAAAAAGGATAGATGCTATTAAAAGCTTATTCATTTTTTTGATTTTAAAATTCATAAAGAAATTATATATAAAACTATACTTTTCATCAATGTATTAGAAGCAAAAGTATTATTGAAAATATAATAATAAGGAAATTAATAATTACTGACATCAAATGAAGAATTTTAAATCTTCTTTGATTATTCACGTCTCTTGATTTATTAATCAAAGGCATCAATAAATAATTACTAAATATGAATAAGAATAATATTAGAATTGAAATATATAAAATATTTCCAGATTTTTCAGTATACAGCATTAAAATAGTTAAAATTAAGTACTGCAAGCCATTATATTTATAGTAAGTTGGAAATATAGATCTTACGAACTTTCCTGCTTCCTCATTTGAAAGAACAGTAAATATTTTTGGCGCTATTGCAATAGAAAAGAAAAGCATTGATCCTAATACTAAAGCAGGGATAATTTTTATTAGAAGTTCCATTTTATATACCTAGAATTATTATTTAAATTGAGCATAGTTTAATTTTATTACTTATTTAACCTATTCAAAATCAAAATTATATTAAATGGGGCGAGAGACGGGGATCGAACCCGCGACAACCGGTACCACAAACCAGCGCTCTACCAACTGAGCTACTCCCGCCATAAAAGCTGGTGCGCCTGATAGGACTCGAACCTATTACCCTCGGATTAGAAATCCGATGCTCTATCCAGATGAGCTACAGGCGCATCATATGGTCGGGGTAGAGGGATTTGAACCCCCGACATCCTGCTCCCAAAGCAGGCGCGCTACCAGACTGCGCTATACCCCGAAATATCTATATATTATACGAGAAAAAAAAGAATAACTTCACTAATATATTAGTTAATCAACATGATATTTTTCTAGATGGATGGTATTCTAATCAAAAAAAACAGACATACAAGGACAATAGCGTTAAATATGAAAAATATTATCAAATACCTCTTTTTAACAACAATAATCTTTATAAATAATGGAGTGAATGCAGAAATGGCTAAAAACACAATAATTACCATCAAAACAACATCAGGTAATATTAAACTAGAATTATTTGATGATAAGGCTCCAATAACATCTGAAAATTTTAAGCAATATATTAAGTCTGGTTATTTCACAAATAGTATATTTCATAGGGTCATCAAAGATTTTATGATTCAAGGTGGTGGTTTTACGCCTGAAATGCAAGAGAAAGAAACATTACCACCTATAACAAATGAGGCAAATAATATGATTAGTAATGAAAGAGGAACTATTGCTATGGCTAGAACAAATGATCCTCACTCTGCAAGCGCACAATTTTTTATAAACCTAAAAGACAATTTATTTTTAGATTTTAAAAGCGAAACAATACAAGGCTGGGGTTATTGTGTCTTTGGAAAAGTAATAGAAGGTATAGAAACTATAGATAAGATTGCATTAGTAGATACAGGCAGCTATGGCCCACATCAAGATGTTCCTAATGACCCAATAATTATAAATGAGATAATTATTGAATAAAAAAAAATGAAAAATATTTATTTTATTTCAGATATTCATTTAGATTCTAACAGTTCAAAAATAACAGATAAGTTTATAAATTTTATAACTAATAAAAGTTCAGATATGAAAGAGCTTTATATTCTTGGAGATTTATTTGAATCGTGGATAGATGATAAATATGATATTTTTGAAAATGATTTAATAATATCAACATTACAAAATATTGCTAAAAATGGCACAAAAATATTCTTAATACACGGCAACAGAGATTTTCTAATTGGGAAAAAGTTTAGTAAAATAACAAATATCGAGATTCTTCCAGAAAATTATATTCTAAGATTAAGTAATATTAAGATTTTAATTACTCATGGAGATCTTTTATGCACAGACGATATTGATTACCAGAGGTTTAGAAAGTTTATACGAAATAAAATTACTTTGACAATTTTCAATTTATTTGGAAATAATATTAAAGCGAAAATTGCTGATTTTTTAAGAGGTAAGAGTAAAAAAATCACATCTCAAAAACCAGAAAATATCATGGATGTAAACGAAGAAACTGTTTTAAATTTTTATAATAAGTTTAAAACTAATATTATAATACATGGGCATACACATAGAAAAAATATTCATGAAACGGAAAATAATGGAAATAATTATACTAGATATGTTTTAGGCGACTGGCATAACGCACCTAGCTATATTATATATAAGAATAATAAATTAGAATTACTAGATATCTAGTTAAACTGATATATTATTTTTTTATAGCAAGTATTAGATCCATAACATTTGTTCCAGTTGGGCCTGTCGTAACTAGTGACTCAGTTTTTTCCAAATAATTACCTGAGTCTGCATTTTCAATGTATGCTTTTAAATCTAAGTTATTATTAATACCTAAACTTATGGTGTTTCCGTCAACTAACCCGCCTGCATCATCAGTAGGACCATCAGTACCATCAGTACCCGCTGAAAGAAAAACTATATCTTTATTTTTAATCTTTTCGGCCATCAATAATGCTAGTTGTTGATTTCTTCCGCCTCTACCAGGTGACTTAGGAAGCTTAACGGAACTTTCTCCTCCCCAAATATGAAGACCTTTTTTACAATTACTTAGATAGCTGAAAAAGTACTCGGCCAACTCATTAACATCTCCTTCTACGAATTTTTCGTGCAAGTATGTTTCATAATTTAGTTTCTCGCCGTAAGCCTTACATGCTAATTTTGCATCATCTAATTTTGCTACAATATAAGTGTCAATATTGGCAAACGTACTGATATCTGGACAACTGATTGGATTAACTGAATTTAACTTATCTATTATATCATTCTCGTAACTGTTTAAATTAATTTTTATATCGTCATAAGATAGAGGTCCAGATGCAATTATTTTAGGATCATCAAAAGGTACATCTGATATCGTTAATACAGTAGCCTTACCACTTTTTAAAAAACTAGCTAATTTTCCACCCTTTATTTGTGAAAAATGTTTTCTGATAGCATTTATATCATTTATATTATAACCCCTAGATAAAAGAGCATTAGTAAGATCCATTAATTCATCTAAACTAAAACCATCAACCATAAGTTCTACTAAACTGGAACCGCCACCCGAGATTAAAAACAAAAATGATTCATCATCTTTTTTTGAACTCATAAAATTTACTAACTCTGTTCCGCACTCTAAACTAGTTAATGATGGAGTTGGGTGATCTGATTCTAAACATTTCACATGTCTATAGTTTTTTAAATCTGATTCTAAATGATCTCTTTTAGTGATTACCAAACCTGATTTAATTTTTATATCGTTATGTTTAAGAGCCGCTAGAGCCATTGAGCTTCCGGCTTTACCAATTGAAACCAAATTAAGATTCCCTTTGATTTTATTTTCGTCAAGGTATTTTTTCACAGCATTGTAACCTAAAACTCTATCAACACCGGCTAAAAATATTTCTTCTATATTTTTTTTATCATTCATAATTTTTTTTATTTAACTCGAAATATAAACCAATGCACTGCATATATCTCTATTACAAAGATTTATAATATCACTATTACTCATTCTAACACATCCATGCGATGCTTTTTTCCCCAGCATTCCTTCTTCATTTGTACCATGAATATATATAAATCTAGAATAACTATCTATATTTAAACCTTTATTTTTTCCTTCTTCTAATCCAGAAAGCCAAAGAATTCTAGTAGAGATAATATCTTCTTCTGTAGTCACCTGGTCTTTGATAACTTTTGTGATTTCTCTTGTTGGCATTCTATTTTTAAATATAGTAAATATATCGGCATTACTACCTATTTGTTCTTTTATATAATGGGATCCAAGCGGTGTCTTATTGCTGTCTTTTTTTGAACCCTCGCCATACTTAGATGTAGAAATTTTGTAGTTTTGAATTTCTTCGTAATTTTTAAATAGACTAAGCTTTTGATCTTTAATACTTATAGTTATTATATAATCTTTATTCAAAGAATAGTCTGTATATTTAGAGAATATTGATTTTATATCTACCATATATTATGTTCAATTTTTTTTGAGATTTAAATAAATCAAGTTGAGTGTCTTTTTTTCTCTAGATCCTGAAAATACTTATCGCTAACTTCTGTCAAATACTTACCAGTAAAAACTGACGTTTCAAAACTTTTTATTTCTTGATTACCTGCCTGCACCGCATAGACTAAGTCGTCAAGATCCTGATAAATTAATTTATCTGCACCAATCTCCTCACAAACTTCTTGAGTATTTCTTCCATTGGCAATAAGATCATTTTTACTTGGCATATCTATTCCATAAATATTTGGAAATCTTATTGGTGGAGACGCTGAAGCAAAATATACTTTTTTTGCCCCCGAATCTCTTGCCATTTGAACTATTTCTTTAGAAGTAGTTCCTCTTACTATTGAATCATCAACTAATAAAACATTTTTATCCTTAAATTCAGAAACTAATGGATTGAGTTTATGTCTCACAGATTTTTTTCTTACTGCCTGACCTTGCATTATAAATGTTCTTCCAATATATCTATTTTTTATCAAACCTTCTCTATAGTTTTTGTTTAATCTTATAGACATCTCTAAAGCCGCGGTTCTACTTGTATCAGGAATTGGTATAATTACATCAATATCATTATCTGCCCATTCTCTTAAAATTTTATTCGCTAATTGCTTGCCCATTCTCATTCTTGCTTCTTGAACATTAATACCATCTATTATTGAATCAGGCCTAGAAAAATAAACATACTCAAATATACAAGGCGTTAAATTTAAATTTTCAGAATATAAAGATTTATGGACGTTTCCTTCCATATCGATAAAAATTGATTCACCAGGCTCTAAATCTCTAACAGTTTCATAACCTAGTAAATCTAGTGCCACACTTTCAGAAGAGACTATATAACTATAACCAGTTGAACTCTTTTTTTTGCCTAAAATTAATGGTCTAATCCCATGAATATCTCTAAATGCCACCAAACCATATCCTGCTATCAAAGCAACTACAGCATATGCTCCAGAACATCTTTTATGAACGCCGTTAATGGCCTTGAATAAATCTGAAACTTTAAAAGAAGAAGAATCTACATTAAGTAATTCATGAGCAAAAATATTTAAAAGAACTTCTGTGTCGGACTGAGTGTGTATATGTCTTCTGTCGTTTATCAACAGTTCTTCTCTTAAAGGCTCTGAATTATCTAAATTTCCATTATGCGCAAGCGCGATTCCATATGGTGAATTAACATAAAAAGGTTGAGCTTCGTCTGTACCATGACTTCCTGCAGTTGGATAACGAACATGCCCAATACCGGAATTCCCTTTAAGCTCAAGCATATCATTAATATCAAAAATATCGTTAACTAAACCTTTTCCCTTTTTTTGATATAAATTATTATTAAAGCATGTGGCTATTCCGGCAGAATCCTGCCCACGGTGCTGAAGGACCGTAAGTCCGTCAAATAAACTCTGGTTAACAGAGACATCATCAACTATACCAATGATTCCACACATTGGGCAATTGTACACCAAATTTCAAAAAATAATCTATAAACAATGAATTTTTATCAAAATTAATAATATAATCTAAATTGTTATGATGGTCCGCTATCAAAAGAATAAGTACAATGATGGCAACACTTTTAATTAATCCAGCGAAAAAACCAAGTGATTTATTTAGTAAAATATTTTGAGATAATATTGAAATCTTAAAAAAAATTTTGCTAGCAATAAAAACTAATACAGAAGTAAAAATATAGATTATAAAGACACTAAAAACAAAATATAAGTAATCGGGGAAATTATAATTAGTAATATTTAAAATACCCGGTAAATAACTTTCAAAATAATCTATTAAAGGGGAATATAATATTATAAATAATATAATGACAAATATAGATTTTAATTCCTTATTAAAACCTCTAAAAAAACCCAAAATGGAAAATATTAAAACTATGATAAATATAAAAAAGTCTAACATTAAGAAATTCCTTTATAAAATATTTATTTTTTAAAAATTGACTCTATTATATACGAATTCCCGTACTGGTTATTCTTAATTAATTTTAAATAATTTTTTTTCACGTCATCGGAGGAAAAGTACGGACCAACATTAACAGAATAAAAGGTTTTATTATTTCTATTAGATTTAACTATAAAAGACTGATATTTAATGTCTTCAAGTTTTTTTATTTGTTTTTCAGCATTTGTTTTATCTAAATAAGAACCGATTCTAATAACCCAACTATTTTTTTTTAATTTATTATTTTCAGTGATAACATTCACGTCAAGATCTTTAATAATTTTCTCATCCACTGAACTACTAATTTTTTTTACTTTAGATATATTCTTATTCTCTAAAACTTTTACTTCATCAATATAATTAAATTTAATATCTTTTTGATTATCTATTTTTTGAAACTTAAGTTCTTTTTGTCCAGAACCTTTAAAAAGCATAGGTGCAATTATTATTGATAAGATTATTACTAGAGACGCTCCGATAATCCTATTTTTTAAATTTTCATTCATTTTTTTTATATTCTCTTTGTAGTATAGGCGCTATTGTATAACTTGATCCAAAAACTACTATTATGTCCTGCTTATTATCAATAAACTCTATTGCTCTATCATATGCTTTTCCTATACTATCATATGCAAATAGATTCTCTGTAATGAAAAAATCATTTTTTTTGAGTTCATTTACATTTAATGCTCTTTCATTTTTACTGTTCGAGATATGCCAACTTGTAAAAAAACCTTTTAATAAATTCAATATTTTATCTACATCTTTATCTTTTAAAACACTAAAAACTGCATGAAAATTGCTATTTGGATAGTATTTTTTTAAGTTTACAATTAATTTTTCTACACTCGGCTCATTATGCGCAATATCTAATACTGCTACTGGAATAGTTTTTAAAATTTGAAATCTACCTATGATCTCTGCTTTTTCTAAACCTATATCTAACCTATTTTTATCCAAAATAATATCTTCGCAACAGTGTATTGCTTGTATTGCTGTTGCAGCGTTATTAATTTGTATATCACCCTTCATACTAGGATTTTTACATTCAATTTTTAAACCATCACGGTTAGAAAAGATCCATTTTTTTTTAGAATTTTCCTCATAAAAAAAATCTTTATCAATTATATTTAAATGCGACTTGATATCTTTTGAATACTTTAATATTGAATTATGTATATTTCTATAACCAATAATTGCAGGTCTACCTTTTCTCATTATGCCAGATTTTTCATACGCAATTGTTTCAAGATCATTCCCTAAAATTGCAGTATGGTCTAAACCAATACTTGTAATTATAGAAATATCAGGATCTATAATATTAACAGCATCTAATCTTCCACCAAGACCAACTTCTAATATTATTACGTCTAATTTTTTCCTACTAAATACTATAAGCGCAGCAAGAGTACTGAACTCAAAAAATGTTAATGTTATATCTTCTCTAGATTTTTCGATAACCTCAAACGCTTCACAAATTTCTTCTGTGCTAGCAGGAGTTTTATTAATCTTTATTCTTTCGTTAAATTCTAACAAATGAGGTGATGTGTACGAACCAACATTGTAGCCAGACTCAATAAGAATAGACTCAAGAATTGCTACAGTTGAACCTTTTCCATTGGTTCCAGCAACTGTAAAAATCTTTGATTTTGTTTTATGGATATTTAATTTTTTAGCGACTTCATTGATTCTGCTAAGATTAAAATCCATATTTGTGGAGTGTAATTTACACTGCCATTTGATCCACTCGTCTAAAGTAAAATTTTTCAATGATAATTCTAAAATTAATTTGTAGCTAAATCTGCTTTTTTTACAGGATTATTTATTAATGTCTTAATCAAATTTGTTATCTCAACCTTCATGTGACGTCTATCTATTATCATATCAATTGCGCCATGGTCTAACAAAAACTCACTCCTCTGGAAACCTTCTGGAAGTGTTTCACGAACAGTTTGTTCTATTACTCTTGGTCCTGCAAAACCAATTAAAGCTTTTGGTTCAGCAATATTTATATCTCCAAGCATTGCTAAACTTGCCGACACGCCACCCATTGTTGGATCTGTTAATACAGAGATAAAAGGAACTGATTTTCTTCTCATATCTGCTATTACGCTTGAAGTTTTTGACATTTGAAATAATGAAACCAAGGATTCTTGCATCCTAGCTCCTCCACTAGCAGAAAAACAAATTAAAGGAATGTTTTTCGCTATAGATTCTTTTGCTGCTCTAGTAAATTTCTCTCCCACAACAGAACCCATGGAGCCTCCCATAAAAGAAAATTCAAATGCAGCTGCAATAACTTGAATTCCATTAATTTTTCCTTTTATGACTATTAGTGCATCTTTTTCCTCTGTTTTACTTTGTGCTGAAGAAATTCTATCTTTATATTTTTTACTATCTTTAAATTTTAAAAAATCTTTTGAAGATAATTTTGTAAATAATTCTTGCTTATCATCTGAATCAAGAAATATATCAAGTCTATTTCTAGCACTAATTCTCATGTGATGACCGCAGTTGGTGCATACATATTGATTTTGTATAATATCTTCTCTATATAAAACTGTTTGACAGCTTGGGCATTTTTCCCAAACACCTTCTGGAATAACTTTTTTATCTTTACTGCTATCAACTCTTATTCTTGAGGGTAATAATTTTTCAAACCAACTCATGGTTTTTCTCCGGAAATTAAGTTTTCATCAAGTTTTAGTCTTATTGGGCTCATTAAATTCACTATATCACTATTTGTTTTACTCTTATTATCTTGCTCTTTCTCAATTATATTAACAATAGCGCTACCAATAACAACTGCGTCAGCATTTTTTGATAATATTTTTGCTGTATTGGCATCTTTAATTCCAAATCCGACTGCTAAGGGTAAGTTTATGGATTTTTTTATAACCTTTAACTGCTCTTCTGTTTTTTTGATATCTAATGTTGTTGCGCCAGTAACTCCTTTTAGGGAAACATAATAAAGAAAACCTGATGCATATTTTGATATTTCTTGAATTCTATCAATTTTAGTATTTGGGGCAATTAAAAATATACTCTCTAGATTATATTTTTTGAAAATACTTATAACTTCTTTTGCCTCCTCATGAGGAAGATCCACTACTAGTATGGCGTCAACTCCAGATTGGCTTGCAGATTTTGCGAATGCTTCATACCCCATTCTTTCTATAGGGTTTAAATAGCCCATTAGAACAATAGGCGTTGATATATCATGCTTCCTAAAATCTCTAACTAACTCAAAAATATCTAAACAAGATGTATTTTTACTTAATGCTCTTTCGCAAGCTCTTTGTATTGTTGGGCCATCTGCCATTGGGTCTGAAAAAGGGACTCCTAACTCAATAATATCGGTTCCTGAGTTTACCAATGTTTGCATAATATCTAAGCTATTTTCTATAGATGGATCACCAGCAGTAATATATGAAATCAAACATGTTTTACTATCATTTCTTAATGCTTCAAATTTTTTACTAATTCTACTCAAATCTCAATACCTTCTATTCTAGCTACTGTATTTAAATCTTTATCTCCTCTTCCTGATAAATTAATAACAATATTTTCACCCTTTTTCATTTTTGCGGCTAATTTCATTGAATATGCTACTGCGTGACTTGTTTCCAGTGCTGGAATTATTCCTTCTACTCTAGATAATTCATGGAATGCCTTTAAGGCTTCTTGATCTGTAGCGGATGCATAATGCACTCTACCTAGGTCTTTCAATAATGCATGTTCGGGGCCAACGCCAGGGTAATCTAATCCTGCTGATATACTATGAGTTTCTATAATTTGACCATTTTCATCTTCTAATAAATAAGTTCTGTTACCATGCAATACTCCGATCTTGCCTTTATTTAATGGAGCAGAATGTTTTTCGGTTTCTAACCCATCTCCTGCAGCTTCAACACCATACATTTTAGAGTCACAATCTATAAAAGGGTAAAAAAGACCAATGGCATTTGAACCTCCTCCGACACAAGCAACCAAAGCATCAACTTTTTTATCTATATTTTCCATCTGTTCAATTACTTCTCTTCCAATAATTGCCTGGAAATCTCTCACCAGCTCAGGATATGGTGAAGGGCCGGCAACGGTACCTATTATATAAAAAGTATTATCAACATTTGTTACCCAATCTCTAAGTGCTTCGTTAAGTGCATCTTTAAGTGTTTTAGAGCCAGATGTTACTGGAACAACTTCAGCTCCTAATAATTTCATTCTATAAACATTTTGCGATTGGCGATAAATATCTTGTTCCCCCATAAATACAACGCACTCCATACCAAGTCTAGCTGCAACTGTTGCTGAAGCAACTCCATGTTGTCCTGCTCCAGTCTCAGCAATAATTCTTGTTTTACCCATTTTTTTAGCAAGGATTGCTTGACCGATTGTATTATTAATTTTGTGAGCACCTGTATGACACAAATCTTCTCTTTTTAAAAATATATTAGCACCATTGATTTTTTCTGTTAACCTTTCTGCAAAGTATAAAGGTGTAGGTCTACCAACATAATTTTTATATTCTGAATAAAGTTCGTGTAAAAAATCTGTATCTTTTTTTAAATCATAATACATATTTCTTAAATCTGTGAGAGGTTCTATAAGTGTTTCAGCTACAAAAGTACCTCCAAAAATACCATAATGACCATTTTCATCGGGATATCCATATTTCATTAAATTGAAATCATTTAAATTTTTATTTTGATTTGTTTTCATTTTTAGCTTTCTTTATAAATTTCCTTATTAAGTTTAAATCTTTATTACCATCATTAGATTCTACCCCACTACTAACATCTACACCATATGGCAAAAACAATTTAATTGCATCCTCTACATTATCACAATTTAAGCCACCAGCAATTATAATAGGTTTTTTAGTATCAAACATATTATTTGTCCAATCAAAGGTTTTTCCTGTTCCACCAATACCATCATCTTGATGGCTATCAATGATAAATGCTAATGCATTTGGATATTTTTTATCAAGATTTTTAAAACCATCGTTATCTTCCGAAACTCCTTTTATATATGGCAAACCATGTTTTATACAATCAGATTCTACTTCATTCCCATGAAACTGAATAATATCTGCCTTAATTTCACTCATAACAGATTCTATATATTTTTCTTCATCATTAGAGAACAAAGCCACTTTCTGAGTAGAGGGTTTTAATACTGAAATAATTTGTTTAGCTGTATTAATAGAAATACATCTTTTGCTTTTTTTGCAAAAAACTAGGCCAATGTAGTCTGCTCCACTTTCCTCTGAAGCTAAAGCTGCTCTTATATCCTTCACTCCACATATTTTTACTTTAATTTCTTTCATAACATAAATTTAATTGTACTTTGGATAGTAAATATCATTCCTCAATCCATATTTTGACTCATATTCTATATTTACTAAATATAATCCACTGGCAGGAAACTGTTTTCCACCCTGATTCCTATCCTTTGAAATAAGTAAATCTTCAATCCAATGTATATCTTTTTCTCCTGATCCAATTAATACCAATGAACCAACTAAATTTCTAACCATATTATATAAAAAAGAATTGGCATTTATATCTATATATATATAATTATTTTCTCGAGTAATAACTATATCATTTATCTTTCTTATTGGTGTATTAGATTGGCAGTGCGCAGACCTAAAGCATGAAAAATCATTAATACCTATAAGTTTTTTTGCCGCATCTTGCATTTTTCCCTCATCCAATATTTTTAAAAAATACCAACTTACTTTATTTCTATTTATACATGGTTTCACTTTATTATTATAAATTATATATCTGTACGTTCTGCTAAGAGCTGAAAATCTTGCATGAAAATCATTTCCTATAAATTTCACATAATTTATTCTTATATCTTCAGGTAAAAATGAGTTGAGGCCAAGTAACCATTTTTCTTCTGTTCTTTTAACATTTGTTTCAAAATGTGCAACTTGCCCAGTAGCATGAACTCCGGCATCTGTTCTTCCAGCTACAGAAAGTTTTATTTTTTCTTGAGAAAATTTAAATATTGATTCTTGAATTTGACCTTGAATAGTATTCGGATTTTTTTGTTCCTGCCATCCGTGATAATTTTTTCCATCATACTCGATAGATAATAAAATTCTCATCTACATTTCTTATAAATAATCTTTAATTAATAATTCTGCAATTTGAACGCTATTATATGCAGCACCTTTTCTAATATTATTACTAACTATCCACATATTTATTCCATTTTTTATTGAAATATCCTCTCTAACTCTACCTACAAAAACTTCATTACTGTCCTCACATTCATTTGCAGCACAAGGGTAACCACCATCTTTATGATCATCAACTAGAACAACACCGCTATTATTCTTCCCTAAAATATCTTTTACTTGTTTTGCGGTAATTTTATTTTCTAACTCTATATGAACAGCTTCTGAATGCCCAAAAAATACTGGGACTCTTACTGTTGTGGGATTAACTTCAATAGAGCTATCTAATATTTTTTTAGTTTCCCATACCATTTTCATTTCTTCTTTCGTATACCCATTATCCATAAATTTATCAATTTGAGGAATAACATTAAATGCTATTTGTTTCGGATATACATTATTAACAAGGCTTTCATTTCTTGTGTAGGCATAAACCTGATTCTTTAATTCATCTATAGCCTCGTTTCCTGATCCAGAAACAGCTTGATAAGTACATACATTTATCCTTTTTATTTTACAAATATCATGAATTGGTTTTAATGCTACTAACATTTGTATCGTAGAGCAATTAGGATTTGCAATAATACCTGTCTCTTTATATAAAGAAATTTTTTCACTATTAACTTCAGGAACTACTAATGGGATATTATCTTCATATCTAAAAAAAGAAGTATTATCAATTACAACAGCATTGTTCTTAGTTGCAACTTTCGCATATTTTTCTGAAATATCGCTTCCCGCAGAAAACATAGCAATGTCAACTCCTTGAAAATTAAATTCATTTAATGAGCTTACTTGATAATCACTATTATTTATTGTGATCGTTTTTCCTTTAGATTTTTTACTTGCTAACAGGTGTAAATTATTTATTGGAAACTTTCTTTCCATTAATATCTTTAACATCATTTGACCAACTGCACCAGTTGCTCCAACTATAGCGACATTATATTTTTTACTCACTAGTACCACCTTTAAGTTTTTCAACAATATAATTACCCATCTCTTCTGTTGAAATATAATCCTTATTTACTGATATATCTTTTGTGTATTTTCCTTCTTTTAAAACTAATTTTACAGATCTCAATATATGATTATAAATATCTAATCTGTCAAAAGTATGTTGAAACATCATTGCCACAGATAATATAGTTGCTATAGGATTAACAATATTCTGATCGACTATATCTGGCGCAGATCCGTGTATCGGCTCATATACGCCGAAATTATTCTCATTCAAAGAAGCCGAAGGGAGCATTCCTATAGATCCAGTTAAAACGGACGCAATATCAGATAAGATGTCTCCGAATAAATTTTCAGTCACAACGACGTCGAATTGCTTTGGATTTTGAACTAACTGCATCGCAGCGTTATCTACATACATATGTGATAATTCCACATCTTTGTATTTCTCTGACAATTTATTTACGGTTGCTCTCCACAATTGAGACACCTCAAGAACATTAGCTTTATCAACAGAACATAATTTTTTACCTCTATTATTTGCTAGTTTAAAGGCGTAATCTGATATTCTACTTATCTCTGAAACGTTATATCTCATAGTATTAAAAGCTTCGGTATTATCGTCTTTAAAACCTCTAGGCTCACCAAAATATAATCCACTCACTAATTCCCGAATAATTACAATATCTAAATTATCTATATATTCACTTTTAATAGATGATGAATTAGATAATTCAGAAAATGAAATAATTGGACGGATATTAATAAATAGGTTTAATTGTTTCCTTAGCGCCAATAATCCAGACTCAGGTTTTTTTTCTTTAGATAAGTTATCATATTTTTTTCCACCAACAGCGCCTAATAAAACAGCATCTGATTCTATTATTTTATTTTTAGTTTCATCGGGAAAAGGATTATCAAATTTATCTACTGCAACACCTCCAAATAAACCATAATCTGTTTCTATATTTAATTTATAGATATCAGATATTGTATTTATTACTTTTTTTGCTTCCGAGGTTACTTCTGGTCCGACACCATCGCCAGGTAAAATTAATATTTTTATTTTTTTATCCATTGAACATCCATGGTGTTTTCACAGCTTTAATATTCTCGTATTCTTTTATTTTATCACTTAGTTTTAAGGTTTCTGAAATATCATCTATTCCTTTAATCAAAACTTCTTTTCTTCGATTATCTATTTTAAATTTAATTTCTAAATCATCGCATTTTATTAATTGGTTTTCTAAACTAATCATATAAATATTATTTTTTTTATTAACATTACTTATTAGTTTATCCATATTGCTGTCGTTAAGAACAATTGGTAATAAACCGTTTTTAAAACAGTTATTATAAAATATATCTGCGAAGCTACTTGATATCACAACATTAAAACCATAATCCATTAATGCCCAAACTGCATGCTCTCTAGATGACCCGCAACCAAAATTATCGCCTGCTATTAAGATTTGTGCCCCTTCATTTTTAGGATCATGTAAAAAGAATTCTGGATTTTTTTTTCTTAAAGCATGATTGTCACCTAAGTTGCCAGGCTCTAAATATCTCCAGTCATCAAACAAAGCTTCCCCGAAACCCTCTCTTGTTACTGCCTTAAGGTATTGCTTTGGTATTATAGCGTCTGTATCAATATTTTTTCTATCGATATATGCAGCTATTGACTTTATTTCTTTAAATTTTTTCATATCCTACATATCTCTTACGTCTACAAAATGTCCGTGAATAGCAGCTGCAGCTGCAGTTGCTGGGCTAACTAAATGAGTTCTACCTAACCTTCCTTGTCTTCCTTCGAAGTTTCTATTTGAAGTAGAAGCACATCGTTCGTATTCATTTAATTTATCGTCGTTCATTCCTAAGCACATTGAACATCCTGGGCTTCTCCATTCAAATCCTGACTTGGTAAAGATTTTATCTAAACCTTCATTTTCTGCTTTTTCCTTAACTAGCCCAGAGCCAGGCACAATGATTGCACTCTTTATATTGTTAGCAATTTTTTTATTTTTAACAATGTCTGCAACAATTCTTAAGTCCTCTATCCTCGAATTAGTGCACGAACCTATAAAAATTTTATCTAACTCTATTGAGTTGACGCTTTGTTTTTCTTTAAGACCCATATATGAAAAAGCGTTTAATAAGTCTTGTCTTTTTGAAGAAAACCTTTCATCGTCTAAACTTGGTAGTTTTCCATCAATGCCAACTGCCATTTCTGGAGATGTTCCCCAGGTTATCATTGGGCTTGATTCACTAATATCAATATCTATTATTTTATCGTATAACGCATCATTATCAGAAGTTAAATTTTCCCAATATTTTTTTGCTGATGAGAAATTTTCCCCTTTAGGGGAATAAGGTTTATTTTCTACATAACTAATTGTCTTTTCATCAACTGCTACTAAGCCAGTCGTAGCACCTGCTTCTATTGTCATGTTGCACAAAGTCATTCTTGCTTCCATAGAAAGATCTCTAATTGCATTTCCTGTATATTCTATAGCATACCCAGTTCCACCAGCTGTTCCAATCTGACTAATAATCAATAAAGCTAAATCTTTAGAATAGAAGTACTCTGGCATTTTTCCATTAACTTTAATATTCATATTTAAAGATTTTTTTTGCAATAAACATTGTGTGGCTAAAACATGCTCTACTTCTGAAGTTCCAATACCAAATGCAAGAGCTGCTAGTGCACCATGAGTAGATGTGTGAGAATCACCACAGACAACTGTCATGCCTGGTAAAATAATTCCTTGCTCAGGACCTACAACATGAACAATACCCTGCCTAATATCTTCTAGGTCAAATTTCAGCAAGTCATTAGTTTTACAGTTTTTATTTAAAGCATCGACTTGTATCTTTGATATAGGGTCTTTAATTCCTGCTTCTCTCAAAGTTGTTGGGACATTATGATCCGGAACTGCCATAACGCTTTTTTTTCTCCATATACTCCTCCCCGCCTGCTTGAGACCTTCAAATGCTTGCGGTGACGTAACTTCATGAATAAGATGTTTATTAATATAAATCAAGCTATAACCATTATCATATGAATAAATATGATGTTCGTCCCAAAGCTTGTCATATAATGTTTTTTTCATAATTTTTAATTTTTTCTTAAATATTTCTATATTTAGATTTTACTAAGATAAGAGACACAATTAAACCTAAAAAAGCAAATAATGAGGCATATAAATATACTGTAGAACCGCCAAGTGACTCCCAAAAATATCCACTGTATATGCTTCCGATAGAACCCCCAAGTCCAAAACTTATACTTGAGTAAAGTGCTTGTCCTCTTCCTTGAAGTTCCTCTGTGAAATATTCATGTATCAATGAAATCGACACCGCATGATACATACCATATGTAATAGCATGAAATAATGTAGCTAATGTCACAATAATAACACTCTCAGGGAAGAATGAAATCAATAGCCATCTTGAGCTCGCAAATAAAAAACTAACTATAAATAAGTTTTGAAGTCCATACTTAGGGATCCAAGAAGATATTTTAATAAAAATTAATATTTCAGCAATAACTCCAAGCGACCAAATAAATCCTATTGAGTTTGTACTGTAACTATTCTCTGTCAAATAAATAGCGAAGAAAGCATAAAATGGACCATGGCTAACCTGCATAAGAAAACAAGATAGCAATATTCCTATTACGGCAGGTTTGAGAGCTATACTCAACAAAGAATTATTGTGTTTTTTTTGATTTGCATTTGTATTCTTAACAAATAACGTTGTAATAAAAGTCAAAAATAAAAAAGATAAAATACATGTTGGAACAACTTCAATTCCATAATTTTGTGTTAAAAAAGATAAAGAAAAAACTGATAATATAAAACCTAATGACCCCCATAATCTAATCTGACTATAGTTATTATACGAAGATCCTAATGAAGTCATAGTAACAGCTTCAAATTGAGGTAATGAAGCATTCCAAAAAAAACTAAAGAGAAAAATTAATGCAACCATGCCAGAAAAGCTTTCCATTGAAGAAGCAAAAGTAAAAATAATAAAACAGCTTAATGCTCCTAGTTGAATAACTCTGTGTCTTAATCCTGTTTTGTCTGCTATCCAACCCCATACATTAGGAGCAATAATTTTAGTGCCAATCATTGTTCCTGTAATTACTCCAATTTCGTAAGGTGTAAAACTTTTATAGTTTAAATATAGAGGCCAGAAAGGAAGAAAAGCTCCAAGAGCTGAAAAATAAAAAAAATAAAATGATGAAAGATTTATATAAGACTTATTAAACATGATTGGGGAGCTTAGAATATTCCCCTTATAAACTTTATTTTTTTTCAATTTAATTTATTTCCTTTATAGATATTTAAATCTTATAAAAAAATTTTGTATTTTATATTTATACATAATAGGTAAAAAATTAGGTCAATTTTTTAATTATAAATTTTGCGCCTTGTGTCTTAAAGCATGATCCATTAATACTAATGCTAGCATTGCTTCAGCTATTGGTACTGCTCTAATTCCAACACAAGGGTCATGACGACCTTTTGTTATAACTTCTGAATCCTTTCCCTTATTATCAATTGTTTTTCCAGGCAATCTAATGCTTGAGGTTGGCTTGATTGCGATACTAACCTCTATATCTTGCCCAGACGTTATACCACCTAAAGTTCCGCCAGAGTTATTACTTAAAAAACCTTTTTTTGAATCAATTTCATCTCTGTGGTCTGTACCTTTTTGTGTTACCGATAGAAAACCAGCTCCAATTTCTATAGCTTTAACTGCATTTATACTCATCATAGCTTTCGCAATATCAGCATCTATCCTGTCAAAGACAGGTTCTCCTAAACCTGTTGGAACATTTTTCGCCACAACATTAATTCTAGCTCCAATAGAATTTCCTTCTTTTCTTAAAGCATCCATATAATCCTCAAGTTCTTGAACTTTATTTTTATTTGGAAAGAAAAAAGGATTATTTTCTATATCTTTATAATTAATTTTATCAGCTTTTATTGGGCCAAGTTGAGCGACAAATCCTTGAATATCTAAATTGAAATTTTCTTTTAAATATAATTTAGCTATGGCTCCTGCAGCTACCCTGGTAGCTGTTTCTCTAGCAGATGATCTGCCTCCACCTTTGTAATCTCTGGTTCCATATTTCTTATCATATGTAATATCTGCGTGACCAGGTCTGTATAAATCTTTTATATCAGAATAATCTTTACTTCTAGCATCCTCGTTGTAGATGATTAAACTTATTGGCGTGCCAGTTGATTTGCCTTCAAAAACGCCTGATAGTATTTTTATGGTATCTGATTCTCTTCTTTGAGAAGTATGTCTTGTTTTTCCAGGCTTTCTTCTATCAAGATCTTTCTGAATATCCTCAACATCGATCTTGAGATTTGGTGGGCAACCATCTATTATACAACCAATAGCTTCACCATGACTTTCGCCATATGTGGTTACTTTAAATAATTTTCCGTGACTGTTTCCTGGCATGTCTTATATTGTACCAAAAATAAGAGTTATAATAATAAAAAATGAAAAAAAATTTAAAAAAACTTGTTAATCAATTCAAAATTATACTATTTCATATAACCCCACTTCATTTTATATCTAATATAACCTATAAAGCTTCAAGAATAGAAGATAAAGCAATTAAAAATTTATTAATTAAAATCTATATATCAATTTTTAACATTGAATTAGATGAATATAAGATTAAAAATGTTGAAGGATATAAGTCCTTAAATGATTTTTTTACTAGGGAACTTGATTTATCTTTTAGAAAAAATATTGATCAGTCAAAAAACATAATTTCACCATGTGATGGAACTATAGCTGGATATGGCGATATTAATAACAATACATTTATTCATGCAAAGAAACATAAGTATTCTGTAAATGAGTTAATTCATGAAAAAGGAAATGATTACAATAATGGGAAATTTATTAACATTTATTTGGAGCCTAAGGATTGCCATAGAATTTACATGCCATGTGACGCATCTTTAGTAAAAGTTACTCATATTCCTGGGTCTTTATATAGTGTTGCAACTTATGCGACGGAAGGAATTAAAAAACTGTACTCAAGAAATGAACGAGTAGTATTATCTTTTCAAAATGATCAATATAAAATGACTCTAGTTATGGTTGGAGCAGTTAATGTTGGGTGTGTTACTTTATCAGATTATGGGATTATTGCTCCTGCAAAATATAGAAATAGTATAACTGAATTTCATAATAAAGAAGATATGAAACATTATTCTAAAGGCCAAGAAATAGGCATGTTTAATTTGGGATCAACAGTTATAATATTATTAAGTAAGATAAATAATGATTGGACAGAAAATATTAATACTAAAGAAAAAATACTAATAAGAGATAATATATTTAAAGTTTATTAAGTTTTAACTCTAGCAGTATATTCTTTTGTCCTAGTATCTATTTTTATTATGTCATTTTGATTAATAAACAAAGGGACCTGAATTATAGCATCTGTCTCCAGTGTGGCAGGTTTAGTAGCCTTTGATGTTGTATCTCCTTTTAATCCCGGCTCTGTATGCTTAACAACCAATTCAACAAATATTGGTAATTCAATGCCTATAGGATTACCGTTAAAAAAAGTAACTGAACATAGCTCTTCTCCTTTCAACCAAGCATCATTATCTCCCAATATATCTTTATTTATAGAAACTTGATCAAAACTTTCCATATCCATAAAATAATAATTAACATCGTCTTTATATAGATATTGCATATCCAAAGTTTGAACATCTGCTGAATCTAAACTATCTCCAATTTTTAAAGTTTTTTCAACAACTCTGCCATTACTTAAATTCTTTAGCTTTACTTTGCTAAATGCTTGTCCCTTTCCAGGCTTATGAAAAGAGTTATCTATAATTTCAAATGGATCATCATTAATTAAAACCTTCAATCCATTTTTTATATTACTCGTATTATAACTTGCCATAAGTTTAGTCTTAACTATTTTTTAATAATGATTCGATTCTTGATTCTATAGAAGGATGACTGCTAAATAAACTTTTGTATGCACTCTGTTTCTTTCCAGCTATCCCAAATGCAGCCATTTGATCTGGCAATGAATCTGGCGATTTTGTAGATAAAGTTTTTAAAGCAGATATCATTTTATTTGAGCCAACTAATTTTGCTGCAGAATGATCTGCTTGATATTCCCTTTTTCTTGAAAACCACATCACAATAATATTTGCTAAAATTGAAAGTAGTATTTGAACAATGATGCTAGTTATATAATACGCAGGTCCATGGCCTCTTTGAACTTTAAAAATTACCCTGTCAACAATATGGCCTATTATTCTAGAGAAAAATATCACAAATGTATTTATAATTCCTTGAATTAGAGTCATTGTTATCATATCTCCATTACTTATATGTGATACTTCATGAGCTATTACTGCTTCAATCTCATCTTGATTCATGTGATTAATTAGACCAGAGCTTAGAGCTACTAAAGAGTTATTCTTTGATGCCCCAGTAGCGAAAGCATTTAGTTGTTGAGAATCAAATATCCCAAATTCTGGTGTTTTTATTTTTGCCTTAACTGAAATATCCTCCAAAGTTGTTAGAAGCCATTTTTCTGATTCATTTTCAGGCTTTAAAATCAATTTCACACCCATACTTTTTTTTGCTATCCACTTTGATATAAATAAAGATATAAAGGATCCAGTGAAGCCTATAATTGAAGATATAAATAAAAGTGAAGTTAAATCAAGATCAATTCCATTATCATCAAGAACACCATCAATACCAAAAATGGACATTGTTATACTCAATACAACAAGTATTGCGAGATTTGTTCCTAAAAATAGTGCTATTCTTAACATAATTAAAAAAATTAAAATTTGTATAACGTATATTTTATTATATTAATCAATGAATATAAATGATTATTTAAATCCAGGTAAAAGTGTAAATGTTGTAGCCGCAGCTGGAACAGGTAAAACATGGTTCATAATCTCAAAAATATTAAGACTACTATTAGATGAAGTTGAGCCAGAAAAAATAACGGCAATAACATTCACAAAAAAAACTACAGCAGAAATGCGCAATAGATTAAATGAAAAAATAGAATATTGGTCTAATTGTGAAGATAAGGATATTGTAAAAGATTTAAAACAAATAGGAATAAAGAATAATTTTACAAAATACGTAAAAAAAGCAAAAAGAATTTTTCTGACAATTCAACTAAGTACAAGAGATATAAGAATATCGACTTTTGATTCTTTTTTTTTAGAGATACTAAATCAAATGCATTTTGATAAAGATATACCAAAAAGTATCGATACAAATTTGCATCCAAAGCTAATAGCAAAAGACATAGAAGAAGAAATTTTTAGCAATAACTACTTAGAAAAAAATCCTTATATTCAAGATAATATTAATTTTTTAATGGGTTATATTGGAAGTTTTCATACCATTAAAGAATCAATTATAGATATAACTAGCAAAAAATCCTACTTTTTAGAAATCCATAAAAATCTTGATTATGAGAAAGATGACTATGAAAATAAAGTTTCTAGAGTAATGTCATATAAGAAAAATTTAATTGAAAATATAATTAGAAATTTTAATAATAATTATATTTTAAAGAATAAATACAAAAATACTTACAACAAATTACTTTCGAGCGAAACAAGCCTGGATAATAAAGTAATTTTCATAACAGATTTCTTTTTGACAAAATCCCAAAGATCACCAAGACTTAAAGTTAAAAAAGATTTTGAAAAATTAAATTCAAACATTGAATATTTTACATCTGATATATACAAATTTGAAGAGAATATTTATTATGAAATACAAAAATCTTGGAAGCTGTTAGCAATAACTTTTTTTAATAAATATCAAAAATCTTTGAAGAGTAAAGATTGGCATGACTATTCTGACAATACGTGGCTTTGCTTTAATAAGCTATCTGATTTAGATTCTGATAATTGGATATACTATAAAATAGCCAACTCTATTAATCATCTGTTAATAGACGAATTTCAAGACACTAATTATTTACAATGGCAAATTATCCTAAAAATTCTTAACGCAATAAATAATTTATCTTCTTCTAATAGCGTTACAATAGTTGGAGACTCAAACCAATCTATATATGGCTTTCGTGGTTCAGAGCCTAGGTTGTTTGACTTGTGTAGAAAATATACAAAAGAAAATTTTGGTTCTGAAGATATATATCTAAATGAATCTAGAAGATCGTCGAAAGAAATAATTAATTTCGTTAATGGTATATTTTCGGAACACAAAGACTTTTTTACAAAAATAGATGTACCTGGTTCCGTAGAGATAGAAGATATAAAAGAAACAGCTGATACACATTTGATTGCAGAAGCAAATACTATTGCTCTTCAGATTGAAAATCTTATTAATAATAAAAATATTAAATATAAAGATATAATTATACTTTCCAGAAATAGAACTCATATAGATGAGTTAGAGAAAAAACTAATTGAAAAAAAGATTCCTGTTATTACAGATAAAAAGAGATCAATACTGGAATACAAAGAAATTATAGATATATATAATTTGTTGAAGTATTTAATATTAGACGAACACAATGTTTTTGAACTGTTCTCATTACTAAAAAGTCCTATCTTTAATTATACAATTAATGAAATTAATCAATATAATATTAATGATTTTTTCGAAATTGAAAAACTTATTATAGAAAGTAGCCATAACAAAAATTTTATAAAATGGAAAAGTCTCCTTGGTAGTATTCCTATGCATGATATACTCGATATTATTTATCATGATTTAGATATTATAAATCTATATTGTGGAGATAATTATTTAAAAAATAAAGAAATAAAAAATAACTTTCTAAATTTTTTAAATTTGAGTCTAAATTTTAATAATGGAAGATATATATCACCATTTCAATTTTTACATCAACTAGAAAATATTAGAGATATTCCAGACTCTTATAATTATCCTATTGAAAATGCAGTGAGAATTTTAACTATTCATTCGGCAAAAGGTTTGGAGGCAGAAGTTATAATTCTTGCTCAAACATACCTAAAAAATAATAATAATAAATCCAAATTGATTCCTATATTTAATCAGGATCTTTCTTGCAACGATGTTCACCTATATATACCAAAAATTTTTAAAAATAGTAAGAATATTGAGGAAAAATTTTTATTACCTTTGCGAGAAAAAGAAACCTGCGAGGAAAAAAATCTTCTTTACGTAGCGTGCACCAGAGCAAAAAGAGTCTTAATTGCTAATGGTTTTGATAATAAAAAGTATGATGGTAGTTGGTTTTCTAATTCCTTATTTTCTCAATAACTTCTTTAGGATTCATATAGCCTTGTATTAATGTGCCATCTGATAAGAATATTGATGGTGTTGAGTTTACTCCAATAGAACTAATGATGCTTTGGTGCTCTTCAATTGGATTTACACAATTACTTTTTTTAATGGTTTTTTCTTCCTTTAAAAGAGTAAATGCAGCATTTTTGTCTTTAGAACACCACGCTGAAATCACCTTTTTTTTAGAGCTTGTTTTTATAGCAAAGACTAAATATCTTATTTTTATACCATTCTCTAAGTAAATTGGAATATCTTCATGAAACTTTCTGCAATATGGGCAATCAATGTCAGTAACCACATTTATATATTCGCTATTTTTTATAGTATCTCCATATACAAAAAATTTTGAATCCGAAAGATTCTCTAACAAATTTTTTCTTCCTTCTGCTGCTGAAGCTTCAGTAAGATTAATAAAAGAGTAAGAATTTTTTTCTTTCACGATCTTTTGTAAGTTACCACTTTCAAAAATAAATTTGGCGTCACCTGTTATATAAACAATCTCTCCTCCATAAACTATTTCATAAATATTTTCTAATGGAGTTTTTTTAATTTTATCAAATGTATAATTTGGTATTATTTCTTTTAATTTTTTCTGTAAAAAATCAATATTATTATCTTTTACCTCTTCCCCAAAAGAATTGTGTTGAAATAAAATAAATATAATAAAAAATTTAATTATGCTCTTGGATGATTTTTGCAATGCAACTCCTTTAATTCATTTTTAGCAATATGTGTATATAACTGTGTTGTTGATAGATCACTATGTCCTAATAATAATTGAACAACTCTTAGATCAGCCCCATTATTAATCATATGAGTTGCAAATGCATGTCTCAAAGTATGTGGAGATAAATGCTCTTGTATTCCTACTTGTGTGGCGTACTTTTTAAGTATATGCCAAAATGAATGTCTAGTCATCTCCTTGCCGCGATTACTTAAAAATAAAGAATCAGTTTTGCTGTTGCTTATAAATGACGATCTATAATCTTTTAAATACGCACTAAGAAATGATAACGCATAGTCATTAATTGGTATTATTCGCTCTTTCTTACCTTTTCCCATAACTCTCAAGAAATTACTCTCCATTGCCACTTGAGATAATTTTAAAGTTACAAGTTCTGAAACACGTAAACCACATGCGTATAATATTTCTAGCATTGCTTTATCTCTAGATCCAAATCTAGTTTTTATATTGGGTGCATTTAAAAGCTTATCAACACTATCAATATCTATTGTGTGAGGAAGTGACTTAATATTCCTGGGGCTTTCAATATTTTCAGTAGGGTTTTTCTTTATAAAATTGTGATTTAAAAGATATAAAAAAAATTTTTTAAGAGAAGATATTAGCCTCATGTTACTTCTTGAAGATATTCCTTTTGAAAATCTCATTGAAATAAAGGAGCTAATATCCGAATACTGAGTGGAAAGCAAATCAATCTTGTTATGATCAAGGAATACTAAAAAAGACTTTATATCGTGCTCATATGACACCAGTGTATTTTTTGATAAACCCTGTTCAGCCCATATGCTATCAAGAAAGTTATCAAGATAATCATTGTTTAATGTATTTTTCATGATACTAATAATATACTAATGTAATTTTATAATCATTACAATGAGCAGAAATAATATGAAAAGTATATCAATATTAAGAAGACTAGCATCAATAATATATGACTCATTATTAGTGTTTGCAATTCTAATAATAATGTCTATACCATTCTATAGTTTCAATGTAGAAGGAAATAATATTCTCAAGTTAACAATGCAAGTTTACTTCTATTTAGTAACTCAATACTTTTTTGTTTGGTTTTGGGTCAACAGTCAAGGAACACTTGGAATGAAAACATGGAAAATTAAAATTATATGCGAAGATGGTAATAAAATTTCTTATAAAAAAGCAGTAATTAGGTTTAATAGCGCGATTTTTTCTATTTTAATTTTTGGCTTAGGGTTTTTAATTTCTATATTTAGAAAAGATAAAAAATGTTTGCATGATATTATCTCAAAAACAATTTTAGTAAAACTTTAGATCCATAAAATTTATTAATAATATAAAAACTTATCAATAATAAAATAAATACTGGGAGAAATGAACCTAAAAAAGGAGGTATATCTATTATTATAGATAATTTATTTACTGTTTGGTTAAATAAAAATAGACTAACACCAGTAAGTATTCCTAAAAATATTCTTTGACCAAAACTTGCTGAACGAATACTTGAATGTACAAAAGGAGTTGTTAGTAAAAACATAATCAAACATGATAGTGGTATTGAAAATTTAGACCAGAAAGCTAATTCATAGTTTTTTGATTCCATCGAATTATTTTTTAGATACTCAATGTAAGTCCTAAGTTGCATAAGAGTCATCTGGTTTGGCTTAATAATCATAATATCAAATAAATCTAAATCAATAAATTCTTCAAAGGCAGATAATTCACTATTTGTTATCTCAACTTCCTTATTTTTAAAGCTCGTTGAAGTAATATTTTTCATAATCCATTCACCCTCAACATAATGACCTTCTTCTGAATATATAGATTCCATAAGTTGTTGTTTCTCATTAAAACGATAAAGTGAAACTTCTTGAACAATCTTGTTCGGAAATACTTTAGCTATGTGAATAAAACTATTTTGACTTTTTATCCATATTCCATCTGTATTTTTCATGCTTAGTCTTGTAGACTCAGTTAAATTCTTTACATTGTTTGCTAGCTGCTGACCTTTCGGTGCTAAAAATTCTCCTATCAAAAAGGTTAATATAACTATAATAACTCCAGTTTTTAAAGTAATTAAAATAATTTTAGAAAAAGATAATCCAGAGGATTTTGCGGCATTTAATTCGCTAGTACTTGATAGCTTGCTTAGCCCAATCAAACTTCCCATTAATGTTGCTATTGGTAAGACTTCGTATATGTTTTGAGGTATATTCAATATTACATACAAAAAAGCTAATGATATAGGATATTCATTATTTACTTTTTTTATTTCATCTACTAAATCTAACAGGCCAACAACTATTATAAGTATTCCTAATACCGAAAAGATAGCTGATAGTATTTGTTTAGCAATGTATTTATCTAAAATTTTCATATATTATTTTTTAAAATATTTATAAGTTTTTATTAAGTATCTATACCCATCTATTTGATTTTTTTTCATTATATAAATTAAATAGCAGGTTATTGCTGCTAATAGATGGACCCACCAAGTTCCAATCAGAGAAAATAAATATGATTCTTTTTGAATTTGATTGACTGATATAATTACTAAATTAGAATATAAAAAATAAATTATTATTGCAGATAATAAGTTAGAGTATTTATTTTGTCTTGGAGCTACATCACCAAATATAAAAGCAAACAGTATTAGAATCACTGCTGATATAGGCGCAAATAATCTCCACTGTATTTCTGCTGAAGACAATGCTTTATTTTGATCTGAGAAAAGGTCAAATATACTTTTCATTCTATAATTTAGTGAAAAATCTGGTGTGGTATTTAGAAGTTTTATCTCATGCACATCATATTTCATAACCTGGAAATTTCCATTTCCAGGTGAGCCTGTATATCTTTGGCCATTTTTTAAAATTAATCTTCGAACGCCATTCTCAAGATACTCATTTCCTTCTTCTGCGGTCTCTATAGATATTTTGTTGTTTTCAGAACTTTTAATAAATATTTTTTTTGAAATTTCATTTTCGTAATCTTCGACAAAAATTATCCAATTTTTATCCTTCATTTGAATAAATTTTCCTGGGGTTTGTAATCCAATTTCAGAAGTTGTTGCTGCCTCAATTTTCTTTTTTTGTATTTCTGCTATCAGATAAGGCGATACAAAAATATTTAGTATAAAAATAAGTAAAAAAGAAGGTATTGCGATAAAATAAAAAACTTTCGTAAAAATGCTTTTATAATTGCCTGAAGATTTTAGAGCAAATATTTCGCTATCTCTATAAAATCTTGATAGCGATATTATTAAGCTTATCATTAAAGCAAACGGAAGAAGTAAAATAACAGATTTAGATGTACTTAAAAATAGAATAGAAAATACCATTTCTACCTCAAATCTTCCTTCCACAACATATTCTAAAAGCTTTACAAATAATCTTCCAACTATTACCAACACTAAAACAGAAATTACTGAAAAGAACGAAAATATAAAGCTCTTTAGTATATACTTATCCAAAATAGTTATTCTCTGATAATTTTTAAAACCAAAGGTCTTTTTAGTTCTAAGATTTCTAAATAATCTTTGTAATAGATTAGATTTACTATTTTGATTTTTACCAATTAAAGATATAATTGCTCTAATGAGTTGATGAAGTTTTAATTTGCATATTTTGTAAATATCCAACCATTTATCTTTATTTTTGGTATATTTAGAGTTATTTTTCATAATCAATTTTACGACGAGGCTATATAAATTATGCAATACGATTTAACTGATAATATAACATCAATTGATGTTAATGGGGCAGCAATATTTGGAGTATTTACTGACAAGAACATTAAGATTTTAGCAAAATACTTGAAAACTACAGATATTGCAAAAATTAAAGAAATAATTAAAAAATCTTCTTTTGAAGGAAAAATTAATCAGTCGCTATGTATATATGATACTTCTAACAAGAAGTTAGAAAAAATTTACCTTGTTGGTTTGGGTGAAAAAAATAAATATAGCGAGAAGTCTTTTTTAAAAGCAGTAAGTGCTTTAAGTAAGATATGCAAAAATAACAACCTCAAAAATATTTTTTTAAGTATTGATTCATTATTAACTGATAAAATAAAACAAGATTGGGCAATTAGAAATATTTCTATTCATATTAATGGTATAGATTACGTTTATAACGAGACAAAAAACAAAACAAAAATAAAAATTAATTATAAAATTAGTAAAATTATATTCATTTCTTCCCTTTTAAAGAAATCTTACTTATCAAGTCTAAAAAAATATTTTCAACAAGGTGTTGCTATATCTAGTGGTATTAAACTTGCAAAAAAACTTGGTGATCTTCCAAGTAATATTTGTACACCGACTTACTTAGCTAAAACTGCAACCGATTTAGGGAAAACAAATAAAAAATTAAATATAAAAATTCATAATGAAAAAGAAATGAAATCAATGGGTATGAATTGTCTACTTTCTGTGGGTAATGGAAGTGAAGAACCTTCTAAGCTTATAACTATGAAATATAATGGTGGTGCTAAAAATGAAAAACCTATTGCATTAGTTGGTAAAGGAATAACTTTTGACACTGGTGGTATCTCAATAAAGCCTAGTAACGGTATGGATGAAATGAAATACGACATGTGTGGAGCTGCTAGTGTTCTAGGTACAATGAAAACTATCAGTGAACTTAATTTAAAAATAAACGTTGTTGGTGTGATAGCTTCTGCAGAAAACATGCCTAGTGGCTCAGCTACAAATCCTGGAGATGTTGTTACTACTATGTCTGGTCAAACTGTTGAAATACTTAACACCGATGCAGAAGGAAGATTAGTTTTATGTGACGCTCTTACTTATGTTTCAAGATTTAAACCAAAGCATGTAATTGATGTTGCAACTTTAACAGGTGCAGTTTTGGTTGCTTTAGGAAAAGTTGCAAGCGGTGTTTTATCAAATGACGAAAAGCTAACAGAAATGCTAATGAAAAGTTCAAATGTAAGCCATGACTATATTTGGGAATTACCAATGTGGGAAGAATTTCAATCTGAGTTGGATAGTAATTTTGCTGACATAGCAAATATTGGTAAAAGATATGCCGGCACAATTACGGCAGCATGCTTTCTATCAAGATTTACAGAAGACTATAGCTGGGCTCATCTTGATATAGCTGGAACAGCATGGAATGAGGGTGCTAATAAAGGTGGTACAGGAAGACCTGTTTCTTTACTTACACATTTTTTATTAGAAAATGCAAAATCTTTGTAGTTTTAATATTGATATTTATTATTTAAGTATAATTATATGATTGATAATAAATACAATCCGTCAGAAATTGAAGAGAAGTGGTATAAGGAATGGGAAAAAAATAAAGTATTTTCACCGTCTAATAATGGTAATGCCTACTGTATAATGATTCCTCCGCCAAATGTTACTGGAACCCTTCATATGGGTCATGCATTTCAAGTAACTTTAATGGATATTTTATGCAGGTATCACCGAATGCTTGGTGACAATACACTTTGGCAAGCTGGGACAGATCATGCAGGTATAGCTACTCAAATGGTTGTTGAAAGAAAACTCACTGCTCAAGGCATTTCTAGAACCGATCTTGGAAGAGAAAAATTTATAGATCAAGTGTGGGATTGGAAAAGTCAATCTGGAGACATTATAACAAAACAATTAAGAAGAATGGGTGCATCCCTTGACTGGGAAAGCGAAAGATTTACGTTGGATGAAGGTTTATCTGTAGCAGTAAATAAAGTTTTTATAGATCTTTACGAAGAAGGTTTGATTTACAAAGGTAAAAGGCTTGTAAATTGGGATCCAGTTCTTCAAACAGCGTTATCTGACTTAGAGGTAATTTCTTCTGAAGAAAATGGTAAAATTTGGGAGATTAAGTATTATCTAGATGACGACTCAGGAAACTTTTTAAAAATTGCGACTACAAGACCTGAGACAATTCTTGGAGACACAGCTGTAGCCGTTAACCCAGAAGACAAGAAATATTCCGATTACATTGGTAGAAATGTAATAGTGCCAATAACAGGCAAAACAGTGCCAGTAATAGCTGATGATTATGTAGATATGGAGTTTGGTACAGGATGTTTAAAAATTACACCGGCACATGATTTTAATGATTACGAGTTAGCAAAAAAACACAATTTAGAGATTATAAATATTTTTGATACATCGGCAAGAGTTAAATGTGATACGAAAGAATATAATAACTTAGATAGATTTTCAGCAAGAAAAAAAATTCTTTCGGAACTTAAAAATTCTGATCAGCTCTTAAAAGTTTCAGATCATAAAATGATAATACCTAGAGGAGATAGAAGTCACTCAATAATTGAACCTTTAATGACAGATCAGTGGTATGTAAAAATCAAACCACTTGCAGATGAGGCTATAAAATGTGTAAAAGATAAAGAAATAAAATTTGTTCCTGAAAATTGGGAAAAAACTTATTTTGAGTGGATGAATAATATTCAAGACTGGTGTATCAGTAGGCAATTATGGTGGGGTCATAGAATTCCAGCTTGGTATGATGAAGAAAAAAATATATATGTCGGTAAAGATGAGAAAAATATAAGAGTAAAATACGATATCAAAGATGATGTAATTTTAACTCAAGACGAAGATGTCCTCGACACATGGTTTTCATCCTCTTTATGGCCATTTTCAACACTTGGTTGGCCCAACGAAACAGAAAGAGTGAAAACTTTTTACCCTACTAGTGTTCTTATCACTGGATTCGATATTATTTTCTTCTGGGTTGCGAGAATGATTATGATGGGGAAAAAATTTGTTGGTGAAGTTCCTTTCAAAGAAATATATGTTCACGGTTTAGTTAAAGACTCATCTGGAAATAAGATGTCTAAGTCCAAAGGTAATATAATAGACCCAATAGATTTAATAGACGGTATAAAATTAGAAAATCTTATTAGTAAAAGAGCATCTGATTTAATGCAACCAGATATGGCAGAAAAAATTAAGAAAAATACAAAAAAAGAATATCCAGGCGGCATAGATGCATATGGAACAGACGCATTAAGATTTACATTTGCTTCGCTAGCAAGTAATGGAAGAGATATAAATTTTAATCTCAAAAGAGTAGAAGGTTATAGGAATTTTTGTAATAAATTATGGAATGCAGCTAGATTTGTGAAAATGCAAGATCAAATATTCATAGAACAGATAGATAATAATAATTTTCAAGATGAAGAACTATGGATTAGAAATAAATTAGCAGAATTAATAGACAATACAAAAAATAATTATAAAAATTATAGATTTGATTATGCCTCAAAAAGTTTATACAGCTTTATATGGCAAGATTACTGTAGTTGGTATATAGAAATAACAAAATCTAAACTTAATAAAAAAAATATTACTGATGTAGATAAAAGCTTAATAATTTTTAACCTAAGACATGTGTTGAAAAATATATTATTACTTTTACATCCAATCATGCCGTTTATAACAGAAGAGATTTATAATGATGTTTTTAATGAAAAAAAATTCTTGCAGGACAACAGTTACCCAGATTCAAGTAATTTTTTAACTACTTCCAATGTTGAAAATATAAATTGGATGATTGAAATAGTTTCAGCAATAAGGAAAACAAGATCAGAAATTGGGGTCCAACCTAATAAAGACATTGAAATAATAGTCACTGGTGAAAACGATAAAGATAAGTTTTTCTTTGATACCCTATCCTCTCTTATAATGAGTTTAGCAAAAGTAAAATCTATTAGTTTTGGCAAGGAAGATAAAAATAATAACTATTACACATGCGTATCAAATAATTTAAAATTACTAATACCGTCATCAGGTTTGATAGATGTTGAGTCTGAAATTGAAAGACTATCTAAAGAAAAATTAAAGTATATTAACCAAACTGTTGGCATAGAATCAAGATTATCAAATCCTGACTTTATTAATAATGCTCCAGGACATATTGTTGTTTCAGATGAGCAGAAGTTAAAAGAACTTAAAGTTCAAATTTCTAAGATTGAGGAGCAAATAAAGAATTTTACTAACTAAATAAATAGTTAAGCAATATTCATATTAAGAATTCCTTCCATTTTTTCAGCAGTTTCGGATTTGCCAGTTCTACTATCACCTATCATAGCTACTGTTACATCAACTTCATGTAAATCTTTTCCTAGTTTCTCTCTTTTTTTAATAGCAAATTCTTTAACAGAAACTATTAGAGATTCTGCAAGTCTTATTGGACCCTCTTGCTCAATTTCTTCCCTATTTTTAAACCCAGACTCTAAAACTTTCTCGTCAGTATTTCCTTCATACACCCCTGCCATTAACATGCTGTATGCGACACCAACTTCCATATCACCCGTTTTAACTAATTTTTCAATAGTTGAAATTAATTCTTCTTCTGTATCGGTATACTTTTCATATAAATCTTTATGAATAATTGTACCGTCATTATCTTTCAACAAAGGAAATGGGTTAGCCCAATAACTAATCTCTGTGCCACCTCTTCCGGTCTGAGTACTTCCAGCGGCACATCTTCTTCCATCATGAAAATGAACAATTGCATCTTTAACTGGCATTCCTGTATCAACCATTGTTTCCCCAGGTTTTTTTAAATCATAATTATTTATATAAAGTAATAAATCTAAATTACTTCCGGTCGAAACCTCGTTTTCTTCTGCCACAGGAACAATTTGTCTAGCATTTGTACCAGCCGAGGCATTGTAACCGATCTCTCTTCCAATAAGCTGAAGCTTTGCTTGTTCGCTAAATCCGTCGAGGCATGCAAAAGCTCCAATTTCAGTGCCGTAGAATTTCAATTTTTTTAATTTATCATTATCGCTTTTATAAAACTCTGCCTTACCCATATCATCAGCTTTTATATATATATCCGAAATAAATGGCTCATTTGTATCCTTGTCAAAACCAACAACGTATCTATTACATCCACAATGTAAGGGAAAGTCTCCTTTAAGAATAGCAAGAACATTGTGTAATGTTAAAATTGGTTTTTTACAGTAACCAAAATAACCATATTCAGGTAAGTCAGGAACAAGCCCAATTAATATATCGTTTTCCTTGTCATTATAAAAACCTAAATCTTTTTCTGTTGCCCCAGGATAGCCAAAGAAAAATATTCCGTCTGGTTTTTTATTTACAAAGTCTTTATCGATCTTATATAGTGGAAACAAGTTTAATAATCCTGGCTCCATTTCAATACATCCTCGAGATTTATGAATGTAAGCTGTTATTAACCACTTCCCAACACTTAAAGGTACAGCAACCCAATCGTTGGGTTCAAAATTATCTAAATTCAAAGGATTGTGATTTAATTCATAGAACGGAAAAGCTCTTTTGTTTACTGATGTCTCGTAATGTACTCCGGTTTTAATATCTGCAGTAACTGTTAAGTTTGTATGCGCGAGCTTCGAATAAGCTGAGGGGATACTTCCAAAATGCCCAGATATTTCTCCAGCAGTAACATTGGGGGATGCATCTAAACCATGAGATCTTGAAACACCGTGGCCAAGACCAACTCTATCAAGTAATTTTCTTCTTGTGGTAATAATTAATTCAGAGAGATCTTCTGCTTTGTCAGATATTTTTGCTTTAAATGATTTTTGCGATTCTGAGCCAGAAGTTATTATATCATTATTCATTCTAACCAATCTAGAAAAGCTTTTATTTCTATAATGATGATAGCAGCCATCTAGGAATCTAACTATTGCCCTATCTCTTTCTAATTCAACACCCGTGGCTTCTCTTTCAAAGATTTGAAGGATATCTTTTAAGGTTAAATTAGCAATAAGCTCCGTTTTCTGTTTAGCTTCTTGAGAATGTTTTTCCCCTTTCTTTTCAAGATCTTCAAGATATTCCTTCTTATATATTTTCAAATATCTTGCGAAAGCGTAACTTCTTAAAAGCTGCTCTGATGTTACACAACTATCTTTTATCTCTAGTATCGATTCCACTCTTAATCCCCACTATTAAAAAAAATAATAAAAACTAATCATCCCTGAAATATATTACTTTTATCTTTATAATTTATAGTAATAACGCTATACATGAATTATATTACCAAATATATACTAAATTATATTATTGAATTTATGAATCAAATGATAAATAAAATTTATCCCCCTAGTAAAAAAAAACTATATAAAGCCAGTACTTTATACTTAAATCCCTTATTATCAAAGGTATATAAGCAATATAGACCACTATATTATGCAAATTTTCTTACCAGTTTTGATGGAAGAATTGCGACATATGATAAAAAAAACTCTTGTTTATTAACTCCTCAAAGTATCAAAAGTAGCGTAGATTTCTCTCTATTTTGTCAACTTCATGCTCAATCAGATTGCTTGGTAACGAACACACAATATATAAAAGGTTTAAATAAAGGTTATTATGGAAATATTCTAACTGTAAATAATGATACCTTGAAAAGATGGCGCAATAAAAATGGTATAAAAAAACAGGAGATCATAATTTTAAGTAACAGCTTAGATTTCCCAATAAATAATAAGATTTTAGACTTAAAAGATAGAATAACTATTCTTACAACATCAAAAAATAATAAAAAAATAAACAATTTTAAAAAAAATGGTTTTAAACTTACTAAGTTTAGAGGAAAAAATATTTCTGCTAATCAATTAAATAAGTATATTTTAAAAAATAATTTTAAAGCTGTATATTTTATAGCTGGCCCAACAATTGTAGAACAAATGATTAACTCTAATTTATTAGATAAGCTCTACAGTAGTACAAGTATAAGCATGATGGGAACGCAAAAATATGATACGATCATTAGAGGGAACTTTCTAAAAAATCCTATTGATATAGAGCTAATAGAAATGTATATATATACTGAACATGTAAAAAGGAGACAAACATTGTTCCAAGTATTTAACACAAAAAGGAAATAAAATGTTTATAGAATTAATATCAAACTATGGCTTGTTCTTATTAAAAACTCTAACAGTAGTTATTAGTATTTTAGTAATTTTAAGCTTTGCAATAAATTCTAAAAAAAGTAAATCTGAGGGAGATTTAGAGGTAACAAATGTTAATGAAGAGTTAGCAGGTCTGGAAGAAAATATTAAAAAAAATATTTTAGCTAATTCAGATTTCAAAAAATTTATAAAATCTAGAAAAAAAAATAAAAAAGTTTTAGATAAAAGGCTTTTTATTTTAGATTTTAAGGGAAACATAAAAGCTAGCGAAATTGTATCTTTAAGAAGAGAAATATCTGGAGTTCTATTATCTTTTAAAAAAGGTGACGAGGTTTTATTAAGATTAGAAAACTCTGGTGGTACAGTTCATGAGCATGGGTTAGCAGCTTCTCAACTAAAAAGAATAAAAGATAAAAAAATTCCTTTAACAATCTGCGTTGATAAAGTTGCGGCAAGCGGAGGTTATATGATGGCGTGCGTAGCAAACAAAATCATTTCATCTCCTTTTGCTATTGTTGGATCAATTGGTGTTTTAGCTCAAGTACCAAATTTTAATAAACTTCTTAAAAGCAAAGGGATTGATTTTGAGCAGCATACTGCAGGAAATTATAAAAGAACCGTTACTATGTTTGGTGAAAATACTGACAAAGATAGAGAAAAACTTGGTGAGCAGCTTGAAGATATTCATGTTTTGTTTAAAGACTTTATAGTTAGCCAAAGAAAAGATATTGACATTGAAAAAGTTGCTACAGGTGAATACTGGTATGGCAAAAGTGCTCTTGCATTAAATTTAGTTGATCAGATTATGACTAGCGATGAATATATATTATCAATGAGAGATAAATTTAGTATTGTTCGCGTAAAGTATAAACCTTCAACTACTTTTGCTGATAAAATATCAAAAGTTTCTTCAAAATTATCAAAAAAAGTTTTTAATGATTTGTCGCAAAAAAATCATGATGACAGCATATTTAAATAATTCCTTTTTTAATTATTTCAACGATGCCATCTCTTAGTGCTTTAGCAACATTATTTTGAAACTTTTTTGTCCTTAATTTTTTTTCCTCTTTTCTATTAGAAAGAAAAGCTGTTTCAACTAAAATAGAGGGTATATCTGGCGATTTCAAGACGACAAATCCTGCTTGTTCAATATTCTTTGAATGCAATTTAGAAATTTTTCCTAACTTAGATAATAAAATACTTGAGGCTTTAATACTTGTTTCGATAGTGGCGCTCTGCGAAAGATCTAAAATAACTTGAGCCAAATCATTTTCTTTATCGTCTATACTAACTCCCCCTACTAAATCAGAAGAATTTTCTTTATTAGCAAGCCACTTTGCAGCCTCACTAGTAGCACCATGTTGAGATAAAACGTAAACGGATGACCCTTGAGCTTTTCTATTATGTGCGGCATCAGCATGTATAGAAATAAATAAATCTGCTTTATACCTCCTAGCTTTTTTTATTCTTTGCCTTAAAGGTATGTAATAATCTTTATTTCTAATTAATACAGGTTTAATATTTTTTTCTTTTTTTAAAAGATTATATAATTTTTTCGAAATTGACAAGACTATGTCTTTTTCCAGTGTCCCTGACCTTCCAACAGCACCAGGATCTTTGCCACCGTGACCAGCGTCTATAGCTATTACGATTTTTCCTTTTTTAATTTTTTTGACTTTTTTTGTGAATTCTTTAACTGTATCAGTTTCAATGAAAATATCTAAAACTAGTCGATAACCATAATTATTTTTTGGCTCTAATGAAAAATATTTATATTGAAATTCACCGTTAGGTTTTATAAAAAATTTTAGATTATTTTTATTTTTTGTTAATTTTAAAAACTCTATATATTTTTTTTCAATTTTCGGTCGGCTAAATTTTTTTCCTGTAACTATATTTTTTAGGTCAATTTTTATGGTATTTTTTTTATTATCACTACTTAAAACATAATTGATTTTTTTATTAGCATCAAAAACTACTCTCAACTTACTAGTATTGTCATCATAAGAAATTCTTATTTTATTCAAATCATTGTTAGAGTTTGCTTCTGAAGAAACAAATACTAAAAAAAAGCTTATTAATGCTATTTTTAGAAAATTTATATTTGTGAAAAAATTACTAAATAGAATCATTTTTCATATTTTCTATTACCCGCTTTCCCCTGCTTGAATTGCCCATTAGATTAAATTCCCTTGATCCATTTTCATCTAATATTTCTATATTAATTATTATATCTGAATTTTGCATTAATTTTTGGTCATTATCAATCCACTCTATCAAGAATAAGCTTTTCTCAGTATGATAATTATAAAAATCTATATAATTTTTTTCATATTTTTTTATTCTATATAAATCTACGTGTATTATATTTATTTCCGCATAATTATACTCTTCCAATAATCCAAATGTTGGACTCTTGACTTTTTCACTCTCTCTATATTTTTTTATAAAGTGTCTTACGAATGAAGTTTTACCAGCTCCAAGTGGTCCAGTAATCCCCACTATTAATGGTAAATAAATTGATTTTGAAAATTTGCTTGCTAATTCAGATGTTTCTTTTTCTTTTGCTACCACATATTTCATTATTATTTAATCAATTTTGTAATCATAGTTTGCATCATTGTATATCAAAGAATAGAATAGTCTTAATTATATATAAACGTGGAGGTTAGAATAATGAATCCTTTAAAATCAATACCTATGACCGTTGGTCTAGGTTTTATATTAGCAATTGTAATTAGCGTGTCCCTTGATCATGTTGGTCCAGGCATGCCACTATGGTCACTAGTTACTTGGCTACATGTTTTTTTTGGTATTATTTGGATAGGCTTACTATATTATTTTAATTTTGTTCAAGTGCCCGGCGTTGCGGCAGCGTTAGCTGATAAGGACGGACCTGGTCCATCTGCAATTAATAAGTATGTTGCACCAACTGCATTATTTTATTTTAGATGGGGAGCTTTGTTAACTTGGATTACTGGAGCTGCAGCACTTCACTACAGTGGTATCGGAATTCACAGTGCATTTGTTCTTCAAGCCGGAGCTGAAGTTATTGGTATCGGGGCTTGGTTAGGTACCATAATGTTATTTAATGTTTGGGGTCTTATATGGCCTAATCAGAAAAGGATACTTGGAATGGTTGAAGCAACAGATGCGCAAATAGCAAAAGGTAAGGTTGTAGCTTTAATGGCTTCAAGAACAAATACACTACTTTCTATACCAATGCTAATGTGTATGAGTAGCCATATGCATGGACTTCCTCTATAGCATTGAATTTACTTAAATTTAACAGTAAAATATAAATATCAATCGGCAGCATTAGCTGCCGTTTTTATTTTAAGGTTACGTTATGAATTATTTAATGAAAAACTACAAGCCAATAGATATTTCTTTTGATTATGGCAAAGGCTGCTATTTATATACGCACAAAAAAGAGAAGTACCTTGATGCATTATCTGGTATAGGCGTATGTTGTATTGGACATGCTCATAATGAAGTCACTAAAGTTATAAATGATCAAGCTAAAAAACTAATTCATGTATCAAATTTATTTAATATAAAAAATCAGCAAGTTTTAGCAAATAAACTTTGTAAAATATCTGGGATGAATTCTGCATTTTTTTGTAATTCTGGCTCTGAAGCAAATGAAACTGCTTTAAAACTAGCAAGACTGCATGCGAACAATAAAAATCTAAAAAACCCAAAAGTAATAATTTTTGATAAATCATGGCATGGAAGAACTATTGCTACTTTAAGCGCAACAGGAAACAAGTCGGTTCAAGCTGGATTTAAACCACTGCTGGGTGGTTTTATTAAGTGCCAATTAAATGATACAAAAGCTGTAAAAAAAGTTATTAATAATAATAATGTTTCAGCCATTATACTTGAAACCATACAAGGTGAAGGTGGTATAAGAATAGCAGAAGATAAATTTCTTAAAGAAATTAGAAAAATTACCTCACAAAAAGATATTTTATTAATTGTGGATGAAGTTCAAACCGGAATGGGCAGAACTGGAAAGTGGTTCTCTTATCAGCATGCAAATATTAAACCTGACATTGTGACATGCGCTAAGGGATTAGGTAACGGGGTCCCAATTGGAGCATGTTTGGGGAATAAGAAAGCCAGTAACTTATTTACACCAGGATCACATGGAAGTACTTTTGGAGGAAATCCTCTTGTTTGTTCGGTTTCCTCAAAAGTTATTGATGTGATTGAAAAAAATAAATTATGTAAACAATCTGAAAATATTGGAAACTACCTAATTAATGAGATTAAAAATAAAGTACAAGACCTTAGTGTTGTTAAAGAAGTTAGGGGTAAAGGTTTAATGATAGGAATTGAAATAAATATAAAAAATTCTAATATTGTAAAAGATTGTCTTAATAAAAAATTAATACTTAATCTTACATCAGAAAATGTTATTAGATTACTACCCCCACTTATTTTAAAAAAGAATGAGGCTAATTTTATTGCCAAAACTCTCCATCAAATATTGAAAGGATATTCAAATGAAAAGTAAACACTTCTTAACATTACTTGATATTCCTAAGGAAGATATAAAAAAGCTTATCCATAGAGCAATTGAGCTTAAAAAAATGACAAAAGAAAATATTGTTTATACACCTCTACAAAATAAAACAATTGCACTTTTATTTGATAAATCATCAACAAGAACAAGAGTTTCTTTTGAGGTGGGTATGACTCATTTTGGTGGAAACACTTTATTTTTATCCCCAAGAGATACGCAACTTGGAAGAGGAGAACCAATTGAGGATACTGCTAAAGTTATATCAAGTATGGTTGATTGCGTTGTAATAAGAACTCATGATCATGAGGATGTTGTAAAATTTAGCTCAAAGTCGTCAGTGCCTGTAATAAATGGATTAACTGATCTTGTTCACCCCTGTCAACTTCTTGCTGACGTCATGACATATGTTGAAATTAATGGAGATATAAAAGGAAAGAAAGTTGCCTGGATTGGCGATGCAAACAATATGTGTAATTCATACATTAATGCTTCTAAACAATTTGACTTTGAGTTATCAATAGCCACTCCAGAAAAATATATTCCCTCTCTATATAAAGATGATAAGAATATTGTTCTAACTCATGATCCATTAGAAGCTGCAAAGGATGCTGACTTAATCGTAACAGATGTATGGGCAAGTATGGGGCAAGAGGATGAAGAAGATGAAAGAAAGAAAATATTTAAATCTCTTCAGGTAAACAAAAATGTTATTAACGTTGCAAACAAAAATGCAATTTTTATGCATTGTTTACCTGCGCATAGAGGAGAAGAAGTTACATCTGAAGTATTAGATAGTAAATCAAGTGTAGTTTGGCAAGAGGCAGAAAATAGACTTCACGCTCAAAAAGCACTCCTTGAATATCTTTTAGTTAAGAATATTTAATCCTCGTTGAGCTCGGATCTAACTTGTTCTACGGATGTATGTCTAATATCTTTTCCTTTAACTAAATAGATAGTATGTTGTGCGATATTTTTAGCATGATCCCCAATTCTTTCAATGCTTTTTGCACATGTAGATATATCTAAGAAATTTTTTACAACCTTATTTTCTTCTATTTTGACAATGTAAGATATTAGTTGGCGCATACAAGATTCATATTCTGAATCAATAGCTTTATCATTTTTGATAACATCAAGAGCTTGTTCAACTGATTTTCTTGCGTAGGCATCGATTGATTTACTTAGTAATGCTGATGTTTTTTGGCCTAAATGTTGCAATGTCATTAAAAAACCAGAATCAATATTGTTGTAATTTATTTTTAAAGACAGCCTTGCGATTTTCTCAGCTTCGTCCCCGACTCTTTCAAGATCAGTTATAATTCTTAAAACAACAATTATGGTTCTTAAATCTGAAGCAACTGGAGTTTGAAGAGCTAATAAGGTGTGACATTTTTCATCAATATCTATTTCGTAATTATTTGTGAGAAAATCATGAGTTGCTACATTATGAGATAATTCAGATTCTGCTTTTATTAATCCAGAAAGTGCATCTGAATAGGATGCTTCTACCAATCCTGCCATTTCTAAAGTAAGAGATTTTATTTCTGAGATAGACTCTGAATATGAAGTTGATATATGACCTGTACTTGTTCGATTATTTTCCATAAAGAAGTCTTTTCATATAAAATGAATTATCTAATTTAATTTAATTGTAACAATTAAATGATTAAATGTTTATAATTTAGATACTATTACACTTTAACTACGAAAAATCAAACTTGAATAATTAAAAAGTGGGTTAAATGAATTTATCAATAATTTTTTTTATTATCATGATTCTTGGGGTTTCTGCTTATTTTGCAGGATTAAAGAAATCTCTAGTTTTAAGAAATGATAAAAAACTTAACTCAACACCATCTTATTATGGGTCAATATTAGCATTAAACTCATCTTTAAGTGCAATCTTTTTTATAATATTGTGGTTTGTAATTGAGAAAAATTTTATTACCCAACTAGAAAATTACAGAAATTATCTATATTTATTTACTTTAGTTGCTTTTCTAATATCATCAATATTAACGTATAAGAAGATTAAACATGAATTTAAAGCAAGAGATAATGTTGAAAAAATAATTAAGATTCTTTTATTTGCTTGTTCTTCATTAGCGATTTTAATTACCATTGGTATCTTTTTATCAGTTATTTTTGAATCAAATAGATTTTTTAATACTATTCCAATAACTGATTTTTTATTTGGTACTCATTGGAGTCCACAAATGCCAATCAGAGAAGACCAAGTGGGTTCTTCAGGTGCCTTTGGAGCTGTACCATTATTTACTGGGACATTTCTTATCGCTTTTATTGCTATGTGCATTGCTGGGCCAATAGGTCTTATGTCGGCGATCTATCTTTCAGAATATGCTTCAAAAAAAACCAGAGACATTGTTAAGCCTTTAACTGAAATACTCGCAGGGATACCAACAGTTGTTTATGGTTTTTTTGCAGTTATTGTTGTAGCTCCTTTTATTAGAAATACAGGGGAGGAATTTGGGTTAGCAATAGCTTCTGAGAGTGCGCTTGCTGCAGGATTAGTTATGGGAATAATGATAATTCCATTTGTCTCGTCTATTTCAGATGATGTTATAAATGCTGTTCCACAAAATTTGAAAGATGGCTCCCTTGGAATTGGTGCGACTAAATCTGAAACAATTAAAAAAGTTATTATTCCAGCAGCATTGCCTGGAATTATTGGGGGTCTGTTATTAGCTGTATCAAGAGCTATCGGCGAAACGATGATTGTTGTTATGGCTGCCGGCATGTCAGCAAATTTAACAGCCAACCCATTTGAAGCAGTAACCACTGTAACAGTGCAAATTGTTATATTACTTGTTGGTGATCAAGAATTTGATAGCCCAAAAACACTTGCTGCTTTTGCATTAGGATTAGTCTTATTTTTTATGACATTAATTTTAAACTATATAGCACTTCATATAGTTAGAAAATATAGAGAACAATATGAATAATGTAAAATCAAGACTTGCGAAAGAAAAAAGGTTTCAGATATACGGGATTTTTTCCATAGTACTTGCTTTGTCGTTATTATCATTATTATTTATAAGTATAATATCTAAGGGCTACACAGCTTTTAATGAAACAAGAATCCAGTTACCAATTCATTTTGATCAAAAAATTCTTGACCCAAATAATACTGAGGAATGGAAGACAATTAGGAAAGCAAATTTTAATAAATTAGTAAGGAATGCAATAGATGAAATTCTCCCGGGTGTTGAAGATAGAAATAATAAGAAAAAACTATACAAGTTGGTAAGTAGTTCAGCAGAATACAAACTGCGAAACATTGTCCAAGAAAATTTCAGTGTTATTGGTACAAAAGAAAAAATATGGGTCCTTGCTGATGACGATGTAGACATGTTAATTAAGGGTCATATAAATAGAAATCTTCCGGAGGAAGAAAGATTAATCGATAATCAGGAATTAGAATGGATAAGTATTTTAGAGTCTAAAAAAATAATAAAAAAATTTTTCAATAAAACATTATTCACTAGTGGTGACTCGGCTGAATCTGAACAATCTGGTATCCTGGGAGCATTAATTGGTTCATTATTTGCTTTAGCTATTACTCTAATTTTATCTTTTCCAATAGGTATAGCTACTGCGATATATTTAGAAGAATTTGCTCCAAAAAATAATAAATTCATTGACTTTGTTGAAGTTAATATAAATAATCTCGCGGCTGTGCCCTCTATTATTTTTGGTCTTTTGGGTTTAGCAATTTTTTTGAACTTTTTTGGAATGCCTCGATCTGCTCCACTAGTTGGCGGTATGGTATTATCACTTATGACTCTTCCTACAATAATTATTTCAAGCCGAGCTGCACTAAAGTCAGTTCCACCCTCAATTAAAGAAGGAGCTTTAGGATTAGGAGCATCAAATATTCAAGCTGTATTTCATCATGTTGTTCCTGTCGCGCTTCCAGGTATGCTTACAGGTACTATTATAGGAATGGCTCAAGCATTAGGCGAAAGCGCGCCATTATTAATTATTGGAATGGTAGCTTTCATTGTAGATATACCTAGTGCAATTACAGATCCAGCGACTGCATTGCCCATACAAATTTATTTATGGGCAGATACGCCAGAAAGAGGTTTTATTGAGCGTACGTCAGCTGCGATTATGGTTCTATTAGTTTTTCTTATTCTAATGAATAGCTTAGCTATTTATCTTCGAAAAAAATATGAAAAGGATGTTAATTAAATTAATAAATTTTAAAGAGAGAGAAATATGTATAATGATAATTTTATGACAGAGAAAAATATTGAAATGGCTGATAAGAATTTTGACGTAAATGACCAGTCCACAGTTGATAATGAGGAAACTGTTGGAGAAATTCATGTTGGAGATCCAAGAATAGTTGCTAAAAATGTTGATGTTCATTATGGAGATAAAATAGCTATCAATAATGTAAGTATTGATATAGGAAAAAATGAAGTATTAGCAATGATTGGACCGTCAGGATGCGGTAAATCAACTTTTCTTAGATGCTTAAATAGAATGAATGATACAATTGATTCATGTGCCGTAAAAGGTGAATTGTATCTTGATAAAGAAAATATATTAGATAAAAAAATCGACGTGGTTTCTCTAAGAGCTAAAGTTGGAATGGTTTTTCAAAAACCAAATCCTTTTCCTAAATCAATCTATGAAAATGTTGCATATGGTGCAAAAATTCATGGTATGGCAAAAAATAAAGCAGAACTTGATGAAATAGTATTTAAAAGTTTGGAGAGAGCTGGTTTATTTCAAGAAGTTAAAGATAGATTAGATTCTCCAGGCACAAGTTTATCTGGTGGACAACAACAACGCTTATGCATTGCTCGAACTATTGCTGTAAGTCCTGAGGTTATTTTAATGGACGAACCTTGTTCTGCTCTTGATCCTATAGCAACAGCAAAGGTAGAAGAACTAATATACGAACTAAAAGAAAATTTTACTATAGTTATTGTAACTCATGCTATGCAACAAGCAGCTAGGGTATCGCAAAGAACTGCTTACTTTCATCTTGGTAATCTTGTAGAAGTTGGGCCGACTGAGAAAATTTTTACAACACCAATTCATAAATTAACTGAATCATATATTACTGGAAGATTTGGGTAGTTCCATAGAAAATAATGATTTTGGGAACGTACACGTAAAAGTGCTTCCTTCTCCTAAAGTACTTTGGATGTCTAAACTACCATCATGTCTATTCATTATGTGTTTTACAATTGATAGCCCAAGTCCAGTTCCTCCAAACGCCCGTGAACGTCCTTTATCAATCCTGTAAAATCTTTCAGTTAGCCTTTCTACTGAATCCTCTGGTATTCCAACACCATAATCTTGGAAAGTTATAACTGTTTGTTTTTTTTCATTAATATAGTAATTAATCTCAATAGTTACATTTTCTCCTGCATAAGTAATTGCATTTGTAAATAAATTTAAAAAAGCACTATATACTTCTTCATATGAACATCTAATATAAATATCTTTTGTATTTAAAATCTTAACATTGCTCTTATTTTTTTTTATTTCAGGTTTGCATGATACGTATAAATCTTTTATTAGAGTTTTCAAATTAGCGGTTGAAAAATCCTTATCTGGAATTCCTGTGGATTGTAATTTTGTTAATTTTAATAAATCGCTAATTAAGTTATCCATTCTTTTAGATTGTTTTAACATCTCTTCTATAATATTATCATCAACATAACCATCATCTGAAAAACTTAACATTTCTAGATAACCAAATATTACTGTTAAAGGTGTTTTTAGCTCATGGGAAACGTTTGCTATAAAATCTTGTCTCATTTTATCTAGCTTGTCAGATTCTGAGACGTCTCTAAAAGTTATCATTTGCCTATTTTCACCATATGGAACAACAAAAGATTGGAGTGTAATTGAATAATCTCTTGGAGATAAAAAATTAATATGTGATTTCCTCTTATCACTTTTTATATATTTCATGAAGTCAGGATTTCTAATCAAATGTAATATTGATTTTCCTACATCACCCTCGTTTAAGGCTAACATTTTTATAGACGCTTGATTAAACCATTCAGTAGTGAAATTCTTATCAACAACGATTACAGCATCAGGCATTGATTCACTTAATTCTTTAAATCTATTTTCAAGAGCTGAAAATTTACTAGTAACTAAATCAATGCTAATTTTATTATCTTTGAGCTCTTTTATGGCATACTGATATTTATTAGGATACGAAATAAGACTATTATTTTGAAAATCAAAGATCCATTTTTCAAAAAGATATTGACTGTTAATCATATACAAGATGAAAATAGCTTGGTAAATTACTATACTATAAAATAATACATTAAAAAAATTACCTACTAAAACTACCGGAATTAAAAATATTATAAAATATATCACATCTTGAAAAGATGAAAATTTATTTAATTTAATTTTTTTTAGCATAATAACAATTATATATTATAAAAATATTTTATTTGAAATAAAAAATTATTCTGAAAATCTGTATCCAGCTCCTCTTACTGTTTGTATAAACTTTGCAGAATTAGAGGAAAATGATTTTCTAAGTCTCAATATATGAACATCCACAGTTCTTTCTTCAACATAAATGTTTCTTCCCCAAACTAAGTCGAGTAAATGTGATCTACTATATACTCTTTCAGGATGAGTCATAAAAAAATGCAGCAACTTAAATTCCGTAGGACCTAACTCTACATTATTTTCTCCATCTTTAACTTTGTGGGTCATTGGGTTTAATGTAATATTTCCATATTCTACAACTTCCATATCCATTTGAGGCGCAGACCTTCTTAATAAAGCTTTAATTCTAGCTACAAGCTCTTTTGGTGAAAATGGCTTGGTAATATAATCGTCTGCACCAGATTCTAGGCCTAGAACTTTATCAGACTCGTCAGATTTTGCTGTTAGCATAATTATTGGAGTATTTTTTGTTTCGCTTGACGATCTTAAAAGTCTAGATATCTCAATTCCTTGTTTACCTGGCAACATCCAATCCAAGAGAATTAAATTAATATCTTTTTTTTTTAGTGTATCAAAAGCAGAATCACTGTCTTCCGCTTCAAAAATTTCAAAACCATTATTTTTTAGAGTAAAACAAAGCATTTCTCTTACTGCTTTATCATCTTCAATTATTAGAATTTTAGCCACCATTATATTTATAGCCTTTTTTTCCAGTCTGCTTTAATATCTTATTTAAACATATATATATTAACAATATATTAAAATATTAAAGAAATATTAAAGAAATATTAAAATACAGGGGGTTTATATGGAAGCATTAACAAATATATTTTCTACGCTTGGAGGAATAGCATGGGGCCCTTACATGCTCGCTTTTATTGCTTTTACCGGACTATATTTAACAATTGGCTTGAAATTTATGCCAATTATGAAAATTTCTTATGGCCTAAAACTCCTTAAAGCAAAATCAGACGATAAAGAGAAAGGAGAAATTCCTGCTCGTTCTGCTTTGTTCACTGCTATGTCTGCTACTGTTGGTACAGGTAATATTGCAGGTGTTGCCACAGCTATAGCACTGGGAGGTCCAGGTGCTATATTTTGGATGTGGGTAATGGGCTTTGTTGGAATGGCGACAAAATATGGAGAAGCAGTATTAGCGGTTAAGTATAGAGAGACAGATTCAAATGGTTCCTATGTTGGCGGACCAATGTACTATATAAAAAACGGACTAGGTGAAAAATGGAAATGGCTTGGTTTTTTATTTGCGTTATTTGGAACTATTGCCGCTTTCGGAATTGGTAATATGGTGCAATCAAATACAGTTGCAAATCAATTACAAAATACTTTAGACGTTGAACCCCTTCTAACCGGAATAATAATAGCTTTTATAGCTGGCTTAGTAATTATTGGGGGTGTTAAAAGAATAAGCGCATTTGCTTCTACTCTTGTGCCTTTTATGGCATTGCTATATTTAATATCAGCTTTAATAATAGTCTTAATGAATTTAAATCAGGTTCCAGCAGCATTTGGAATTATTGTTGATAGTGCGTTTAATGGAACTGCTGCAACTGGCGGATTCGCAGGAGCGACAGTTTTAATGGCGATAAGATTTGGGATTGCACGAGGTGTATTTTCAAATGAGGCAGGACTAGGAAGTGCACCAATTGCTCATGCTGCAGCAAAAACAAATAGTCCAGTTAAGCAAGGTACAATTGCAATGTTAGGAACATTTTTCGATACAATAATAATCTGCTCACTTACAGCATTAGTTATTGTAATAAGTGGTGCTTGGCAAAGTGGTGATAACGGTGTCGTACTAGCTTCAAATGCATTTGTTTTTGGTTTGTCATCTATAGGTGAATCAATAATAACAATTTCGCTAATATTATTTGCCTTTACAACAATAATTGGTTGGAGCTACTACGGAGAGAGGTGTTCAGCTTATATATTTGGAACAAAAGCGATAATGCCTTACAGAATTTTATGGCTCTTATCAATAGTCCTTGGAGCATATTCATTAAATCTTGGAGGAACAACTGCAGAAAGTGTTAATTTGATATGGCTAATAGCAGATGTAATGAACGGTTTTATGGCTATACCTAATTTAATAGCATTAGTGTTATTAAGTCCCGTAATATTTAAGTTATCCAGAGAACACTTTACAAGGGAATAATTTAGTGAATAAAACTAATCTAAAAAAAATTGCAATGAAAGATGTTGCAATTTCGATTTCTGAGGATTTAGGAAATGGAGACATAACCACAAACTTATTAGGAAAAGATAAAAATAACCCATCAACAGCATTTGTAAGATCAAATGAAGATGCAATATTTTGTGGAAGGATCTGGTTTGATAGTACATTTAAATATGTTCAAAAAAAATATGGCGGTACATTAAAAATAACTTGGTTGAAAAATGATGGTGATAAAATAAAGGCAGGTCAAAAGATATGTAGAATAGATGCACCTCTTAGAACTATACTAATATCTGAAAGAACAGCACTGAACTTTATTCAATTTTTAAGTGGAATATCGTCTAAAACAAGACTATATACTGAAAAAATAAAAAGTAAAAAAGTAAAAATTCTTGATACAAGAAAAACAATTCCTGGATTAAGAGCATCACAAAAATATGCAGTTAAATGTGGTGGTGGATTTAATCATAGGCATGGACTTTATGATCAAGTGTTAATAAAAGAAAATCATATAACTAATAAATTAATATCATATGAAGATTTTCTTAAAAAAATAAATAAAAAGATATCCTTTAGAGAAGTTTCTATAGAAGTTGAAACCCTAGAGGAATTAAAAATTCTTATCCAATATAAACCTAAAAATGTTTTATTAGATAACTTTTCTTTATTAAATATTAAAAAAGCGTCAAAAATTATTAATAAAAATATCACTTCAATTGAGATTTCCGGAAATATAAACATCAAAAATATTGATAAGTATTCATGTCTTGATATTGATTTTATATCTATTGGAGACTTAACAAAGAATATTCGATCTATTGATCTTTCAATGCTTATAGAAAAATAATTCAAAATATAGAAATATTACATACTTGACATTTTTATTTGCAAGTCTAAAATAATCTTGCTGGAACAAGTACAAATGGATCGTACTAACGTAGGCAAAAATAATTATAGGAAAAATTATTATGTCTATTATCAGGTTTATTATATCTCTCTACTTATTATCAAATGTTGCTAATGTATATAGCGACGAATACCCTTTAATATATATATCGCCAAATCCAAACAAGATAAATGTTGATTTACACGCAAGCAATGTTGAAGTCATTTCTTTAGGAAAAAATGATGTTAATTTTTCAATTACCGATATCTTAAGAAATAATACAAACCTAGCATTTAGTCAATCTGGTGGTATTTCCAGTACAAATCAATTAAGAATGAGAGGTGGTGAAGCAAATCATGTCTTGGCTTTAATAGATGGTATAGATGTTAATGATCCAGCTAGTGGTGCAGAATATGATTTTGGCCAATTATTTTCCTACAATATTGGCAGTGTGGATGTGTTAAGTGGTGCATTTAGTAACGTACATGGTCCAGACGCCGTAAGTGGAGTTATTAATATAAAAACTAGGAACACTAATGCATTTAATGTAGCTGTAGGAAGTAATAATACAAACCTTCGAAACTATTCTATGGCTGGCGAAAATGGAAAATATCAGTATGGTATTGATATAAATTCTCTTTCATCAAGTGGTACTGATGATAGTGGTACTTCAGGCGGAAGAAACAGATATGAGAGCGATAATATTAGAATAAATATTAAATCGATTGAGCATGATTTTACATTACTATATTTTGATACCTATAGACAGAATGACTTAGATGCAAATAATGGTCTAGCTGATAGTGAGCATGCTCATACTGATATTAATCAGATTTATTCAAAATATTCTTTTCAAAAAAACATCAGTAAGTACATATTCTCAAAAAATGAAGTTCAATACTCAACAAATAAAAATAATGATTTTGCACCTGTTACTGGACTTTGGAAGACACTAACTCAATCCGAAAAGTTAAAATTAAAATCTAACACATCTATTCAACTAAAAGAGCTATTTAAATCTAAGTATGAGCCATTACTTAGCATTGGATTCGAATATAAAAAATTAAATTTTACTCAATTAGTAAAAGATAAAACATACGGTGATGGTGATCAAATGCAAGGTGAGTATAATAGTTCATATAGTACTGAATTAATTTATCCTTTGGAGAATTTACAATTTGAGTTAAGTTTAAGAAGAACACTAAATCAAAAGTTTGATAATCAAAATACACATAGATTTGGAGTTGCATACAAACAAAAAAACAAAAAAATATTTTTTAACCATTCTACTGCTTTTAAAAACCCAACTTTTACAGAGAGATTTGGTTATTATGCAGGAACATTCAAAGGAAACCCGAATTTAAAACCTGAAAATGTTTTACAATATGAAGTAGGTTACACAGTAAATACTATCCTAAAGAAATTTGATATTAGTCAAACATTTTATAGCGCGAAGTTAAAGAATGAAATAAATGGTTTTGCAAGTCATTCTGAAGGTGGCTATACAGCAAAAAACATGGTTAGTAATAGCTACAGGAAAGGTTTAGAAACTAGAATAAATTATAATATCAATAGATATTCTGACGCGTCAATTTGTTATGATTATGTTGACTCAACACAGTATAATTCTTCTACTGGAGATCAACAGGCTGAAAATAGAAGGCCAAGAAATCTACTAAATATTAATTATAATAATAACTTTTTTAATAATATAAGTATAAATTCAAATATTTTTTATTCATCAAAAGTTAAAGACACTGATTTCAGCTCATATCCATATGAGACTGTTTATATGAGTAGTTATTATCTATTTAATACCACATTAAATTATGATGTTGATAGTAAAAATAAAGTGTCTGTGATCTTTAAAAATATATTTAATAGAGAATATGAAGTTGTAAGTGGTTTTAATACGCCTGGCTTTGAAGTTTTAATAAATTATAGAAATAATTTTTGATATTCTATTTTGGAATTTTTAATATTACCTGATCTATAGAATCGTTTATTTCTAAAAATTTAATATTACTGGGTTTAATATTTATTTGATTTTCTTTATCTGTCAAAACAATACTAACTTGGTTATTTTCGTTAACACTTAGTACACCAAGGTTTTCATTATTATTTCCTTTAATTATTATAGTTTTAATAGCTAAGGTATTTGCAGTAATTCTGTAATCTCCTAACATACCTGTTTTAACTGCGGAATTATAAATTAATGCAGCTGCCATTATTAAGACTACAAATTTTAGTGTGCCAATTTGTTTTTCTAGTTTTTCAAATTTTTCATTATTTTCATTACTCATATGTCACCTTAATTTTTTTAACGCTTGAGGTAATTCTGAAAAAGACTTTATTGTCTGCTCAACTTTAACATCACTTTTTTTTTCGTTATTATGATTCAACCAAATATAATTCATATTTACAGACATTGCACCGATTATATCTTTCTCATAACTATCTCCTACATGTAATAATTCGAACGATTCACATTTTGCTTCATATAGTGCTGATTTAAATATTTCTGGGCTAGGCTTCATATAGCCTGCTTCTGAAGCTTTAATTTCGAAATCAAAGTATTGTTTTATGCCAATTTTCTCTAACGATGCATTCCCATTGGTAATAGTCCCTAATTTATATTGCTTTTTTAATACACCCAAAATCTCTTCAACACCATCAAATAATTCAACACTATTTCTATACTGCATAAAATATTGAAAAGCCTCGATGGGCATATTTTCTGGTAAATTATATAAATCCCTAAGTTTTGTGTATGCAATGATCCTTATTTTTGTTAAATCATGTTTTATTAGTGGATTCTCTAAGGAAGTTTGCTTAAGAAGTTTTCTAAGTTTCTCAATATTAAAATTTTCAGCTACTACTGGATAATTATCTTTAACCCACTCATAAAATTGATTTTCTGCCTTAGAAATTACTGGCTCAATTTCCCATAGAGTATCGTCTAGATCGAAAGTGATGCATTTAATCATAATTTATTTTAGTTTATTAATATTTTTCTAAGTTCTTTATATTTTTCAGAGGTTTTTTCAACTATGTCTTCGGGTAATTCTGGTGGGGGCATTGTATCATTCCAAGATATACTTTTCACATAATCCCTTATAAATTGCTTATCTAGACTAGCCGGACTAATTCCCTCTTCATAGGTATCAGAAATCCAAAATCGTGATGAATCAGAAGTGAGTAATTCATCCATTAAAACTAAATTTCCATTTTCGTTCATACCAAACTCAAACTTGGTATCTGCTAGTATTATATTTTTTTCTTTTAAATACTGATCTGCTGATTCAAATATTTTTATACTAATATTTTTAACTTTTTCAGATAAATCACTTCCTATGATTTCTGACATTTTTTTAAAACTTATATTTATATCATGGTAGCCAATTTCAGCTTTTGAAGAAGGTGTAAAGATTAAATTAGGTAATTTAGATGCAATTTTCAAGTTCTCTGGTAAATCTATATCACAAATAGATCCTTTAGAAAGATAATCGGAATAACCCGAACCGATTAAATAACTTCTTACTATTGACTCTATTGGTAATGCATTTAATTTTGTCGCTATAACGGCTCTTCCTTCTATTTGATCAAACTCTTCATTTGTTATTTTTAAACTATTAATACTTTTCGAACTAATATGATTTTCTGTTAAGTGCGAAAATCTATCAAACCAAAAATTAGATACATCATTTAAAATGATTCCTTTTTGTGGAATTGGAGTTGGTAAAACAACATCAAAAACTGAAACTCTATCGGTTGATATTATTAATATACTTTCATCATCAACTTCATATATATCACGAACTTTTCCCTGGTAAATTTTTTTAAGGCTTTGAATATTTGACGTATGCAATATATTTTTCATTGTTTTTTATTATGTTTAAAAGTAATTATGCTCTATAGATAGCTTGAGCTTTATATATTATAATATCATATTTATATATAGGGGTAATGGTATGGCTGATAACAAAAATCCAATTATTAGTATCGTAATGGGTAGTGATAGTGATTGGCCAATAATGAAGCTAGCAACAGAGGTTCTTGACGATTTTGACGTAGAATACGAATCGAAAATTGTATCTGCTCATAGAACACCAGATAGTATGTATGAATTTGCAGAGAATGCTAAAGATCGGGGTATAAAATGTATTATTGCAGGTGCTGGTGGAGCAGCACATTTACCTGGAATGATAGCCTCAAAAACAGAATTACCAGTATTAGGAGTACCAATACCAACAAAGCACCTAAATGGTAATGATTCTTTACTATCAATAGTTCAAATGCCAAAAGGGGTTCCTGTAGCGACTTTTGCAATTGGAGAACCTGGGGCAGCTAATTCAGCACTTTTTGCAATATCAATGCTTGCAAATAATGATAAAAATTTAAAAAACAAACTAATTAATTTTAGAATGTCTCAAACCAATAACGTATTAAATAAAAAGTTGAAATAAAGCATGCTAAGTAATAAAAAATTTATAGCTATGCTAGGTGGTGGGCAACTTGGCCTAATGTTTACTCAAATAGCTCAGAAAAAAGGAGAAAAAGTTTTGGTCTTAGATCCTGACTCTGACTGCCCTGCTGGGAAAATTGCCGACAAGTTTATTAATGCAGATTATCTAGACGAAGAAGCGCTAAGAACAATTGTAAATAATTGTGAAGTATGTACTACAGAATTTGAGAACATTCCATTCAAAACACTTGAAATTCTAGAAAAAAAAATAAAAGTCTACCCATGTTCAGAAGCACTTAAAATATCTCAAAATAGAATTTTAGAAAAAAATTTTTTAAAAAAAATTAATATTCCAACTACAGAATACTTTGAAATAAAATCAAAAAAAGAATTAGATCGGCTTAGTAATATAAGCAACTGGCCATATATTATAAAAACAAGTACTTTTGGATATGATGGTAAGGGTCAAAAAATCGTGAGTAATTTTCAAGAACTTTTAAATGCGTATATTGAATTAGAATCTAAAGATTTTATTTTGGAAAGAAAAGTTAATTTGAAAAAAGAAGTTTCTCAAGTTGCCGCTTCATACGGTGATGAAATTTTTTTTCTTCCAATTAGCGAAAATATTCATATAAATAATATTTTACATAAATCTTTGGTGCCAGCTGATATTAATAACGAAGTCAATACTAGTATAAGAAAAATAACCGAAAAAATTATTAAAAATTTAAATTATAAAGGTGTTATTTGTATAGAATTTTTCATTGATGAAAATGAAACAATTCTTGTAAATGAAATTGCTCCTAGAACACACAATAGCGGGCACTATTCTATTGAAGGCTGCAATATATCTCAATTTGAACATCAAGTTAATATTTTATCAAATAAAAAATCTGAAGATTCAATATTAATTTCTCCTGCAGTAATGATTAATCTGCTCGGGGAATTATGGAATGAAAAAGCACCTGATTTTAATGCAATTCAAGATGGTAATGTTCATATTCATTTGTATAATAAAACCATAGCTAAGAAAGGTAGAAAAATGGGACACGTGACTATAATAAATGACTCTTTAAAATCTGCTAATGATATTGCTGACCAATTATTTAAATCATTAAATTAACATATGCAAAGCTTCAATTCATTAGTAATAGATTATAAAGATAATGAACATAATATTTCTTTTAGGACTAAGATTTTTCGTGAGCTAAAACATAAAGAAGTTTTAGTAAAAATAAAATATTCTAGTCTTAACTATAAAGACGCTTTATCAGTTTCTGGAAAGTCTAAAATTATCAGAGGTGAAGAGATGGTTCCAGGCTTAGATTTTTCTGGCACTGTTATAGATAGTAAATCTAAAAAGTTTAATAAAGGTGAGAAAGTGCTTGCCACAGGTTCCGGTCTAGGTGAAACAATAGACGGTGGTTTTTCTGAGTTCATATATGTTCCTGATAATATTTTACTTCACGTGCCTAAAAAATTGAGTTTACTAAGTTCTATGCAAATTGGTACTGCAGGGTTTACAGCAGCTATTTCTATAGAAAAAATGCTACTAAATAAACAAAGTATTGGTTCTGGGCCTATAGTAGTAACAGGTGCATCTGGTGGCGTTGGAAGTATCTCAATAAATATTTTAAGTAATATTGGATTTGAAACTATTGCAATTACTAGAAATAAAAACTACATTCCATATCTTAAAAAAATTGGGGCAACCTCAGTCATTATTCCTAAAATTTTGGAAAAAAAATCTTTAAATAATAAGCTGTTTGCAGGTTCTATTGATAATGTTGGGGGAGAATTATTAGACTGGCTTATCAAAAGTACAAAAGATAATGGTAATATTGTATCCGTAGGTATGGCCTCCAGTTATAACTTAAATACCACTGTTTTCCCTTTAATTATGAGAGGAATTAATATACTAGGTGTAAGTTCAACTAACTACCCAAATAACAAAAGAAGATTTATATGGGAAAAACTTTCCAACAAGTATAAGCCAAGTCAGCTTAGTTTAATTAACAAAAATTGTATTAACCTTAAAGAAGTTATAAATTATTCTAAGAAAATGGTCTCTGGGAAAGTAGCTGGAAGAACTATTATAAAAATATATTAATATACTCACGTGTCATCTGATGATGAGAAAACAAAATCCTTAATTTTTGAAATCTCATCTCTAATTCTTGAAGCATCTTCAAATTCAAGATTAGTAGCATGCTCATACATTTTATTTTCAAGTTTTTTTATTTTTTTTATAGCTAAAGATGGATTAATTCCTGAGTATTCTTCTAAGAATTTATTATCAATATATCTTTTTTCATTTTTTTCATTTGTCTCAGCCTCCATTATGTCTGATATCAATTTACTTATACCTTTGGGTTCAATATTATTTTCTTTATTATGTAAAACTTGTTTTTCTCTTCTTCGATTCGTTTCCTCTATTGTTCTTTCAATCGATCCAGTAATTTTATCAGCGTAGAGAATTGCCCTTCCATTAATATTCCTTGCCGCTCTTCCAATTGTCTGCATTAATGATCTATCTGTTCGCAAGAATCCTTCTTTATCTGCATCTAATATTGCTACTAATGATACCTCTGGAATATCTAATCCTTCTCGTAATAAATTAATACCTACTAAAACATCAAAATCTCCTAGCCTTAGGCCTTTTATAATTTCCACTCTTTCAACTGTATCTATATCTGAATGTAGATATTTAACTTTTATATTATGCTCTTTTAGATACGATGCTAAATCCTCTGACATTTTTTTAGTTAAAGTTGTCACTAGCACTCTTTCATTTTTTTTAATTACTTTGGATATTTCGCTTAATAAGTCATCTACCTGAGTTCCAGCAGGTCTTATTTCTATTTCTGGATCTATTAGACCAGTTGGTCTCACAACCTGTTCAGCTATTTGGTCTGATTTTTCTAACTCGTAGTCGCCGGGAGTAGCAGACACATAAATTAGCTGCGGTGATAATAATTCAAATTCTTCAAACATTAAAGGTCTGTTATCTAAAGCTGAAGGAAGCCTAAAACCAAAATCAACCAATGTTTGTTTTCTTGATCTATCTCCTTTATACATACCTCTAAATTGTGGAACCGTTACATGACTTTCATCCATGACCATCAATGCATTTGATGGCATATAATCTACCAAGCAAGGTGGTGCTTCTCCGGTACCTCTTCCAGACAAATATCTTGAGTAATTTTCTATGCCTGAGCAGTAACCAATTTCTTTAATCATTTCTAAATCAAATTTTGTTCTTTCTTCAAGCCGTTGCGCTTCCACCAGTTTATTTTTTGCTCTAAATTCTTTTAATCGCAAATCCAACTCTATCTCAATATCTTCTATGGCCTTAAGCAAAACTTCCCTTGGGGTGACATAATGTGTTTTCGGGTAGATTGTTAACCTTGGAACAACCTTTATAACTTCACCCGTTAAAAAATCAAAGAAACTTAATTTTTCAATCTCATCCCCAAATAACTCTATTCTAACTGCTTCATTTTCTGAGTCTGCAGGATGGACATCTATAATATCTCCATTCACTCTAAATGTTCCTCTTTTAAGCTCTATTTGATTTCTTGTATATTGTAACTCTGCTAATCTTCTTAAAATTTTTCTTTGATCTATTATCTCGCCTCTTGAAAGATGAAGAACCATATCCTGATATGACTTAGCATCCCCTAATCCATATATAGAGGAAACTGAAGCGACTATAACAGTATCTGCTCTCTCAAATAGCGCTTTCGTAGCAGATAGCCTCATCTGCTCTATATGCTCATTAATAGCAGCATCTTTTTCGATGTAGCTATCTCTAGCTGGAACATACGCTTCTGGTTGATAGTAATCATAGTAGGACACAAAATATTCAACTGCATTATTTGGGAAGTACTCTTTCATCTCTCCATACAATTGAGCTGCCAATGTCTTATTTGGAGCGAGAATAATAGTAGGTCTTTGTAACTTTTCAACAATATTTGCTATTGTAAAAGTTTTTCCTGATCCTGTTACCCCTAAAAGTACTTGAGAACTCAAACCTGAATCAAGACCATCGATCAACTTACTTATTGCCTCAGGCTGATCTCCAGCTGGCTTATATTTAGAAACTAATTTAAATTTTTTTTTGTTCATTTTTAAATAAATAAATTGTTTTTAATTAAAAAAAGGTTATGATTCTAGATTAGAATATCATAATATCCATGTAAGTTTATTAATACATTTTGAAATAATGAAGCTTTCAAAGAGAATCTCGAATACCAAAACATCCGCAACAATAGCGATGAGTATGAAAGCCCGTGAATTGATTTCGCTGGGAAAAGATGTGGTTACTTTGAGCGCAGGTGAGCCTGACTTTGACACACCAAATCATATTAAAGAAGCTGCAATTAAATCTATTAACGCGGGAAATACTAAATACACACCTGTTGATGGGATGACTTCTCTAAAAGAATCAATAGTAGAAAAATTTAAAAATGAAAATAGTTTAAAATATAATTTAAATCAAATCTTAGTTTCTACGGGATGCAAACAAAGTATATATAACTTATGCCAAGCAGTTTTAAATAAAGGAGATGAAGTGTTAATACCTTCTCCATATTGGGTATCATATCCTGAGATAGTTAAATTATCTGATGCAACTCCTATCTTTGTAGAAACAAATTCTGATACTGATTTCAAAGTTACTGGAAAAATGTTGACAGATCACATTACCAATAAAACAAAAATGCTTATTTTAAATAGCCCGTCTAATCCATCAGGGTTTATCTACAGTGAAAACGATTTGAAAGATATTGGTGAAGTTTTAAAAAATTATCCAGATATAATTATTGCATCAGATGATATATATGAGCATATAGTATTTAATAACAAAAAATTTACTAATATCTTAAACGTATGTCCAAATTTATATAATCAAACTGTTATTTTAAATGGAGTTTCTAAAGCTTATGCTATGACAGGATGGAGAATTGGATATGCTGCAGGTAATACTAATTTAATTGGTGCTATGAAAAAAATTCAATCGCAGAGTACATCCTGTACTTGCTCCATATCCCAATCAGCGGCTAAAGCAGCTCTAGATAGTGATAATGATGAAGTAACTAAAATGGTTAGTGAATATCAATTAAGATCTGAATTTTTGCATTCAGAGTTAAATAAGATTCAAGGCATAAAATATAAAAAACCTGATGGATCATTTTATGCTTTTATTGATGTAAACGGATTAATAAATAGCATTGATAATATTGACAATGATTTTGACTTAGCAGAGTATTTTCTTAATGAAGCTAATGTAGCTGTTGTCCCAGGAAGTGCATTTGGATCAAAAAATCATATAAGAATCTCTTTTGCTACGAGCATGGAGAATTTAGAAAAAGCCGTATCAAGGATAAAAAAAATATTATCATAGGTTTGATATTTTTTTTAGAACACCATCCCAAAGCTGAATTCTTTTATCAATTGATTTAATAGCATAATTTATTGCCTCATCATAAGTTTCTTGATTATTTTTATAGGTATACTCAAATAATTTTTTTGACAGTGGCCCATGTCTTGAGCTATCAACTTCAATATGTCTATTAATATATAACCTAAGATTTGAATACAATGAATTACTATCATCAATTTTATTTAGTATTTTTGAAAACATATCTGGTATTGTAGTTTCTCTTCCATATGAAAATATGGCAGCAATATTTGCTAATTTTTTGGATTCAATACAACTAAAAGTATTTTCAATAAATTCTAAGCTCTCTTTTGGTGCATCAGGATTATCAATAAAATTATTTGCATTATTATAATCGTAACTTTTTATTAATTTAAGTATACTTTTTGTATCAGCACCAACGTCATTCATGGCCATAATGTATAAATCAAAGTGAGAAAAATAATTTCCATCTTCATCAAGATCAGACTCTTCGGATGAAACTATTTCATTTATTAAATGTGCAATACCATTATTAGTATATTCATGAGGCTTCCATGGAAAATTAGAAGGACAAATATGATTTTGCAAAGACTTCACGATGCTCATAAAATCCCAGACCGCGTAGACGTGATATTCCATGAATATCTTTAATTCTTTTTTAGAAAAATTATTACTTGTTCTAAATAATTTATGAGAATTTAAATCTTTTATTTTACTCTCTAATAAAGAAAAATCTTTGGTATTTTTATTCATAGTTATAATCTTAATATTGCTGGTATTTTTATAAAATACCTAAAATTCAATATTTACTATTTTGTATTTTTGTTGTAACAGCTTTAATAATCTATATGAATATTAAAAAAAATACGTATAATAGCTATTCACGGTATATTCCCCTGTAGCTCAGTTGGTAGAGCGGGTGACTGTTAATCACTAGGTCGGCGGTTCGAGCCCGTCCGGGGGAGCCATACTAATCTAAATTTAAATTCCTAAGATATTCTTTCAGGTCGTTTGAGAGCTCATTATGATTTAAACCATATTGAATTGTTGCCTCTAAAAAACCCAATTTATTTCCACAATCAAATCTTTTCCCCTCAAATTCATAGGCGAAAACATCTTCATTCAATATTTGAGTAGCTATTGCATCAGTAAGTTGTATTTCCCCACCCGCACCTTTTTGCGTTTTTTCGAGAATATTAAATATCGATGGATTTAAGATGTATCTTCCTACAACCCCCATATTACTCGGCGCATTATTATTATCTGGTTTTTCAACTATATTTGACAGGCTCCAATCTTTATTATTTTTATTCGCTGTTCCATCAATAATGCCATACTTATGCAAAAGATTTTTCTCAACCTTCTCAACTGCAACAATACTAGAATTGAGATCTTCGTATCTTTCAACCATTTGTGACAAACAACCTTTTTTAGAAGATAAAATCATATCATCAGCTAAAATAACAGCAAAAGGATTATCACCAACAGCAGCTTTAGAGCAAAGAACTGCATGTCCAAGACCCAATGCTTGAGACTGCCTAATATAAATACAATTTATATTATTAGGGATGATATTTTGCACCAATTCTAATTCACTTTTTTTATTTCTTCTTTCAAGTTCAGTTTCAATTTCGTATGCCTTATCAAAATGATTTGGAATGCTAAATTTATTTCTACCAGTAATAAATATTAAATTTTCAATGCCAGCATCTACAGCCTCCTCTGCTGCATATTGAATCAGAGGTTTATCAACTATTGGAAGCATCTCTTTTGGACTTGCTTTTGTAGCAGGTAGAAATCTTGTTCCCATTCCTGCTACAGGGAAAACAACACTCTTGATTTTTCTATTTTTCATATTCCTATATTCTTATATTATTTTCGATTCATCAAATTCTTTTTTGATCATCATTAGAGACTCTAAAGGTTTATCACTTTTTGTTATAGGTCTTCCAACAACAATATAATCTGCTCCAGATTCAGCTGCTAACTTAGGTGTAGCAATTCTTTTTTGATCATCACTTTTATTTTCTGTATTGCGTATACCTGGACATACACATATAAAATCTTCTGGAAACTCTGATTTTATAAATTTTGCTTCTTTTGTAGAACAGACTACCCCATTTAGCTCTGATTGGTAACATAGTCTAGCCATTTTTAAAACTTGCTCTTTAATATTACACGAATAACCAATTTCATTAATTTCATTTTCTTCCATAGATGTTAATATTGTTACACCCAAAATCAATGTTTGATAATTATTTTTAACAATTTCATCTTTTGATTTTACCATCATATTTTTGCCACCACTAGAGTGTATGTTAATCATCCAAACTCCTAGTTTCGAAGCTGATAGACAGCTTTTAACCACTGTATTGGTAATATCATGAAATTTAAGGTCTAAGAATATTTTATAACCTAATGTATGCAGATCTTTAATAATACTCGGGCCACAACTTACAAATAATTCAAGGCCAACTTTTAATTTACATAGTGAAGGTTTTAGAGTATTTGCCATTAAAATAGCATCTTCTTTATTATTATAATCTAGTGCAACAATAACCTTAGAATTATTTTTATCTTGAAACGACATAATTATGATTTTTGGTATTATTTACAAAATTTTTTCTAACTGTAGACCACTGATGGCAGCTTGGGCATTGCCAAAAATGTTTTGTACTTTCATAACCACATTTCGAACATTCATGCATACTAACTTTTTTTGAGTATACATCTAAACAAGCTTTAATATTATTTAAGCTCTTATTATCAAAAGCGACTTTGTTCTCTATAATTAGGTCCAGATAATCAGATAGTTGCGATAAATTAACTCTATTATTTAAAAATTCATTTTGATATAAATCAGAAATTTCTTTATTACTTATATTTCCATCTGAACTCTTATGTATATTAGAATAAAGATCAATTGGATGTGTAATATTAGTTAGACTTCTTAAGAAGTCATAAAAATTATCTTTTCTATTTAATTTTGTGTACACATTCTTAAGTTTTGTTAATACTAAATATGATTCTTCTGGAAAGTTTTCATAAATATTAATATATTTTTTTAAGGCATCGGTATAATTTTCATTACTAGATGATATATCACCAAGTAGAATTAAAGCCCTTATGGATTCCTTGTTATATCCAATTGCTTTATTAATATACCATCTTGCTTCTGCTAAACTGTTATTACCAGCCATACTTAATTGTATTTCTGCTAACTCGCAATAATAATGAGATATGATATCCGATAATTCTTCGTTACTTGATGACTGGATTCTGCTAGATACTTCTATAGCCTTTTTCCATTCTTTTTCTTGCTCATATATTTCTTTCAAATGATACAAAATTCGTGTTGGTCTTTTTACTTCATTTGAAAGTTTTGTGAAAATAATTTCTGCTCTATCCAGAAATCCTGCTTTTAAATAATCTTTTGCTA
>CAJYAP010000003.1 GCA_913065025.1 uncultured Gammaproteobacteria bacterium
GAAGTTACAGGTAAAAAACCAATGTCTGGGAATAATGTTTCTCATGCAAAAAATAGAACAAGAAGACGTTTTTTACCTAATCTACAAATACATAGGTTTTGGGTCGAAGCTCAAAATAGATGGATATCCTTAAGAGTGTCAAGAAAAGGATTAAGAATTATAGAGAAAAAAGGTATAGAAACAGTACTTAAGGATATAAATAAAATATGAGAGAAAAAATTAAATTAGTATCTTCTGCTAAAACAGGGCACTACTATACTACTACAAAAAATAAGAAGAATACTCCAGATAAGATGGAGATAAAGAAATTTGATCCTGTTGTTAGGAAGCATGTCCTTTACAAAGAATCTAAAATAAAGTAATAATTATTCTGGAGCCGGACAAAAGCATTGCCCTTTTGAGTTCCAAGCACATCTTCCGCTTTCACCAGTACTACTTTTCCACATAGCACAACCTACACCTGTAGCTCTTGGTCCTAGGGGATCAGCAACCTTTACAGCAATTTTATCTTTAATGTTAACAGTAACGTACTCAAATTTGGATTTATTTTCATTAGTTATCACTGCTTTTGCTTCATTTTCGCCATCATCAAAAGCCCAATCATAAACATCTCCAACTGTTGAACAGCCTGAAAACATTAGAAAAGCGATAAATGGAAATACTAATTTAATATTCATAACCAAAACTCCTGTGTTAATTTCAGTGCCATTATAACTTTATTTAATTTATAATGTAGTCTATATTTTTTTTATCTAAATAAATATAGTAAATAATATAAGTCATAATATTCTGTAAATTACAAAAAGAGATCATTTGTGTCAATAAACGTTTTTTTATCTAAAAAATTGCCAAAAAAAAAGGACAACCTTATATCTATTATCTCATTTAAAAATGAAATAAGTTATTTTGATAATGTTTTGTCAACAGGCTTGTCATCATTCGGAGACGAGGATTTTTACGAAATATGGGAAGTAAATGACAAGGTAGATCATACAAAATTTAATAATATAAACGTATCTACGAGCAAAAATTATATCTTTGCCTCTTCAATTATACATAATTTTATATCATATGAAGATCTTCAGTTAAAAATTAGAGATCAATATAATGATTTTTTTAAAATAGCCAAAAGAAATAATATGACTATTGTTAAAATTTGGCACTATGTTCCAGATTTGTTAAAAAAATATTCAAATAAAAAAACTAATTATTCTTTATTGTGCGAATCTAGGGAAGACATATATAAAAAATATTATAAGGATTTGAGTTATCCAGCAGCAACGGTCATAGGTATTGATGGGGGGAAGGTCTTAATATATTTCTTAGCAGTCTCTTGTAAAAATTATAAGGTTATAGAAAATATTAGGCAAGTAAGCTCGTATGATTATCCGCAAAATATATTTATAGAAAAACCTATGTTTTCAAGAGCGGTAAAATTTCTTCCTTTAAAAGAAACAAATGAAAAAATAGTAATATCAGGTACAGCAAGTATAAAAGGGTATGAATCAATGCATAGTAATAATCTTATGAAGCAATTAAATGAAGCTTTGGAAAATTACAAAACTTTTGTAGATATTGAAAATAATAAATCAAACATATGTAGAGTATATTTATCAAAAGCTCAAGAAAGTAATTCATATTCTATAGTTAATGAGTTAGATAAAATATTTGATATTAATAGATACTTACTCTTAAAAGGTGATATTTGTAGGAAAGAATTATTGATAGAGTTAGAAGGCATATCTGATGCCTAACAAAAAATATACGTTAAAAACAGATTTAGCAATTTTTGAAATTAAAAGAGAGCCATTGGGGCTATGGGACCTCTGGGTAAACTCTATGCCGACATTAACTTTTGAATCACCAGAAGACGCTGCAAATGCTGTAAATGAAAAAAGAACAGGATACGCTGTTTGGGACAATCAAGAAAAAGAAATTAACATTAATTTCAATTCAGGTAATTGGGAACAATCATCTGATGGCTAGCTCAATCATTTTCCATAGATAAATTATATTGCCCAGAAGAAGCTAAACTATTCATATGAGCTCTTTTACTAATAATCTTTTGCGCGTCTAAATTATTATGATTATTTCCATTCCATTTTTTCATAGCTTCTAGCTGCAAAGCCCTTCCATATGAGAAGGTAACTTTCCAAGGATTATCATTTAATTTATTAATATTATTTAAATTAATCGATGCTTCTGTATCAGATTGTCCACCAGATAAAAAAGCAATTCCTGGAACTTCTATTGGTACATTATTACCTAAACATCTTACTGTTAGCTCGGCAATTTCTTCAGAACTAGACTTTATTTTGCAGTCTGACCCAGATGTAATCATATTGGGTTTTAAAATTATCCCAGAAAGACTGATATCTAGCTTATCTAACTCTTCAAACAAAATTGATTGCATTTTATTTGTGACGTCAAAACATTCTTGTATATTGTGCGGTCCATCCATTAATACTTCTGGTTCGACAATTGGAACAATATCAACTTCTTGGCATATGCTTGCATATCTTGCTAAAGCATGGGAATTAGCAATCATACATGCAGTTGAAGGTATATCATCTCCAATAGTTATTACAGCTCTCCATTTTGCAAATTTTGCTCCCAGAGATTTATATCCTTCCATTCTTTGTGGTAAGTTATCTAAACCTTCAGTTATTTTTTCATTAGAGTGGCAAGAAAAAGGCTTTGCTCCAGTGTCAACTTTTATTCCAGGTAAAATTCCAATTTTTTTTAAATAATCTGGAAAAGATAAATTTTGAGAAGTTTTTTGTTTTATAGTTTCGTCAAATAATATTGCACCTGATATATAGCTTGAAAGTGATTCAGCTGTAACAAGCATATCTCTATATAATCTTCTATTTTCTTCAGTTGCTTCAATATTAAGTGCGTCAAATCTCTTTTTGCATGTACCATGACTTTCATCCATGGCTAAAATTCCTTTAGATTCAGTTACCATTTGAGTTGCAATTTGATTAAGTATTTTTATATTCATCTTAAAATTCCTTAAATTTATTTAATCATCTACAAGATGCCCAACTTTCACAACCTTGATAGCATTTGTTCCACCCTCTATGCCAGCTAAGTCACCTTTTGTTATTATTACTAAATCATTATCTTTTGCAACATTCAATTTGGTTAAGACATTTACAGCATCTTTATTTACTCTGGCATGATTTGTGTCTATAGTTTTTATACGAGCAGGATAGACTCCTCGATATAAAGTTATTTTTCTTAAAGTTCCTGTATGTTTTGTTAATGCAAAAATTGGCACACTATGGTTTATTCTAGACATCCACAATGCTGTTGATCCTGATTCTGTTATAGCAGCTATTGCTACAGGATTTAAATTATCGGCAGTTAGCATACAGGCCATAGCAATTGCCCTATCAACTTTATTATTTTCTGTAAAATAATTAGATTCTTTATTCGAGACAGGACTTTGTCCTTCTGAACCCTCACAAATTCTACTCATAGCTTCTACAGCCTCCACCGGGTGATCACCCATAGCAGTTTCACTAGAAAGCATAACGGCATCAGTTCCATCAATTACGGCGTTGGCAACATCGAAAACTTCTGCCCTTGTAGGAATAGAGTTTGTAATCATAGATTCCATCATTTGAGTAGCGGTAATAACAACTTTATCTTTTTTTCTGGCTTTTTTAATAAGATTTTTTTGTACTGCAGGTAATTGCGCATCACCTATTTCTACGCCAAGGTCACCTCTTGCTATCATTATAGCGTCAGAAGCATCAATAATTTCATCTATATTATCCAAGGCTTCTGCTCTTTCAATTTTTGCGATTATTCCACCTTTATTTCCAGCTTCTTTAAGTAATTTTCTAGCTAATTCAATATCTTTTGCTTCTCTAGCAAAAGATACTGCGAGATAATCTATCCCAATTTCTGCAGCAACCTTTATATCATTTAAGTCTTTATCACTAATTGCTGACGCTGACAGGCCTCCGCCTTTTCTATTTAAACCTTTTGAATCATACAAAAGGCCGCCGTGAATAACTTCTGAGATTATTTTAGATCCAGAAATTTTCTCTACTCTTAATTCTATTCTTCCATCATCTAACAACAAAATATCATTAGCATTTAATTGCTCAGAAAGATTTTTATAAGTTGTTCCAACAATATCTTCTGTTCCTTTATCAAAAGGATGTTTATCATCTATAGTAAATTTTGATCCACTTTTTAAATTGATTTTAGAATCTATAAATCTAGTAATCCGTATTTTGGGACCTTGTAAATCGCCAATAATTCCTACGTGATAATGTTTTTCTTCAGCTATCTTTCTTATTAATTTAGCTCTTTCAATATGAGATTCTTTGTCACCATGAGAAAAGTTTAGCCTCACCACATCAACACCAGCATCAATCAATCCCTCAATAGTTTTTCTTGAAGATGTTGAAGGTCCAAGTGTAGCGATAATTTTTGTTTGTCTATATATCAGGTCGTTAATAGCTGTCATAATTTTTTAATTATTTTTACTCCCGGTAATTCTTTGCCTTCTAGGAATTCTAAAAAGGCCCCACCACCAGTAGAAATATAGTCTAAATCCTCTATACCAATAAACTTTTCTATGGCAGAGATTGTATCTCCTCCTCCTGCAATAGTTAGCGCATTAGCTTTACTTATTGATGTGGCTATGTTCCTAGTTCCATTTTCAAATGAACAGTCTTCAAAAACTCCAACTGGCCCATTCCATAGTATTGTAGCAGCTTCTGAAATTAATTTTTTGTATATTGTAGAAGTTTTTGGCCCAATATCTTTTATCATTTCCTCTTTAGATACTTCGTTGACATTTTTATTCCTAACATTATTAGAATCTTGACAGATAACATCTATTGGCAAAGGTATAGAAACATTTTTTTCTTTTGCTAGCGAAGTAATATTTTTAACATCTGGGATCATATCACTCTCTGCCAACGATTTACCAATAGGGTGACCGGCAGCAAGTAAAAATGTATTAGCAATACCTCCACCTATAATAATTCCATCAACTTTACCTATTAGTTTCTTTAGAATATTTAGCTTCGTTGATACTTTAGACCCTCCAATTATTGCAAGAACAGGTTTTTTAGGATTCATAAATATTTTTTCTATACTTCTTATTTCATTCATTAAAAGTAATCCGCCACAACTGACTGGCGCATATTTTGAAACAGTATATGTAGAGGCATGTTCTCTATGTGATGCGCCAAAAGCATCCATAACAAAGACATCGCAGTTTGCAGCAATTTTTTTTGCTAAATCTTCATCCGCAGATTTTTCGCCAACAAGAAATCTAGTATTTTCATAAAGTGTTATATCATTTGTGTATTCAGGAGATTTAATATCTAGCAGTTGTTCTTCGAAAAAAACTTCTTTGCCCAATATACTTGATAATCTTTCTGCAATAATTTTAAGGCTATATTTTTTGTCAAATTTACCTTCTACTGGTCTTCCAAGATGAGATGTTATTGCAATTTTTGCACCTTTTGATAATGCATATCGTATAGTTGGAATGGCAGCTTTTATTCTAGCGTCATTTATAATTTTATTATTTTTAATTGGAACATTAAGATCTTCGCGAATTAACAAGTTTTTTTTATTAATATCTAAATTTACTAATTCGTTATATTTTGACATTACTTTGCATTCATTAACGCTAAGGTTACATCTAGCATTCTATTTGAAAATCCCCATTCATTATCGTACCAAACATATACTTTTAATAATTTATCATCCATAACCTTAGTAAGATTTGAATCGTAAATAGATGATGCTGGATTATGATTAAAATCCGTTGAAACCAATGGAATATCATTAAATTCAATTATATTTTTCATTTGATTTTTAGAAGCATCTAATAATATTTTGTTAACTTCTTCTATAGAGGTATTCTTTTTTGTCCGAACAACAAGATCAACAACAGAAACATTAACTGTTGGTATTCTAACAGCGAGACCGTCAAGCTTTCCTTCGAGCTCAGGAATTACTAAACCTACATTTTTAGCTGCCCCTGTTTTTGTAGGGATCATAGACATGGTTGCTGCTCTAGCTCTTCTGATATCTTTATGATTTGCGTCTGTTAGTCTTTGATCATTAGTGAATGAATGAATGGTTGTTATCAGACCATGCTCAATTCCAATATTATCATTTAAAACTTTTATTACAGGAGCTATACAGTTTGTTGTACATGATGCATTAGAAATTATTGTGTGGTCTTTGGATAAAATATTTTCATTTACACCATATACAACAGTTGCATCAACATTATTTCCAGGTGCAGATATTATTACTCTTTTTGCACCATTTTTTAAATGAATTTCAGTACCTTCTTTAGAATTAAATTTGCCTGTACACTCGAATACAACATCAACATTATATTTTGCCCAATTTATTTTACTGGGATCTCTTTCAGATGTGATATTAATTTTATCATTATCAACATACATAAAATTATTATCAGCCGAAACTTCTTTATTGAATTTGCCGTGCGCTGAGTCATATTTTGTTAAATGTGCACTTACCGAGTTATCTCCAACATCATTAATTGCAACAATTTTCAAGTTTTTGTGATGCTCTGATTCGTAGAGTGCTCTAAGAATATTTCTACCAATCCTTCCGTAGCCATTTATTCCAATGTTTATTGCCATATTTATTTCCTTTTTAGTATTATTTCTGCATGATCAATAATATTTTGCGAAGTAAAGCCAAAATATTTTAATAGTTCTCCGCCTGGAGCAGATTCACCAAAGGAATTAATTCCAATGGTTTTTCCCTTCAAGCCAACATACTTATACCAACAAGAAGTTGACCCTGCTTCAATAGAAATTCTATTACTAACTTTAGAAGGTAGAATTTCTTCTTTGTATTCATCACTTTGATTGTCAAAAATTTCATTTGATAGCATTGATATTACTCTTGTACCAATACCTTTTTCTTCTAATTCTTTTGCAGCTTTTATAGCGATTTCTACCTCACTGCCAGTTGCAATCAATATTATATCTAATTTATCTGAATCTTTTAATATATATGCACCTTTGTTTATTAAAGCTATTTGCTCGTTTGTTCTTTTTTGGAACTCACAATTTTGTCTTGATAATATTAAGCATGTTGGGCCATTATTATTTTCTAACGCATATTTCCATGCAAAAGCTGTTTCTAAAGTGTCGCAAGGTCTAATAACAGTGTTATTAGGAATATCTCTCAAGCTATTAGTTTGCTCTATAGCTTGATGTGTTGGGCCATCTTCTCCAAGACCAATTGAATCGTGAGTAAATATAAAAACATTTTTTAATCCCATTATCGCACTCATTCTTATTGCGTTTTTTGAATAATCAGAAAAAGTAAGGAAAGTTCCGCCGTAAGGAATAAAGCCTTTATGGGAGCTTGCCCCATTCATAATTGCCGACATTCCAAATTCGCGAACGCCATAATTTATATAATTACCATCCGTGAATTCTTTAATTTCTTTTGAACCTGACCATAGAGTTAGGTTTGAAGCTCCAAGATCTGCGGATCCACCAAGCATTTCAGGTAACACTTTCGCATATGCTTCAATACAATTTTGTGATGCTTTTCTTGTAGCAATAGTTTCTTGTTTATCATTGCACAATTTAATATAAGCATTTGATTTTTCTAACCATTCCTCTGGAAGTTCTGAAGAAATTCTTCTTTGAAGTTCTTGTGCCTCTTTAGGATACTTATTTCTATAAAGATCAAAATCACCAATCCATTTGCTCTCTAATTCCAAACCTATTTTTGTATTATCCCAATAATCATATATGTTTTGAGGTATTTCAAACGGCTCATAATCCCAGCCAATATTTTTCTTGGTTAGGATAGTCTCGTCATTTCCAAAAGGTGCTCCATGAGAACTTTCTTTTCCTTCTTTATTTGGAGAACCAAAACCAATCTTAGTTTTACAGCAAATTAAAGTAGGCTTGTTTTTTGACTTTAATGCGTTTTCTATAGCATCGCCAAGTTCTTTATAAGAGTGGCCATCTACATTTTTTATTACATTCCATTTATAAGATTCAAACCTCTTCGCTGTGTCATCTGTAAACCAACCCTCAACATCACCATCTATCGATATACCATTGTCATCATAGAAAACAATCAATTTATTCAGTTGTAGAGTCCCTGCTAAGGAGCAAACCTCATGTGAAATTCCTTCCATTAAGCAGCCATCTCCTGTGAAAACATATGTATTATGGTCTATTATCTTCGAATCTGGTTTATTATATTTAGATGCAAGTGTTTTTTCTGCTATTGCCATTCCTACAGCATTAGCCAAGCCTTGACCTAATGGGCCAGTTGTAGTTTCTACTCCGTCTGTTAGATGGGATTCAGGATGTCCAGGAGTTTTTGAGTGTAATTGTCTGAAATTTTTAATTTCATTTATGTTTAAATCATAACCAGTTAGGTGTAAAAGACTGTAATGCAGCATTGAACCATGCCCATTTGAAAGAACAAATCTATCTCTATTTATCCATTCGGGATTTTTTGGATTATATTTAAGGTAATCATTCCAAAGAACTTGCGCTATATCCGACATGCCTAATGGCATGCCAGGATGGCCAGATTTTGCTTTATCTATAGCATCCATTGACAATGCTCTTATAGCATTTGCCATATCTTTTCTAATATTATTATTTATTTTTTCTGCCAATCTTTGTTTCTTTGTTATTTATAAGGTTCTTAATATTGGTTTTATGTTTATATATTACTACAATTGATAAAACTAAATATAATGATGTAATTGCTAAACTTTCGTAGCTCAACCATGTATATAATGGTAAAAAAGTAAATGAGACTATAGCAGATAAAGCTGAGTACCTAAATAGAAATGCTGTTATTAACCATGTTAAAAGACAAATTAATCCTAGTGCAAAATCAAAACCTAAAATAACCCCTAAAGCAGTAGCAACACCTTTTCCGCCCTTGAAATTATAAAAGATGGGGAAGATATGGCCAATCACAGCAAATATCCCTATAATTTGAACGAATAATTTATTTTCAAAGTAATAATAAGATAATAAAACTGGCAAAATTCCTTTCGATATATCAAACATAAGCGTTGCGAAGGCTAGTAGCTTATTGCCAGATCTTAAAATGTTCGTTGCCCCAGGATTTTTTGAACCATAATCTCTAGGGTCCTGCATTTTAAAAATTTTAGAAAATATTATTGAGCTATTAATTGATCCAATAGCGTAGCTAACACCTATTAAAAATATAAAAGAAATGAAAAAATTATCCAACTTGCCCTCAAAAATTTATAATGGTTATAATTTAATATGACTGATTATAAAGATAAAATTGGAGAAAAATATAAAAAAATACTATTCATACATGGCTGGGGTTTTAACGGCAAAATATGGGAAGATTTTGTAAAAATCTTTATGAGTAAAGAAAACTGTGTTTTTTTAAATTTATATGAATGTATAGAAAATGCCAATGGTGATTTTAAGATGGCTGCGAAAAATTTGCTAGATGAACATAAAGATGTTGATTTAATTATCTCTTGGTCTTTGGGTTGCTATTTGGCAAAAGAATTTGAGTTATTAACTAAAATAAATTCGATTAAAATGGTTTATGTGTCATATTCTCCAAGATTCATGAAATCAAGATTATGGGATTTCGGTTTTGAACAAAATACTATTGATAAACTTAGGGATAATTTAAGTACAGATTTAATTAAAACTTTAAAAAACTTTTATTTATTAATATTGGGGAATTATAAAAATAAAAAAGAAATATATAAAAGAATTATTGCTAATATAAATTTAATGGCTCAAGTTGATTTTAATAATTTGAGTACTGGTCTCAAAATAATTCAAGATTCTGATTATAGGAATTTTTGTAAACATAAGGATGTGCGTAATTTATATATATATGGAGATAATGATGATATATGCCCACCTGAGATGAGAAAATTTATTGAAGTTTTAGAACCTATTTCTGTTATAAAGGTTATATCAGAATCTTCTCACATACCTTTTTTAACAAATCCAGAAGATTTTTTTAAAATTTTAAAAGAATACATATGAGTAAAGAAATAATAAAACTTTTTTCGGAAAAATATATAGATTCAGCTATAGTCCAGAAAGAAATAATAGATAGATTAATGGAAAGACTTTCTTTTATTAATTTATCCCCAAGAAAAGTCGTTGATATAGGTTCAGGGGTAGGTTTAAGTACCAAAAGTTTATTAGAGATGCATTCAAATTCTGAGTTTTACATGATTGATCATTCGCATGTTTCATTAAGCTCAAATATACTAAAAAATAAAAATGTATCTCCTGTATGCGCAAGTTTTAAGGATATACCATTTGAGGATAATACATTTGATTTTGTATTTTCTTCCTCAGCACTTCATTGGGAATTAGATATCCAATCTTCGTTTAAAGAGATATACCGCATTTTAAAACCAGGAGGGTTATTCTTATTTTCAACATATGGTCCCGACACCTTGATAGAATTGAGGTCGTCATGGTCACATGTCGATGATAAAAAACATGTAAACGACTTTTATGATATGCATGATATAGGTGATTTAATGCTGAGTTTAAATTTTATGGATTCTGTATTAGATGCTGAAAAAATTATTATCCAGTATGGAAGTGTTATGCAACTCCAAAAAGATCTAAAAAATATTGGTTCAAAGGTTCTCCGTAGCAAAGGCGGAAAAGAGCCATTATTAGGAAATCATAAAATGAAAGAAATGTATCAAGAATATGAAAAATTTAGATCAAAATCAGGAGATTTACCTGCTACATATGAAGTAATTTATGGCTCTGCATGGAAAAAAATGGACAATATAATTCAGTACAGCAAATAACCTCATAAATAAGGTAATTTTTTGTTTTGTACACTATATTATTAAAGTCTAATTTAGTATACTGTTGCCATTAAATATAATGGTTAATTTGCAATATGATTGAGTATAAAGAAGGAGAGTTTAAAGAGTTTATTATTAAACCTAACAGCTCATTATCTTGGAAGGGAAATAAGATATTCTTTTTTATGCTTTTTTTCGTTTCTTTCGTTATAGCTTTTTCATTTGCGATGGCCGGAATGTGGTTAATAGTCCCATTTACTGGGCTAGAAATGATTTTATTAGGATCTGCGCTTACATACTGCTATATAAAAAATTCTCAATGTGAAATTGTTAAAATAGATGAGAATAAAGTTTCTGTAGCATTGATCAGGATGAGGACTAAAAAGGTTTTTGATTGTAATAAGTACTGGGCTAAATTTATTTTAAATAAACCTAAATTGAGTGGATACCCTCATAAATTAGTGCTTAGATCAGCAGGAAGAGAGATGGAGATTGGGGCATTGCTAACAGATGAAGAAAGAATAAAGTTAGCTAGAATGCTGAAAAAAAATGTAGAGTAGAAATATACAAGGAGCATACAAGATAATGTTTTTAATTAAAAATTTGTTTTTATTCATATCACTAATGACAACTTTTAGTTTGGCAAACGCAGGCTGGTTAGATTTAAATATGACTGAAGGAGTTACAGATATAAGCCAGGAAGTCTTTGGGTTGCATATGTTAATATTATGGATATGTGTAGTTATTGGAGTTATAGTTTTCGGCGCGATGTTTTGGTCAATACTGATGCATAGAAAGTCTAAAGGTGTTACTCCTGCAACTTTTCACGAAAGTACTAGTCTAGAATTTTTATGGACTATTGTTCCTTTTGTAATATTAATAGGTATGGCGGTTCCTGCCACGAAAACATTAATAAAAATGTATGATCATAGTGATTCAGAAATACATATTAAAATTACTGGTTATCAATGGTTATGGCAATACGAATATTTAAATACTGATGTTTCTTTTTATAGTAAATTATCAACCCCATATAACGAAATTTATAATAAGGAAACTAAAAATGTAAATTATTTACAAGAAGTTGATAAACAACTTATTGTTCCAATTAACAAAAAAATTAGATTTCTTTTAACATCTAATGATGTTCTGCATGCTTGGTGGGTACCAGATTTGGCACTAAAAAAAGATGCAATTCCTGGATATATAAATGAAATGTCTGTTGTGATAAATGAACCTGGAATTTATAGAGGGAGATGTGCTGAGTTATGTGGAAGACATCATGGTTTTATGCCAATTGTTATAAAAGCAGTTGAAGAAAAAGAATATGAAGAGTGGTTAGCGAATGCTAATAAAGTCAAATCATCTGACGTAGCAAAAATTAATAAATAAGGGAGAAATATTATGAGTTCGGTTGTTAAAGATACACATCATGATGAACACCCATCAGGAATTATGAGATGGATAACTACAACAAATCATAAGGATATAGGGACCTTATATCTTTGGTTTGCAATGATAATGTTTTTTATTGGCGGTCTAATGGCTTTAGTTATACGATCAGAACTTTTTCAACCAGGGTTGCAGTTTGTTGACCCTCAGTTTTTTAACTCAATGACTACAATGCATGCACTTGTAATGATTTTTGGTGTAGTAATGCCTGCATTTACTGGTTTGGCTAATTGGATGATTCCTATAATGGTTGGTGGACCAGATATGGCATTACCAAGAATGAATAATTGGAGTTTTTGGATAATGCCTTTTGCATTTTCTATGCTTCTATCAACCTTATGGATGGATGGAGGTGCGCCGGCCGGAGGTTGGACATTATACCCTCCTCTTAGTCTTCAAACAGGAGATGCATTTCCATTTTTAATATTTGCTATACATTTTATGGGTTTATCTTCAATAATGGGGGCAATAAATATTGTAGCAACAATTCTCAACATGAGAGCACCAGGCATGACATTAATGAAAATGCCATTATTTGTTTGGACTTGGTTAATTACAGCATTCTTATTAATTGCAGTGATGCCTGTTTTAGCTGGTGGTGTAACCATGTTATTGACAGATAAATATTTTGGAACTAGTTTCTTTAATGCAGCAGGTGGTGGAGATCCAGTTATGTTCCAGCATATTTTCTGGTTCTTTGGACATCCAGAAGTATATATATTAATTCTCCCATCATTTGGTGTCGTTTCAGCAATTATCCCTACTTTTGCAAGAAAACCTTTATTTGGGTATGCCTCTATGGTTTATGCAACTGCTTCGATAGCTTTCTTATCATTTATAGTTTGGGCGCATCATATGTTTACAGTTGGTATGCCGTTAGCAGGAGAAGTATTTTTTATGTTTGCAACAATGTTGATTGCTGTACCCACAGGAGTAAAAGTATTTAATTGGGTAACAACAATGTGGAAAGGCGCAATGACTTTTGAGACCCCAATGTTATTTGCTATTGGCTTTATAGTAATGTTTACTATTGGAGGATTTTCAGGATTAATGTTGGCCATAACACCAGCAGATTTTCAATATCATGATACTTATTTTGTCGTCGCACATTTTCATTATGTATTAGTTCCAGGTTCCATATTTGCAATTATGGCAGCATGCTATTTCTGGCTTCCAAAATGGACAGGAAATATGTACCCAGAAACTTTAGGAAAAGTACATTTTTGGCTTTCAACATTCTTTGTAAACTTAACGTTTTTCCCAATGCATTTTGTAGGTTTAGCAGGTATGCCAAGAAGAATTCCAGATTATTCTCTTCAGTTTGCCGATTATAATATGATTGCAAGTATTGGTGCATTTGGTTTCGGTTTTGCACAAATAATATTTTTATACATAATAATTAAAACAATAAAAGGTGGAAGCAAGGCAACAGATCAGGTTTGGGAAGGAGCGGAAGGATTAGAGTGGACGTTACCATCGCCTCCACCTTATCATTCATTTAGTACACCGCCGGTAATAAAATAGTAATTCATATTAGGAGTATTTTTGGAGATAAAGCGAAAAGTTAAAGTAACAACAGTCATACTATTTGTTGTAGCAGCAACAATATATATTGGCTTCTATTTTATAATGTCTAGTAGGTAGGAAAAAATATGAAGGAAAAAAAGTTAAATATTAAAACAGCAAAAAAATTAATTTTTATTTGTTTTTCTATGTTTTTGTTTTCTTTTGCCTTGATACCTTTGTATAACGTGATATGTGATGTTACAGGCTTAAATGGCAATACTTCGAACCTAAAAGAAAAAGTTGAAGCTTACAAGGAAAATGTTAGTTCAGAAAAATTGAATATACAGTTTATCTCTCACCAATCAAATGATAATAAACTTTTATTTAAACCATCAGAGTTTGAGATGATAATTTCCCCAGGTAAGGTGTATAGTACTATGTATGTTGCTACAAATAAAACAAATACAACTATAGTAGGTCAAGCCGTACCAAGCGTATCTCCAAATGAAGCTTCAAAATACTTAAAAAAAATAGAATGCTTTTGTTTTGAAGAGCAAACTTTTAAGCCTGGAGAAGTAGTTAAATTACCATTATATTTTGCAATAGATGAAAAACTACCAAATAGAATAAAAACAGTAACACTGTCATACTCATTTTTTGAATTTGTAAATGTTTCTAAAAAAAATTAAATTAAAGGGGAGATTGAATGTCTGAATCAGGAAGTTATTATGTGCCGCACGGAAGCAAATGGCCAATCATAGCAACTATAGGTGTATGTACCTCTATGGTTGGTGGTTCATCTTTATTAAATGGAAATGATATAGGAAAATATATTTTAGCAATAGGCATTGCTATGGTAATTTTTATGATCGTAGGATGGTTCAATACCGTAATATGTGAGAGTGAGCAGGGTATGTATGACGAACAAGTTGACTCTTCCTTTAGATGGGGAATGATATGGTTTATCTTCTCAGAAGTTATGTTTTTTGCAGCTTTTTTCGGCGCACTATTTTATGTTAGAACCTATTCCTTGCCATGGCTAGGAGGAGAAGGAGCAGGAATAGCAACAAACACATTTTTATGGCCAGAGTTTGAAAATGTATGGCCATTGACAGCTAATGGTCCAGGAGAAATAGGTGGAGCATTTAAAACTATGGGCGCTTGGGGGCTACCAGCCTTGAATACAGCTATTCTTTTAACCAGTGGTGTAACCTTAACCTGGGCTCACCATGCATTAAAAGAAATGAAGAGAATCCAATTGATAATAGGCTTAGCGTTAACTGTTGCACTAGGTGCAATATTTATGTATTTTCAGGCGCTTGAATATGGACATGCATTTAATGATTTAAATTTAAACATGGGGAGCGGTATATATGGCTCCACTTTTTTCATGTTAACAGGGTTTCATGGCTTTCATGTAACAATAGGCACAATTATGTTACTTGTAGTACTCGGAAGGTCAATATATGGTCACTTTAATCCAAAGAATCATTTTGCTTTTGAAGCAGTAGCTTGGTATTGGCATTTTGTTGATGTAGTTTGGTTAGGACTATTTATATTCGTATATTGGATATAATTATTTACCGACCCCGTGCGGTTGAATGTAACCATTCAAATACATGATAATTAGTATGATAAATAATAGTACTGATAGACCAACTCTAATTTTTAGAGCATTAACAACTCTTTTTTTGTTATCTTTGTCTTTTACTAAAAAAAATAATGAACTAAATAGACTTATAATAATTAGTAAAAACAAAAATATAAATATAACTTTAAACATTTTTAATTTTTTTGTTTATGAAACCTAAGCTTATTTCTAGCATCATTTTTCTTATATGTATATCCTTATTTTTGTTTTTAGGATTTTGGCAGTTAGACAGAGCGACTGAAAAAGAAAATATTGTAAAGCTATATGAAGAAAGGCAGCTTATTAGGGCAGAAAAACTAAATAAATTCTCAGATACTAGTATCGAGAGTAAATATTATAAAAATTTTAAAATAAAAGGAACATATATTAATAAAACATTTCTTGTAGACAATAAAATTAAAAATAATAAACCAGGTTTTAATGTATTAAGTTTATTTAGATTATCTGCAAGTAATGAAATTATAGTCGTAGATAGAGGTTGGCTTGAAATGAAAGGTCAAAGGAAAAATATAGAAGAAAATTTTCAATTTTTAAATAATCAAGAAATAGAAAAAAGTGTACAAGAAATTGACGGGTATATTTATCCAAGGGACAAGAGTTATACTATTGGAGATATTTCTACAAATAAGAGTTGGCCAAGATTGATTCAGGCAGTAAATTTTGAAGAAATTAAAGATTCTATTAAACCAAGTGATTTATTAATCTCTGGTGTAGTATTTAGATTAAATTCTAATAATTCATTTGGTTTTGATAGAAGTTGGGAAATCATTTCCATGGGAAGCAATAAACATCTTGGTTATGCATTCCAATGGTTTAGCATGGCGTTTGCGCTAATAATTTTAACTATATTATTTTTTGTGAGAAAAAGAGATGGGAAAAACGGTTGAATATTTTTCTTTAATTAAGACAAAGCTTTATCTTTTGTTAATTATTTTTTCATTTGCTGGGCCTTTGATTCTTGCAACATTCATGTATAAGTATAGCGATTTTATCCCTGTTGCAGAACCAAAATCAAATGGCAATCTTATTACGCCAGTAATTACGATAACTCAAGAAGAAGATTTTGAAAATATCTTGAGGGATAAGAAATGGACTTTTATGTATGTGTATGAAAACGAAACATGTGATCTTATATGTGAGGCAACTTTATATATGATGCAGCAAGTTAGAGAATCTGTAGGGAGAGAAAGATCTAGAATAAAAAATTTATTAATTGTTGAAGATAAATTTAATAGTGCTGAGAATATTAATATTATAAGTAAATATAATAAGATTAAAATGTTAGAGGTATTAAATAATAGTTTTTTTGAAAAACTGAAAAAAAATCATTTATACATAGTGGACCCTTTAGGAAATATTTTTATGTATTATAACAAGGACTTTGACGCAAAGGGACTAAAGAAAGATATTAAAAAATTACTTAGAATCTCAAGGATTGGTTAAATTAGCATGGTAAAAATTAATTATTATTTATTATTTGTTATAACGATAACTTTAGCAGTCATAACTCTTGGCGCATATGTAAGACTATCGCATGCAGGACTAGGTTGCCCAGATTGGCCCGGGTGTTATGGGTATTTAGTAGGGGTTCCAGATAATCCATTAGAAATAACTAATGCGGAAAAAAATTTTGAAGGCTCAAGTGTTGATATCGGTAAAGCTTGGAAAGAAATGATCCACAGATATCTTGCTGGGGCATTAGGAATTTTTATATTTATAATATCTTTAATATTCTATAAAAATAATACGCATAAGCTATTTAAGCTATCACTTTTAGTATCATTTTTAGTAATAATGCAAGCAGCACTAGGAATGTTTACGGTTACTTTACAATTACAACCTATTATTGTCATGATGCATTTAGTTGGGGGATTAACTATTATTACTTTATTGTGGCTTTTATATTTAAGAAACAACATTAATAACTATTTTATCGAAAGTAAATCCCTTATAAATATTTCTTTGAAAAAAATAAAAAAACTATCTTATTTTGGATATTTAACTTTAGTGATTTTAATTATACAAGTAATGTTAGGTGGATGGACTAGTACTAATTATGCCGCTTTAGCATGCGCTGACTTTCCAAAATGTAATGCAGCATGGTGGCCACAAATGGACTTCTATAGCGCTTTTATTGTTGAACTAGCTACAGATTTAAATTATGAATTTGGTAGACTAGATAGCCCAGCAAGAGTCGCGATACACTTTACACATCGAGTATGGGCTATAATTGTAGCAGCAATGATAATTAGCTTATCTATTTTATCTTACAAAACGATCAAAATGCCTTCTCAAAAAATAATTTCTCTTTTACTTATTTTTTTCTTATTAGTACAAGTAATATTAGGGATTTTGAATGTGAAAATGGGTTTACCAATATATGTTGCTGTTGCGCATAATGGTAACGCTGCATTGTTATTAATGTGTCTAATAACTCAATTATATTTAATAAAAAGAGTTAAAAGTAACTTGTAGAAATTACTATGTTTAATTTTAAAATTTACAAAGCTTATTTAGAGTCTTCAAAGCCTAGAGTAGTTTTGCTAATGATATTTACATCATTTATTGGCATGTTATTAGCTGACCCATTGCATCTAAATTTTAAAATTTTAATTCTAGGGAATTTAGGTATTGCTTTAATGTCACTATCTGCTGGCTCGATAAATCAACTACTAGATCAAAGAATTGATAGTATCATGCAAAGAACAAAAAGTAGACCTTTGGTATCAGGTGTTCTAAAGACTAAAAATGTAGTTTTATATGCTTCTATAATGGCAATTATAGGTTTTTTCATACTATATTTTTACATTAACACACTTACGGCATGGCTAACTTTTGGATCACTAATTGGCTATGCATTCATATACACAATTTATTTAAAAAGAAGTACACCGCAAAATATTGTTATTGGTGGAGCTGCTGGAGCCACGCCACCACTACTTGGCTGGACTGCAATGACAGGGCAGATTGATCTAATAGCAGTAATACTGTTTTTAATAATATTTACATGGACGCCGCCACATTTTTGGGCTTTAGCACTTTTTAGAAAAGAAGAATATTTTGCTGCCAAAATACCAATGTTACCTGTAACTCATGGAGAGCAATATACAAGAGTTCATATAACTCTATACACACTGATGTTAACTATTGTTAGTTTTTTACCTTTTATTATTCAGTTCTCAAGTCATTTCTATCTGATAGGGGCATTGATATTAAACATAGTATTTTTATATTATGTAATAAAAATGCAAGTATCGAAAAATAATTTTTTAGCAAACAAAATATTTAATTACTCTATTATATACTTGTCAGCGCTATTCGGATTTTTAATAGCAGATAGATATTTAGTTTTATTGGCAGATGTTAAAAGTTTTGCTTAAGCTTTAGAATAGATTCATTTTCAATTTGTCTTATTCTCTCTCTAGAAATACCATATTTTATAGATAAGTCTTCCAAAGTGATTTTATTTGATGATAACCATCTGCTTTTTATTATGTCCTTACTTCTTTCGTCTAAACTTCCTATAACTTTATATAACTTATTTGTAAGTAATTTTTTATCATCATTTTCCAAAATTATATCTGGCTCTAACTCATTACTTTTTAAGTAAACAGAGGGAGATAAATTATCTTCATCTTGATCTTCTATTGTTAAATCAGAATTAAACATTCTTTTTTCCATTTCCGTTACATCTTTTAGAGGAACACCTAAGTCTTTGGCAATTGAGGACGCTTCTTGCGATGTTAGGCTTGATAGTGAATTTCTTTTTGATCTTAAATTAAAAAACAATTTTCTTTGTGCCTTGGTAGTAGCTACTTTCACAATTTTCCAGTTTTTTATCACAAATTCATGTATTTCAGATTTTATTGAATAAATAGCAAAAGTTATTAATTTAAGATTTTTATCCGGATCATATTTTTTAACAGCTTTCATTAAACCTATATTACCTTCCTGAATTAAATCACTTAAATTCAGACCATATCCCGAGTAACTTTTTGCAATATAAACAACATATCTTAAGTTATGCATAATTAGTTTTTTTGCAGATTCAAGGTCTTTACCATTTGTTAAATTTCTCCCCAAACTAACTTCTTCTTCCGTCGAAAGTATTGGTATGTTCATAACATGATTTATGTAAGTATCAATACTTCCAGTACATGAAGGCAGTGAACTATTGTTGTAATTTAATGTTTTCATATATATTTTTAACTCGATTAGCACTCATTATACTAGAGTGCTAATTAATTTCAAGATTACATAAATAACTATAATAAATCAATGATTTATAGACTAAAAATCCTCATCAAGAAATCTATTAATTACGATCTTGCATGTAGTTACACCTATAATAATAATAAAAAATACCATTAATACAGCCTCTACAAAAGATATATTGAGGAAAGAATATTGTATCTCATATGAATATAGAAAGTCGCCAATAGAGTTAGAAAAATACCTTGTTATAAATTGAGCTAAAATAAAACCAATAAGAAAACAAAGAAAATTTAATACAATAGGAAAATACATATATTCTCTTCGAATATAAGAGTTTCTTGCGCCAATAATTCTATATATTAATATTTTATTTTTATTAGAAGTTACTTCAATTTTTATATAATTATTAATAACATTTATTAAAATTAGTATTAGAAAAATTAAAGCAAAAATTAAAAATTTATATAAAATATTTTTGATGTAAATAGTTTTCTTAAGAAAAATAATATTTGAACTATATGAATCAATATATGCATTATTTTCTAGAAAAATATTCAGATCATTATTCTCATAATCGTAATCATAATCATAATCAATTACCTTTCTTTTTATTATTATAGTTTTTGGTAAAGGATTAAAACTTAAATTATTTACAACATTATCTCTACTATTTATTTTAGAATATAAATTTAAAGATTCTTCTTCTGTATAGAAATCAATAGAAATAATATTATTTTTTTTACTAATATTTTTTTTTATATCATCTACATAGTTATTGGGTATGTCTTTTTTTAAAAATAGTATAATTTTTTCGTGTTCATAGTCTATTAAATTATTATTAATATTTTTAATTAAAATATATGACACTAAAACTAAAGATATTGCTATGGATATAGGTATTATTATTAAAAATAATTTCATGGGATTTTTAAATAATAATTTAGCATTATACTGAAAACATTCTTTGTGATGCTTCATATATGACATTAATGCTTCTAATGAAAGTCTATTCTGAAATAATTTTTTCATTACTAATATTTATAATTTTTTGCTGTAATTCCCTTACTAAATTAAATTCGTGAGTGGCTACCACCACAGTTGCACCATATTGACTTAATTTTATTAACATATTAATAATACTCTTTGATAGGTTTTGGTCTAAATTTCCGGTAGGCTCATCTGCGAGAATTATGTTTGGCCTATGTATTATAGCTCTTGCTATTGCCACCCTTTGTCTTTCGCCTGCAGAGAGGCTTTGAATGATTTTATTTCCTTGGTTATTTAGATTAACCAAATCTAGAACTGCTCTTATTTTTCTGTTAATTTCTTTTCTATGAGATACCAATAATGGTAAAGAAATATTATAATTAACTGTTCTATCTTCCACAAAATAGTTATCTTGCATAATTATGCCAACAGATTTTCTGTAATCTGATATTTCATTATTATTGAGTTTTGTAATACTGAGATCATCAACTAATATATCTCCCTTATCTGGCTTTTCTAAAGCTGATATCAGCCTTAGAAATGTGGTTTTACCAGATCCTGATTCGCCAGTTAAAAAGATAAAATCACCTTTTTTAATATTTATGCTGGTATCATAAAATACTTTTTTACCAGAATATATTTTGCAAACATTGTTAAAACTTATCATAACCATTATGATATATTGTTTTTAGATTTATAGTAATAAGATCTTAAATAAATTTTTTTGAAAGGGAAAATATATGAGTTTTATCAATAATATTAATATTTTAAAATATTTTTTAATTTTTAAAATTTTTGCAATATTAATCTTAAGCATATCATTTGATGCGAGGGCTGAAATTATGGAAAGAACATTAGAGAATGGGCTTCATGTTATCTTGAAAAAAGATGCACGTGCTCCTGTGGTGACAAGCCATATCTGGTACAAGATTGGCTCTGCAGATGAGGTAAGCGGTAAGACGGGATTGTCCCATGCTTTAGAACACATGATGTTTAAAGGAACCAAGAACAATCCTGGTGGAGTATTCTCTGAAATCATTGCCAAGCTAGGCGGTAAAGAAAATGCGTTTACCAGCAAAGACTACACTGCTTATTATCAAACTCTTCCCTCCCAACATCTAGAGCATGCTATAAAATTGGAATCAGATAGAATGTCAAATTTAGTAGTAAGTAAAGAAGATTTTTTAAAAGAAATCGAGGTTATAAAAGAAGAGAGGAGGCTAAGAACTGACGATCAGTCAGAGGGTATTGCATATGAACAACTTTATGCGAGCGCATATACTAATAGTTCATACCATGATCCAATTATAGGATGGATGGAAGATTTAAATAATATGACAGAGAATGACATATCTGATTGGTACGAAAATTGGTACGCACCAAATAATGCTACAGCAGTAATAGTCGGCGATATAGATTTTGATAAAACTATGACCTTAGTGGAAAAATATTATGGTGGTAAAAAAGCAGTTAAAATTAAAGATAGAATTAATAGAAGTGAGCCATTCCAGTTTGGAGAAAAAAATGTATCCATTGAAATAAAAGATAAACCTACTTATTTGATAATGGGTTATAAAGTGCCTAGCTTAAATGCTAAAAATGTAGAAAAGTGGGAATGTTATGCGTTATCAGTATTATCTGGCATACTTAGCAGCGGCCAAAATTCTCGTTTACAAAAAGTGCTCATAAGAGAAAAGAAAATAGCTAGTTATGCAGACTCCGGATACTACATGTTTTCAAGAAATAATCCTTTGTTTCTCATAGATGTAAATCCAATAGTTGGCAAAAAGATAAGTAGAATAGAGGTTGAGTTAGATAAAATAGTGAAAGAGCTTAAAACTAAGCTAGTAAGTCAAAAGGAACTAGATAGAATAAAAGCACAGGTTTTGGCTTCAGAAGTTTATCAAAGAGATTCAATAGATTATCAGGCTAGAGTTTTAGGTATGGTTAAGACATCTATAGGAGATACTAAAATAATAGAGAAATATACTGAAAGTATAGCTTCAGTTACGGCGAAGCAGGTCCGAGAAGTTGCAAGAAAATATTTAGTACCAAATTTAAAGACTGTAGTAAAGGTAAACGAAAACATTCAATAATGAATAATAAAATAATCAAAATAACATATTTTTTAATAATTATGACGCTATCAAATTTAACACAAGCTAATATAGAAATATCTCAGTATGAAACAAAAAACGGTATAAAAGTTTTATATACTAAAGCACAAAATATCCCTATGATTGATATTAAAATTACTTTTGATGCAGGGTCTAATAAAGATGGTGACATTAAAGGTTTATCAATGTTAACTCATAGCTTGCTAGATGAGGGAACTTCAAAAATGAACTCCGAATCTATTGCTTCAACTTTTGAATCTACAGGAGCAATCTTTAATACTTCTGTTAATAAAGATAAATCATCTATTTCTTTAAGATCATTAACTGAAAAAAAATATTTGGATCCATCTATAAAAATGTTTTTAAAGATTTTATCTGATAGTGTTTTTCCTCAAAAAGAGATTAATTTGCAAAAAGATAGAACAATTTCTTCAATAATTGAAGATCAAACGGATCCTAGTGAAATATCTATGAATTTATTTTTTAAAGAAATTTATGGTAATTATCCATATGCGTATCCTTCAATAGGCATGAAAAATACTTTGAGTAAAATAAAAAGAAAAGATATTCAAAATTTCTATAGAAATAATATAAATTCTAGAAACTCAAAAATTGTAATTGTTTCGTCACTCTCAAATAAAGAAGTTATAAGTTTAGCCGAGAAAATATCTAAGTCACTAAATAATTCAGAATTAAAAAAAGATGATGTCTCATCTTCACCAAAAATATTAAAAAATAGCAAAGAAAAATATATTTATAAAAAGTTTAACTCTGAGCAGGCACACATATACATAGGTGGTTTATCTATAAAAAGAGGGTCTAAATATCAACTTCCATTATATGTTGGAAATTATATTTTTGGAGGAAGTGGTTTTAGTGCAAGACTTATGCAGGAGTTAAGAGTAAAAAGAGGTTTAACATATGGAGTTTATAGTTATATATATCCAATGAAAGACGTTGGCCCCTTTGTAATTGGAATTGAAACAAAAGCAGAGCAAGCGCAAGAGTCCGTGAAATTAATTCACAAAATGATAAAGGAATTTCATAAAAATGGGCCAAGCGATAAAGAATTAAAGCACGCCAAAGAAGCTATAATAAATGGTTTTCCATTAAGGATTGATAGTAACACTGATATTTTAAATTATTTATCAATGATTAATTACTATAATTTACCACTTGATTATTTAAATACTTTTACAAAGAAAATATCAAAAATAACTAAAAAAGATATTTTAGAAGCCTTTGAAAAAGAAGTTGACGTCAAGAATTTAGTAACTTTAGTCGTTGGAAATGAAAAAGCAAAAAAATAGCACAGCAAACTTAAAAGTTAAAATAATCTCAGGTTGCTGGAGAGGAAAAAATATTAATTTTCTCGAAAAAAAAGACCTGAGACCAACAAAAAGTCAAATAAGAGAAACACTTTTTAACTGGATCCAGTATGATGTTGAAAACTCCTATTGTTTAGATTTATTTTCTGGAAGTGGTGTTCTGGGATTTGAAGCAGCATCGCGAGGAGCAAAGAAAGTTTTTATGGTTGATAATGATTTAGATGTGGTTAATTGTTTAAATATTCAAAAAAAAAAGTTAAAAGGAGATAATATTTTTATCTTTAATTCTGATTCAGATGAATTCCTTAAAAATTTTAATGAAAAAGTTAGTTTGATATTTCTTGATCCCCCTTTTACAAAAAATATTCTTGATGAAACAATAAAGAGTTTAAGTGTATCAAATAGTCTTATTGATAGGTGCAAGATATATATTGAATTACCACACAATAAGAATTTTACAGTGAACATAAAAACTCCAGAAAATTGGGAATTACTAAAGAGTAAAAAATCTGGAGATGTCGCTTACTTACTTTTTCAGCATAATTGTTCTATGATATAGTCTATATAAGATTAATTTTAGATGGTTAACTAATGAATATCGCTGTATATCCTGGTACATTTGATCCATTCACAAATGGGCATAAAGATTTAGTGCAAAGAGCTTCGACGAATATATTTGATAAGGTATATGTTTGTGTAGCTGAGAATTCTAGGAAAGAAACTCTTTTTTCACTATCAGAAAGAATTAATCTTGCAGAAAAATCTCTTATTGATCTAAAAAATATTGAAGTAATTGGCTTTGATGGCCTACTTGTAGACTTTGCAGAAAAATTAAATGCCAAAGTTATTTTAAGAGGGCTTCGTGTAGTGTCAGATTTTGAATATGAATTTCAAATGTCTAGTATGAACAAGAAGTTAAATCATAACATAGAATCAATTTTTCTAACCCCATCTGAATCTTATGCGTTCTTATCGTCATCATTAGTTAAGGAAATAGCGGAACTTGGTGGTGATATATCAAAATTTGTGAGTTCTGAAGTAAAGGACGCATTACAAACAAAATACAAATAATCTATTGACATATACTATTTATATATTATAATATTCTTATATATTATTATTATTATTTAGAAATGGATGGTTATTATGTTGGAACTCTTTATTATGCTTGCAGTTTGGTCTTTAGCCTCAGTATTACTCTATAGACAGTACCTGGGCAAGTAATCGTTTTTTAAAGAATTGAAGGCCAAGGATGGCTTTCTTCTTTAAAGTTTATGTTAGTCCTCCTTGATATTATAAAAAACAATAGTCTGGTTGGCCCACAATAAAAAACTATTGATTATATAACTTTGACTACAATCCTATATTTGATATAGTAAAAAATCCCATTAAGGGATTTTAAGCTTAAATAATAATAAGGAGGCTTCAATGAGAAAAATAAAAACACTTCTAGGTTTATGTGTTGCAGTTATGCTTTCAGGTTGTGCTGCTGACCAAGCATTACTAGACAGATTAGAGTTAGTTGAAGAAACAGCAAAGCAAGCTATTTCATGTTGTGATGCAAATTCACATAGAATGAACAAAATGTTCTATGATGCGCAAAAGAAATAGTTAGTTAGTTATCTCTGACATTTTTTGCAATAGAAACTCGACCTTTGGTTTATTTTTATTTGTAAAATGTCGCTTTGACAGATATGGCAGGGCTTAGCAGTTCTGCCATATACTTTAAAATCATACTGAAAATAACCGCTTTTTCCATCCACATTTATATAATCATTAATAGAAGATCCGCCTTTTTTTATAGCGCTCTTTAATACTTTTTTAATAGAAGTCACAAGATCTTCGCAATTCTTTTTTGTTAATTTTTTTGATATTTTATCAGGCCTAATTTTGGATAAAAATAAGGACTCTGATGCATAAATATTCCCAATTCCTACTACAATTTTTGAGTTCATAAGAAGAGATTTAATAGCAACATTCCTATTTTTAGAAGCTTTGTAAAGATATGCTGCAGAAAAATCTTTACTTAATGGCTCAGGGCCAAGATTTAAAAATAATCTATTTGTTAGTAAAGGAGACTCAGTTGAGTAAAAAATCATTCCAAATTTTCTTGGGTCATTAAATCTAAGAATTACCTTTGAATCAAGTTGCATCTCAAAATGATCATGTTTTTTTTTAAGTTCATTTCTATTGGCAATCCTTAGGGTACCAGTCATACCAAGATGTATAGTTAAATATAAATTTTCCCCTGAAATAATTATATATTTTGCCCTTCTTGTAATCCCAGTAATTTTTATATTAACAATTTTTTTTGCTATATCTTTTTGTAATTCCCAGCGAAGCTTTTTCACAGAAATAGTGCATTTTAAAATTGTCTTGTTAATTAAATACGGAGTAATTCCGTCAATTGTTGTTTGTACTTCAGGTAATTCTGGCATTTAGATTATAGTCTCAAGTACTATAGGGCTAAGATTTTCATTGTAGCCTAATTTAAAAATAGGAATATCAGTATAATTAGATAATTCTTCAAAGTTATCCAGCGGTGTATTTTTACTAATATTATTTAGAACAATAAATTTTATTTCTAATCCTAGATTTTTAATTGATTGTATTGACAATAAAGTGTGATTTATACACCCTAAAGTATTTTTAACTACAAGTATAATTGGTAAGTTTAGTTGAACTGCTAAGTCAGCTGTTAGTTTTTTATTAGCTATAGGGGAAAAAAAGCCACCACATCCTTCTACAATATTAAAGCTGCTATTATTATATTTATTATTTTCTATAAATTTAATAATGTCATTAAGCTCTATATTTTTATTTTCCATTTGCGCTGCTTTTGGTGGAGAAGCATAAGCTTTAAACATATATTTACATATCTTATCTAAAGAAACTTTTTCAAGCTCTGAAAATTTCATTGCATCTTTGGGCATAAGGGTGTTATTTGGTTCTTCGCATCCAGATTCTACAGGTTTTAAAAAATGAAATTTTATACCTTTTTCAATTAATAATTCGCCAAATTTAAGCATAAACCAAGTTTTTCCAACATCTGTGTCTGTTCCTGTAACCAAGAAACCTTTCATAAATACTCCCAATTATTAAATGTTCATGTGATAATAATACACATGAGTAATGGTAATATAAATAGAAGAAAGTCTAATGTTGTGAAAGTAGGGAATGTTTCTATTGGTGGTGAAAATCCAATTGTCGTTCAGTCAATGACTGACACAAATACTTCAGATATTAAAAAAACATCTAGCCAAATCTTAGAGTTAGCTAAAGCAGGCTCTGAAATAGTAAGGTTAACAGTGAATGATGCAGATGCTATACAAGCAATACCTTTTATTAAGGATAATCTTTTAAAATCTGGTTTAAATATACCATTAGTAGGAGATTTTCATTTTAATGGACATATTTTATTAAACAAATATCAAAGCGAAGCTTCACATTTAGATAAGTTTAGAATTAATCCAGGAAATGTTGGAAAAAAAAATAAAAAAGATAAAAATTTTTCTACTATGATTGAAGCTGCCTGTAAGTTAGATAAGCCAGTTAGGATAGGAGTAAATTGGGGAAGTCTAGACCAGGAGTTATTAGCTAATAAATTAGATATTAATAATAATCTAGTAAAACCAAAATCACTTGATGAGGTAATGTGTGACGTGGTAATAGCTTCTGCATTAGAAAATGCAAAGTTTGCTGAATCTATTGGAATGGGTAAAGAAAAAATTATTATTTCTTGTAAATTAAGTAAGGTTAATATGTTAATAGATGTTTATAAGAGAATATCAAAAATGTGTAATTATGCATTACATTTAGGTCTTACTGAGGCAGGTAGTAATGAACGAGGAATAGTATATTCGGCATGTGCTATAGGACCTTTATTACTTGATGGTATTGGAGATACAATTAGAGTTTCTTTAACAACAGATATTAATGGAAATAGATCTAAAGAAGTTGATGTTGCAAAATTGATTTTACAGAGTTTAGGAATAAGGTATTTTTTACCTGATGTAACATCTTGTCCAGGATGCGGGAGGACAAGTAGTGACTACTTTCAGAAATTAGCTTTTGATATTGATCAATACATAAAAGATAGTATGCCAGTTTGGAAAAAAAATTATCCTGGTGTCGAAAATCTTAAAATATCCGTAATGGGTTGTATTGTTAATGGCCCAGGTGAGAGTAAGCATGCTGATATTGGAATAAGCTTACCTGGAAGAGGAGAAAACCCTACAGCTCCTGTATATATTGATGGGGAAAAGAAAGTAACTTTAAAAGGGGATAATATAACTAACGACTTTAAGAAGATATTAATTAATTATATTGATAATAGATTTAAGCAATAATCCACTATTTTATTTTAGAAAATCTTTCCAATGCTATATTCCTGCTATTACTAAGATTAATTATTGGCTTTATTAAATCATTATTAGTTAATAAGTCTGTCTCATGATCATCAGTGTATAAATCAAAGTTATTTAACCATTTTTTAGTATAAATATTATCAGGATCAAATTTCTTCTCCTGAAGCAGTGGATTAAATATCCTAAAATATGGAGCAGCATCTGTACCACAACCGGAGACCCATTGCCATCCCATAACATTATTTGCAATATCTGCGTCTAACAAATTATCTCTAAACCATTTTTCACCTTCCTGCCATGGTATTAATAAATTTTTTGTCAGAAACGAAGCTGTAATCATACGAGTTCTATTATGCATCCAGCCTGTTTCCAATAGTTCATTCATGGCAGCGTCAACAATCCTAATACCAGTATTTCCTTTTTTCCATTTTTCGAGGTTATCTTTATAATTTACTTCCCATTCAAAATTTTCATACTTTTTATTAAAAGGTTTATCGATAACATATGGAAAATGAAATAATATATAATAAGAAAATTCTCGCCAATATAATTCTTTTATAAAATGTTCTTCGTGCTTACTAAGGGCATGGTTATCATGAAACTTAAAATGATTAATTATTTGATTAGTTGTAATCTCTCCAAAACGAAGATGAGGAGACAGTTTTGAAGTTCCAGATACACTAGGGATGTCCCTAACTTCTTTATAGTTTGAAAGAGATGATTTAAAAAATTTTTCAAGGCTTATATGAGCATTATCTTCTCCAGGAGACCAGTATTTATCAAATTTTTCTGACCATTTATTGTTATTTATTGAAAATACCTTTGAAGTATCAATCTCTTTTTCTTCAATGATGAAGTTTCTAATATTTATCGAAGGGAATTTGAGGACTTCCTTTTGAGAATAAAGTAACTTGCAGTTTTTATAAAAAGGAGAGTAAACTTTATAAGGATCTCCGGTTTTATTTAGAATTAATGCAGGGTCAACCAATGTAGCCTTATTGTAAGCAAATAAATTAATGTTTATTCTTTTAAGGCTTAATTTTAATATTTCCTCTTTTTTTATAAATTCAGGGTGCTTGTTTTGATTAATAAATACAGAATCAAATTTATACTTTTCTATAATTTCTAATGTCTTTTTTATATAATCACCTTGAATTATATGAAGAGTGATTTTCTTCCCTTTCAAATTTTCTTTTAAATGGTCAAGGCTTTTTTTTAGCCACCAAAGGTTAGCTGATCCGTGTGTTTTTAAATATAGATTTTTATCGAACACGAACAGAAAGGTAGTAGAATCATATCCTTTAATGCTCGAATTAATAGCATCGTTATCATTTAACCTTAGATCATTACTAAAGAGAACTAGGGATTTCATTTATTAGTATTTTATACCTTCAACTTTTGTAAGTTTAATCAATACCTCTTCTAGTAAATATCTTGATTTTGCTGCAGTATCTTCAAGTTCCTTATGGATTTCTGCATCTTTTGAATTTCTAGCCTCACATTCAGATGAATATTTTTCAAAAGCAGACAATTTATGTATTAGGTCACTTAAATGTCTAGGACATTCACAATTGATTGTACTTCCAGCAGCGACAATATTTGCAAGATCCTGATCGGTTAATAATCTATCAGTAGAAGTAGACTTTAAATAATCTGCAAAATTATTACTACACCATTCTGTTATATCAGAATGATTTAGCGGCAATGATATCGTTCCTGTATCTTTAGTTGTCAGAGTAGCTATATCGCTTTCTTTACCGAAATCATATGCACATAATAATTTTGACGCTTTTGATTGATTCAAGATTTTTTGGATTACATGAATGGTTCCTTGATTAACTGTTGGAATTTCAACTAGAATGAAGTCTATTTTACAATGGTAGTTTGATTTAATATTTTTTGGGTCTTGGATTACGTCTATCATATTTAATCTCATACTATCTAAACTCTTTTTATCAAGTATCGTCTTTCCTAAAAGTATAAAATTTAAATCATTTTTTCCAGTACTAGAAATAGCTGTCTTACAACTGGATATTCTTTTTTCTAGGTTCTCAAAATTTAAATTTGCAACCGCACTAATAGCGTCTCCGTTATCTACAAGTTTTTTGATAAGTAGAAGTCTATCTATATCAGCTTGTGTGTAAAGTCTATCACCTGCATCAGTTCTTATTGGTTTTACCACTTCGTACCGTCTTTCCCATGCTCTGAGAGTTTCGGGTCTAATTCCAGTAATTTGGGTTGTTAATCCAATTCTATAATTTTGTTCTGTATTCATAATAATAATTTTGTTTAATTAAAGTATAAATAAATATATACAAGGTTACTAATAAATGCAAGTATTATTTATATATATCTATACAATATTTATATTATTATAAGTTATTGTAATAATTGTGTTTAATATATTAAAATTTGTACAGATTTATCTGTACATATTAAATTTAAATGTTATTATGTCTATATGTTTAACAAATTGTACATCCCCTGGAGCATCATGCTCCGCATACTTGTAGCCGGTTATCCGGCTACTTTTTTTAATAAAAATATTTAATGGAGGAATTATGTTTGGATTTGGTGATAAAAATAAGGTTCATAAAGTTACAATAGCAAATACAGGAGAAACATTTGAGGTAACTGGTAAAATTAACTTACTTCAGGCAGCTCATAACGCTGGTATAGAGTGGCCGTGTGATTGTAAAGTAGGTAGTTGTGGAACATGCAGGGCAGTATTAAAAGAAGGAAAAGTTAAAGAATTAGCTGACTTTGCATATACATTAGATGGCGACATGCTTAAAGACGGATATATTCTTGCATGCCAATCATCATTAAAAAGTGACATTACTGTAGAATTAGATAAATCCCAAAAAGCTGTAGAAGCAACAAAAATGTAATTAACTATTAAATTCTAGTTCAACCCCAAAAGGTTGTTCTGGAATTTCATTGTTTTTATAAGCAATATTTCCAGATACAATTGTCGTCAACACTTTTGTCCTAAATGGAACGTCAGAAAATGCTGACCAACCGCATTTATGCATCATAGGCATTTTATCCAGCTCACCAACATCTAGAAAATCTAATAATACTAAATCAGCCCAGTAACCTTCTCTTATAAAACCTCTTTCTTTAACGTTATAACAAATAGCAGGATTATGACAAACTTTCTCAATAATTTTTTCAAGAGAGAAAATACCGTTATGGTAAAGCTCTAAAACCGCTCTTAATGAATGTTGAATTACTGGAAGGCCTGCAGGTATATCTTCGTACTTCCCAGTCTTTTCAGATATTAAATGAGGAGCATGATCTGTAGCGATTACGTCAATATTATCATTATTTACAGCTTCAATGAGTGCAAGTCTATCTGATTCTTCTTTGATCGAAGGATTACATTTTATGAAACCTTTTTTTGTGGCGTAATCTTTTTTTGAATAAAGCATATGATGTATACAAACTTCTGCAGTAATAGATTTTCCTGACACATTGCTACTATTAGAAAAGAAATCTATTTCATCTTTTGTTGTTAGATGAAGAACGTGCAGTCTAGAACCATTATTTCTTGCTAGATTAACAGCTAAAGTAGATGACTCAATACAGCATTCTCTACTTCTAATTTCTGTATGCATTTCAAGAGGTATATCGTCACCATACTTTTCTTTTGCAGCTTTAAAGTTTTTATCAATTATAGGAGAACTTTCACAATGAGTTGCTATTAATTTTGGACAGTGAAGAAATATATCCTCCAGTGACTTTAAATTATCAACAAGCATATTACCAGTAGATGCGCCCATAAATATTTTTACACCACAAGCTCTTTTTGAGGTATTTTTAATTTCTTCGATATTGTCATTCGTAGCACCTAAGTAAAAAGAATAATTAGCAAAAGATCTATTTTTGGCAATTTCAAACTTTTTATCTAACCCATCATTCGTAATGATAGGTGGTTTATTATTAGGCATATCCATATATGTAGTTGTTCCACCTATAACTGCGGCCAATGATTCTGATCTTATATCAGCTTTATCGGTAAGGCCGGGCTCTCTAAAATGCACTTGATCATCTATCATTCCAGGAATTAAATATTTACCTGTAGCGTCAATAACAATATCAGCTTGCATATGAGATAAATTATCCGATATTTGATTAATTCTGCCACTTTTTACAAAGATATCACTTATCTTTCTTTTGTTTTCATTGATGATTGTTGCATTTGTTATTAATATAGATTTCATTGTATTTACTCAATTTATTTAAGTGTATAATTATAAAGCCAATTATGAATTTAAAAATATATAATACTCTATCCAAAGAAAAAGAGCTATTCAAACCACTAGATCAAAAATCTATAAAAATGTATGTGTGTGGTCCTACTGTATACAATTTCGCTCATATTGGAAATGCAAGACCTGCTGTTGTATTTGATATGCTTTACCGCCTTCTAAAAAATATTTATCCCGAGGTTATATATGTTAGGAATATTACAGATGTAGACGATAAGATAAATGAAGCCGCAAGAAAACTAAACAAACCAATATCATTTATCACTAAAAAATATACCGATATATATCACCAAGATATGACTAGTTTGGGCGTACTTCGTCCAAATCATGAACCACGTGTTACAGATAACATTGATCAAATCATATCTATGATACAAAGAATTTTAGACAATAAAAAAGCTTATATAAATGATAGCCATGTTTTATTTGATGTTACTTCATTTGATGAATATGGAAAATTATCTAATAGAGATAAAGATGAAATGTTATCTGGAGCCAGAGTAGAAGTTGCAGACTATAAAAAATATGCTGGGGATTTTGTACTTTGGAAGCCATCTAATAAAGACGAGCCCGGTTGGAATAGTCCTTGGGGCTATGGAAGACCTGGATGGCATATTGAATGCTCCTCAATGGTAGAAACTTATTTAGGTGAAGAAATAGATATTCATGGTGGAGGTCAGGATTTAATATTTCCTCATCACGAAAATGAAATAGCTCAAAGTTGCAGCGCTCATAATAGTAAAAGTTATGCTAGATACTGGGTTCATAATGGTTATTTAAACATGGAAGGTGAGAAGATGTCTAAATCACTGGGAAATATTATTACGGTTAAAGAGTTATTAGAGGAGTATGATGGAGAAGTAATAAGACTAGCTCTTTTAAGCACGCACTATAGAAAACCAATAAACTTTGGAAAAAGTTTATTAGAGCAGTCAAAAAATATATTAAACAAGTTATATAAAAAGCTTAATAGTGAAAGTGATGAAGCTTTAGTATCAGAAGATATTTTAATCCCATTATTAGATGACTTGAATACACCATTAGCAATTTCGAATTTATCAAAAATAAAATGCTCAAAAACACTTAAAAAAAGTGCTAATTTTCTTGGTTTGTTAAACAGAACGTCTGAGGAATGGTTTGCATTAAATAATAAATCCACAATGTCTGAAAATGATATAGAATTACTAATAAAACAAAGAGATGAAGCAAGAAAATTAAAGAATTTTGCAAAAGCTGATGAAATTAGAGACCAGTTAGATAATAATCATGTAGTATTAGAGGATGTTGATGGAAAGACAATATGGCGAGTGAAAAAATGACAAAAATATTTAAAGAAAGAAAAACAGTTGAGCAAGTAGAAGAAGGTTATGAGTTAGCTCCTAAATTCGATGAGGATGGCTTGATGCCAGTTGTCACAACTGATGCAAGTAATGGTGATGTACTAATGTTGGGTTATCAAAATGAAGAAGCGTTAAAGATGACTATAGAAACTGGAGAAGCTTATTATTGGAGTAGAAGCCGAAAATGCTTATGGCATAAAGGCGCAACAAGCGGTTTGATTCAAAAAATTATAGATATAAGAATTGATGATGATCAGGATGCAATTTGGCTTAAGGTAGAGCTACAAGGTTTAGAAGCTAGTTGCCACGTGGGTTATAAATCTTGTTTTTATAGAAGCATACCAACAGGGAATACAAAAGAAGATATTAAATTAATATATAAAGAAGATGAAAAAGTTTTTGAACCAGAAAAAGTATATGGGGATGCACCTAACCCAACAAAACTATAATTATATTTATGGTTCATTTATATCAATCTTTAAAAAACACAGTCAAATTTGGCTTCAAATCTAAAATAATAGAAGATAGTTTAGGTAACTCAGTATCAAATTTTGGGCTAATATTTAAATCAATATTGCTTGGGAATATCCTTTTAAGGTTATTAGAAAATAACTCAGCTAGACCAATTGGTCTAATGTTGCCGAATATAGTTCCTACAGCAATTATCTTTTTTGCTATTCAATATTTAGGTAAAACAGCGGCAATAATAAATTTTACATCTGGCTCAAAAAATATAATCTCTTGTCTTGAAAAGTCAGATATAAAATACATAGTAACTTCTAAAAAATTTATTGACCAAGGTGATATGGGGTCTTTAATTACAAAAATTGAGAACAAAAATTACAAGTTTATTTATCTTGAAGACATTAGAAAAATTTTATCCTTGAAAGATAAGTTATTTGCAATAAAAGATTTTATATTAAATGTTTTCATATCAAAAAAATTAGAAGAAAACCAATCAGCGGTAATTTTATATACTTCTGGCACAGAAAGTGATCCAAAAGGAGTTAACCTTACCCATCAAAATCTTTTTTCTAATAGAATGCAGGTTCTTGAATCTCTTAAAATCAATAGAAATGAAAAATTTTTCACTTGCCTGCCTTTTTTTCATTCTTTTGGACTGGGAATAGGAGTTCTACTTCCCATTTTATATGGATGCAAAGTATTTTTATATCCAACCCCTTTGCATTTTCAGACAATTCCAAAACTTATAAATGAAACTAAATCAACTGTCTTTTTCTCAACCGATACCTTTTTAAAAAAATATATTCCACATATAAATAAATCCACTTTTAATAATTTAAAATATTTAATTGCTGGAGCTGAAAAAGTAGATGTAAGTACACATGAGCAATATCGTGAATTCGGTGTTCAAATTTTAGAAGGTTACGGTGTTACTGAGGCGTCCCCAGCTGTTTCTGTTAACACAAAAGAAAATTATAAAATTGGTTCAGTTGGAAAGTTTATTTCAGGAGTTGATTACAAGATTGAGAAAATTGATGGTTATGAAGAAGGTGGTTTACTCTTTATAAAAGGAAAAAATGTAATTACAAAATATCTTGGTCAATCAGAAGAATTTGATTGGTATAACACAGGTGATGTTGTACGTGTTGATAAAGAAGGATACTTATTTATTTTAGGAAGATTAAAAAGGTTTGCAAAAATAGCTGGTGAAATGATTTCATTATCTCAGATTGAAGAGTTCCCAAAAAAACTTTGGCCTGAAAATACTAGTATAGTTTGCTCAATAAAAGATGAGAAAAAAGGCGAGGCACTAATATTATTAACTGATAATAAAAATTCAAATTTGTCAGAATTATCCAGCTTTATGCAAGAAGCAGGTTTATCAAATCTATATTTTCCAAAAAAAATAAAAATTATAAGTGAATTCCCTATATTAGGCAGTGGTAAAATTAATTTTAGAAGTCTGCAAGAGATTGCAGAATCTTAAAAAAATTCTTTATTTAATCTATTTCCCAAAGAACATATTAACTCATATGGTATAGCGTCTATTGAAGATGACACTTCTTTGATATTTATATTTTCCCCCCATAATTCGACATTTGACCCTACTTGAATATTTTTATCTTGAATATCTATCATAGTGATATCCATCGAAACTCGGCCAACTATATTAAAAAAATTTCCACCAAAAAAAACTTTACCAATATTGCCTAATCTTCTCGGAATACCATCTCCATAACCAATTCCTACTGCAGCAATCTTTGTATCATTTTTAATCTTATAAGTCTGCCCATAACCAATTGATTCTCCTTTTTTACAGTTTTTAATTGAGATTACGGGGGCGGTTAAAGTCATTACAGGTTTAACATTAATTATGCTCGGTGAATTACATGGATTTATTCCATAAAGAACTAAACCAGGTCTTATCCAGTGTTGATTATTATTAAATTTTTTAGAGTATCTAATAGTACCTGCTGAGTTAAAAATACTTAGCTCAACATTCTTTCCATTTACAAAATTCTCTAAAAGACTAATTTGTTTATTTGAGAAATTGTCCTCATCTTCATCAGCACAAGCTAAATGAGTCATAATACCAACTTGATCGCTCACATTTTTGCAGTTCTTAAACACTTCTTCAAAATCTGAACTATGAAAACCTAGTCTATTCATTCCAGTATCTATCTTAATCCACAATTTTATATTTTTTTTGAGAGTTGTATTTTCTATTATTTTTACTTGTGAAAAGTCGTGAATTACTGGTCTAATATTATTTTTAGAACAATATTTATATTCATCTTTATTTGAAAATCCTTGCAAACAAACAATTTCTTTATCTATGTGATTATTTCTTAGATATTTTGCTTCTTCTATTGTTGCTACGGCAAAAGCATCTGACTCTCTAAGTAAATTTGCAACCTCAAGTATGCCATGACCATAAGCATCAGATTTAATCATAGACATTACTTTAGACTTTGGTAAAACTTTTCTTATAGCAGATAAATTATTAATTAAATTATTTTTATTAATTAAGATGGATCCATTCATTTAAAGCCCTCAGGAGCAGAGTATATCTCTGGAGTATAGTTTTCAAATCTAGTACATTCTCCAAGAAATGTTAAGGTAGTTTTAAAAATTGGTCCATTTCTCTGTTTTGCTATTATGATTTCCGCTTTGCCTTTATCTGTAGAATCCTCATTATAAACTTCGTCTCTATAAATGAATGCTATTAAATCAGCGTCTTGCTCTATAGCACCTGATTCTCTTAAATCTGACATAATAGGTCTTTTATCAGTTCTATTTTCTAAACTTCTATTTAATTGTGATAACGCTACAACAGGAACATCTAATTCTCTAGCCAAAGCTTTAAGAGATCTTGATATCTCAGATAGTTCAGTGGCTCTATTTTCAGAATTACTAGATAGCTGCATTAATTGCATATAGTCTATTACAATTAAATCTAAACCTTTTTCTCTTTTAAGTCTTCTTGACCTTGCTCTTATGTCAGTAGGTGTTAAAGCAGGGGTGTCATCAATAAAAATATTAGCTTTAGATAATAATGCGACTGCATTTGTTAGTCTTGGCCAGTCATCATCAGTAAGTTTCCCAGTTCTAATTTTTTGCTGATTAATTCTACCCATAGAAGATATTAGTCTTGTAGATAATTGGGTTCCTGACATTTCCATACTAAAAATTGCTGTTACTGCATCATTTTTCAAAGATGCATATTCAGCCAAGTTCATAGCGAAACTCGTTTTACCCATTGACGGTCTTCCAGCAACTATTATAAGATCGCCTCCTTGTAAACCAGTTGTTTTATTATCAAATTCACTAAACCCAGTTGCTACACCAGTAACAGATTCTCCATTTTCAGCTCGTTCTTCAATTTGTTCCAAAGACTCTTTAACTAAGTCATTGATATTTTGAAAACCGTTATTTGCTTTCAATGATTCTTCAGATATATTAAATATTTTTTGTTCTGCTTCATCAAGTAAAGCTTTACTATCTATTCCACCATCGCGAGATTTTTCAATCAAACTATTGCTTACGTTTATTAGTTGTCTAAGAATAGATTGCTCTCTAACAATACTCGCGTATGCTTTAATATTAGCTGCAGACGGAGTTTGATTTATTATTTCTGACAAGTATGTTGAAAAAGATTTATCATCCGATATATTTACCTTTTCATTTATGGTAACAATATCAAAAGGAATATTGTCATTAACTAGATTTACAATACATGAGTAAATTTTTCTATGTTCTTGGTTGTAAAAATCATTAACTTGCAAAATATCAGCAATTTGCTCCCAAGCTTCATTATCTAATATAAGGCCCCCCAGAACAGCTATTTCCGCCTCAATAGAATTAGGAGAATTGTTAAGACCTTGAAATGTAAGACTTTTACTCATTATGAACAACCAAGCTTTATTATTCTAATATTTTATATTATCAGCTTTGATTATTTGTTTCGACAATTAGATTAATTATTGCGTTTGTCTCTATACCTAGATGTATACTTATAGAATATTCACCAATTTTTTTAATTGCCCCGTCAGGCATTCTGATCTCTTTACGCTCTATTTCTTGATCGTTAGCTAGAAGTTGCTTCTCGACTTCATATGGGCCAATTGAACCAAACAATAAACCTTCTTCATTTGCTTCTGCTACTATTTTTATAGTAAAACCGTCTAGTTTTTCTTTTCTTTTTAAAGCAATATCAAGAGTCTCTTTAGCAATTTTTTCAAGCTCCTCTCTTTTTTCCTCAAACTCTTTAAGATTCTCTTCAGTAGCATATTTTGCTTTAGCTTTTGGAATAAGATGATTTCTAGCAAAACCAGGTTTTACGTTAACTTTATCTCCTAGGTCACCTAAATTTTCAATTTTCTCAAGTAATATTACTTCCATTAGTATAGTCCTATGTTTTAGTGATTATCAGAGTATGGAATTAGAGCTAAAAAACGTGCTCTCTTAACAGCAGTTGATATCTGTCTTTGGTATTTTGCTTTTGTACCAGTAATCCTACTAGGTAAAATTTTTCCGGTTTCAGTAATATACTCTCTTATAAGATTAAGGTCTTTATAATCAATTTCAGAAATACCTTCCTTTGTAAATTTACAAAATTTTTGTTTTTTAAAATATCTAGACATTTTCAGCTCCACTTTCAATAGAATTTATATTATCTGAACTTGTTTCTACTTTTTTAGTAACTTCTTCTTTATTACTCTCTTCTTCATTAGTTAATATAGATGAATTTTCGGTAATAGCTGCTTTTCTTTGTAAAATCATATTTCTTATTACAGCATCATTAAATTTAAAGTTTGAAGATAACTCTTTTATAACTTCTATACTACATTCTATATTTAGGAGAATGTAATGCGCTTTATGAATTTTATTTATTGGGTATGCTAACTGTCTTCTTCCCCAGTCTTCTTCCCTATGTATTTTACCACCGCTTTTAGAAATGATACCTGAGTATTTTTTTATCATATCAGGAACTTGATCACTTTGATCGGGATGAACTAAAAAAACTATTTCGTAATGTCTCATATTTTTCCTTATGGTTTATTGTCTCTTGGATTTTCCAAGCAGAACAAGGAAAATGCATTTTACAGAATGAATACTAAGACTGCAATTATTTTATTTTTGAGTATATAGTATTGATTAAAATACCTGTTGCTACAGCCATATTGAGGCTTTCAACGACACCATTCATATTAATTTTAAGAGTATAATCACAACTTTCCAAGGTTTTTTTTCTCAAACCATTAGATTCTCCGCCAATAATAAGAGCAATTGGTGTTTTAAAAGACAACTGATTAACATCATTTGAGGCTTTATCCGAAGCTCCATAAATCCAGTAATCATTTTTTTTCAGCATATCAAGAACTCTAGAAATATTTTTCACTCTTATTACCGGTATTGTTTCAGCAGACCCTGCTGCAACCTTTTTAACAGTTTCATTTAAATTAACAGAATCATGGTCTTTTATAATAACAGCAGAAATATTATAGGCATCGCATATTCGTAAACATGCACCTAAGTTTCTTGGATCCGAAACCTCATCTAAAATAAGTAAAATCTGATTCTCATGCTGACTCTTGATAAAACTAATCATATCTTTTTCAATAATTTCAGTTTTCTTCTTAGCAATCGCTAATACACCTTGGTGACTTTTAACATTTGAAATTTCATATATTTTATCATTAGACATTTTTTGAATGGTGATATTATTTTTTTTTGCTTCATTTGATATGGCGTCAAATTTACTTGAACTTTTGTCAGATAAATAGATTTCATATACATCAAATGGTCTTACTTTAAGTAAAATCCTTACTGCATGTATTCCAACAATATTATCTTTACTAGAATTCTTTTTCATTTTTTTGCTAATATAAAATCAATCTTTTTTTCAGACGGGAATGCACTATGTAATTTCACATTAATTTTATCACCTATCTTATATATTTTCTTTGATTTATCTCCAATTAAAATATTCTTTTTTTCATTATAAATAAAATATTCATTTCCTAAACTAGAAATATGGATTAGACCTTGGATTGGCTCTTCTATGACCGAAATAAATAATCCAAAATTAACGATTGAATTGACAGTTGCTGTAAATGTTTTTCCTATAAATTTCGTAGCGTAATTACAAAGCAAAATAGATTGTAATTCTCTTTCAGCTGATTCGGAATTTCGTTCATTTTCGGAGCAAGTTAAACCAATTTTTTCTAAGTTATTAAAATCATACTTTGATTCTTTTTTTTCAATAATATTCTTTATTATTCTATGCACTATTAAATCTGGATAGCGACGTATTGGAGATGTAAAGTGATTGTATGATTTTAAAGCTAATCCAAAATGACCTATATTCTTAGGAGTATATTCTGCTCTCGACATTGATCTTAGTAGTATTGATGTTACAAGATTGTCGTCTAACTTTTTTCTAGCTAATTCTATCAATTTATTTATATCTTCAGTATTAGGTATTTTAGACTTAGAGAGAGTGTAACCAAGGTTTTTTAAGGAAATTGATGCATCTTCAATCTTTTCTAGAGTTGGTTCATCATGGACTCTATAAAGTGAAGCAGATTTATTTTTTTTGATAAAAAGGCTACTTGCAACATTCGCCATTATCATACATTCTTCAATAAGTTTTTGTGATTCTAGTCTAACGTTATTTTTTAAACCTTTTATTTCATTATTCTTATCAAGAACAAATGAAAATTCTTGCGTATCAAAATTAACAGCATTTCTTTTTTCTCTAGATTTTTTAAGAATTTTATATAATTCAAAAAGATTATTAATATTTTCTACAACATTCTTATCTTTAATAATATTTTTATTATTTAAATATTCATCTACTTGGTTATATGTTAATCTTGCTGAAGAATTGATAAGGGCATTATAAAATTTATATGTTTTTATTTTTCCATCATTGCCAATAAGAATTTCAGCAACAATAGTATACTTGTCTTCACTTGGTCGAAGAGAGCATAAATTATTAGATAGTATTTCTGGGAGCATTGGAACAACATAGCCAGGAAAATAAGTAGACGTTCCTCTTTTTCTTGCTTCCTTATCTATATTCGAGTTATTTTCAACATAATGAGCAACATCAGCTATTGCAACATATAACTTCCAGCTTCCTTCAAATTTTTCGCAGTACACAGCATCGTCAAAATCTTTTGCATCTTCACCATCTATTGTTACAAAATCTAGATCCTTTAAATTTTTTCTTTTAAAAGATTTCTTTTTAAATTTTTTCTTTTTATATTCCTGTATATCTTTTGTAACTCCTTTATTCCAGACATTACTAAGATTAAATTTTTTAATAATTTTTTCAATTTCTTCATTAAGTCTGAATTTTATTTTTTTCATATTATATGTTGTTGAACTATATTCGAGGAGAATTTGGGTAGGTGAGTCTTACAAAAAATTTTCAATTTATTTTTTTTAATCCAAAGATTTTTTTGCTTTTGCAATATTTTCTAACTTTATGATACTTATTTTTTCGGAATAGTCTCTTATATCTTGAGTAATTTTCATTGAGCAAAAATTCGGACCGCACATTGAGCAGAAATGAGCATCTTTTGCTGGTTCTTGAGGAAGGGTTTCGTCATGAAAGCTTTTCGCTTTTTCTGGGTCTAATCCTAAATTAAATTGATCTTCCCATCTAAATTCAAATCTAGCTTGTGATAATGCATTATCTCTAAGCTGAACAGCATATTTTCCTTTTGCGAGGTCTGCTGCGTGGGCGGCTATTTTATATGCAATAATTCCTTCTCTAACATCCTCTTTGTTAGGTAAACCTAGATGTTCTTTTGGAGTAACATAACAAAGCATAGCAGTACCATACCACCCTATCATCGCAGCGCCTATGGCCGAGGTAATATGGTCGTATCCTGGTGCAATGTCTGTTGTTAATGGGCCTAATGTATAGAATGGAGCTTCGTGGCATTCATCTAATTCCTTTTGCATATTTTCTTTAATGAGATGCATAGGGACATGTCCTGGTCCTTCAATCATAACTTGCACATCATGTTTCCATGCAATTTTTGTAAGCTCACCTAAAGTTTTAAGTTCTGCAAATTGGGCCTCGTCATTTGCATCTGCAATTGATCCTGGTCTCAATCCATCGCCCAAAGAAAAAGTAATGTCATATTTTTTCATAATTTCACATATTTCTTCAAAGTGAGTGTAAGTGAAATTTTCTTTGTCATAAGTTAGACACCATTTTGCCATAATGGAGCCACCTCTAGAAACAATACCAGTTGTTCTATTTTTTGTTAATGGGATATATTCTTTAAGTACACCAGCATGGATTGTAAAATAATCAACTCCTTGTTCGGCTTGTTCAATTAAAGTTTCTTTATATATCTCCCATGTTAATTTCTCAGCCCTACCTTTAACTTTCTCTAATGCTTGATATATTGGCACTGTTCCAACTGGAACAGGAGAATTCCTCATTATCCACTCTCTAGTTTCGTGAATATTCTTTCCGGTAGAAAGGTCCATTAAAGTATCTCCACCCCACCTAGTAGACCAAATCATTTTTTCAACTTCTTCTTCAATCGAGGATGTTATTGTTGAATTGCCTATATTTGTATTAACTTTAACTAAAAAATTTCTGCCAATAATCATTGGTTCAGATTCAGGGTGATTTTTATTTAATGGAATAACCGCTCTTCCTTCAGCAACTTCTTTTCGAACAAATTCTGGAGTTATTAAAGTTCGTTCTTTAAAGTAGTCGCCGTTTTTTTGATTCATTAAATGCTTATACTCTTCATCATTAGCTATCCTATCAAGAAGTATATTTTCCCTAATAGCAATGTATTCCATCTCTGGAGTGATAATTCCTTTTCTAGCTAGATGCATTTGGGTACAATTATCTTTAAATTTCTTTGATCTTTCAGTTATCCACCCTTCTCTCAATTTATTAATACCCTTGCTCAAATTGATTTTATAGTTGTCATCAGAATAAGGACCAGATGTGTCATAAATAGGGATAGGAGGGTTATCTTTAGAAGTACCATCGGGATTTTTCGTAGGGTGTTGCAGGATTTCCTTCATGCCAACTTTAACATTATCATCAGTTAGCATAGGTACGTATATTTTTCTATGACATGGGTTATGAATTTTTAACGCATTTGATGAGTTTTTATTTAGCTCAATACTTTTTTCTGATCTTTTAATATTATTCTCAACTGTCATAATGATCCTATAATACAACAAATATACCGTTATTATAATTTAATTGTTAATTTAAACGGATTGTGTTGCAAAAAACTATTATCCAAATAAACTTATCTGACATAAAAGAAGTTTGCAAGTGTATTTGTTATAATTGGTTTGTTTTATAAAGATTATTTGGGAATTAGTATGAGAGTAACAAAGAAAAACATGATTGAAAGCCAGCTGAAGCCTGAAGGGATAAGTTGCCCTGAAACTATCAATTGTATTTCTAAGGTGGATAGAGAGGATTTTGTTCCAAAAGAGTTCGTGGATTCCTCATATGCTGAATATGATATTCCATTGGGAAATAATTATTCAATGTTAAGACCAATAATTACCGCAAAGATTTTACAATTATTGAAAATCACGAAAGGCGATGAAATTTTAGAAATTGGAACTGGTAGTGGTTATCTAACCTGCTGTTTATCCATTATGGGTAAGGAAGTTGATACAGTTGATATAGATGAAAATATTCAAAAAAAAGCCAAACAATCTAATAACTCATACAATACTTATAATATTAATTATATTAATGAAGATATTTTTTCTAACTGGACTCCAAAAAAAAAATATGATGTTATAATTATTACTGGATCAATAGATTCAAGAATTGAAAAACTTGAAGATGCCTTGAACGTAAATGGACGAATGTTTGCTGTAATTGGACAGTATCCTGTAATGAATGTAAACATCATTAAGCGAGTTTCAGAAGAAAAAGTTATATTTGATCAGTCGTTTGAAACAACATTAGAACCATTAAAAAATATTAACAAAAAAAGTTATTTAAATTTTTAATATAATTAATTTTATGATAGAAATGACAGCTCTTGAGCTTAATGAATACATTGCCAATAATTCAAATATTGTATTAATAGATGTAAGAGAAACATGGGAGTACAATGTTGCTTATATAAAAGATTCAATTCATATTCCTATTTCAGAAATTCAAAATAGAATGCACGATTTCAATGAAGACGAAACAATAGTTTTTATATGTCACCATGGAGTAAGAAGTAGAATGGTTGGTAATTATTTTCAGCAAAACGACTATGAAAATATAATTAATTTGAGAGGTGGGATAGATTCTTGGGCTAAGACAGTTGATAATCAAATGGCGGTCTATTAAATAATTTTATTATGAAATACTTTATGCGCTTTTTTTATTTTTTGATTTTATATATTCTTCCTATTAATATTGTCTATGCGGTAGATTTAATCGAGGTGTACAATATTGCTGTTAAGAATGACCCAGAGCTAATGGCTTCGGAAGCTAAACATAAAGCTACAATGCAAGATTATCCAATAGCAAGGTCATATCTATTACCTAATTTAAAATTTTCAGCTAGCAGTCAAAGAACAAGAGAGTCTATTGATGGCTCGGTATACGGTAGATCAACTTCAACAACTCAATTTACAACGGATGAATATAGCATAAACTTGAAGCAGCCTTTATACAGAAGAGATTTATTTGCATTGCTAGAAAAGTCAGAATATGAAGTTGCAAAGTCGCTTGCTGAAAGAGATGCAGCACGACAAGATTTAATTATTAGAGTTTCTGAGTCTTATTTTAATATATTAGATAGTATAGATAATATAAGCTATGTTAAGTCTGAAAATGTTGCAATAAAGTCTCAATTAAGTGAATCAAAAAAAAGACTCGAGGTGGGATTGATTGCTATAACTGATTATGCTGAAGCTCAAGCATCCTACGATTTGTCAGAAACAAAATATATTGAAGCAGAAAATTTAAGTGACCTTTCAAAAGAGTCTTTGTATGTCTTAACAGGCAAGCAGTTTAAAAAATTTTCATCTTTAACGCTTGATATAAAAGTTAAAGATCCGAATCCAGATAATATAAAAGCTTGGGAAGATTTTGCAATTAAACAAAATTTAGAGTTATTGGCTTATAAACGAGCACAAGACGTTGCAATAACGAATCTTAAGTACGAGCGATCTAAACATTTTCCAACCCTTGATATATATGGGGCTGTGAAAGAAACAGACAAAGGAGGAGGTTCATCTGGTGCTTTTGAATCTAATAATGATTACATAGGTATAGAACTTAACATCCCAATTTTTATTGGCGGCAACACGTATTATAATAGTAAAAAGGCATATTATTTAGAAGAACAAGCAAGATACAATTTGATAAAAAAGAAAAGAGAGATAGTTAGAGATTCAAGACAAGCTTTTTTGAACCTAAAATCTAGTATAAGTAAAGTTAAAGCGTCTAAAAAAGCTCTAGAGTCTAATGAATTATCAGTGGAATATAATAAAGCGGGCTTTGAGGTTGGAACAAGATCAACAACGGATGTTTTATTGGCGTTAAAAGATCTTTTTAAAGCAAAAAAAAATTATTCAAAAGCAAAATACGAATATCTAATAAGTAATTTAAAGCTAAAAAAATCAATCGGCACATTATCAATAGACGATCTTGAGATAATTAATACTTGGTTAAATTAAATGATAGAAAAATTTATTTATAAATTTACACTACTACTAATTTTTCCAATAGTTTTTATTTACACAATTTATCAATGTATTTTTGTAGATAAAAAATATTTTCTAAATAGATTTGGTATTATATTAAATTTAAGAAATAAAAATAATTTATGCATACACTGCGCTTCATTAGGTGAAATTAATGGAGCCAAAGAATTGATTAAAGAGATAGCAAAAGATAATAGTATTTTGATATCCACAAATACATACTCTGGAATGAGGCGCGCAAAAGAATTATTCCCAGAACTTGATGTTGTATATTTCCCTTTAGATTATAAATTCTGTATTTTCAGTTGGTTAAAATTTTCAAAAGTAAAAAATATTATTATATATGAGACCGAAATATGGCCAAATTTTTATAGAATATTTGCCAGTAAAGAAAGAAAACTAGTCCTTATAAATGCAAGAATTAATAAAGATTTGCATCAGAATAGAATTGCTAAAAGAATTTATTCTCAAGCTCTAGTAAATTGTGATTTAATAATTTGTAAATCTGAGTATGAGAAAAAAAAGTTTTTAAGTTTTGATATTAATGAGGAAATTTTATTAGTAACTAGCAACCTTAAGTACTCATATAAGCCAAATAATGATAGTGATAGAAATCCTTTAGGCATTAAAAAATACTTTTTAATGGCCTCAACACATTCACCTGACGAGCAATATTTTAGAAAAGCAATTTCAGAACTAGCAAATAAAGACGTAACTACTGTAATTGCACCGAGACACGTAAAAAAATCAATGAAAATATATAAATATTTTCAGAAGCAGGGTACAACTCCACATTTATATACCAACCTGATTAAAAATAGAAACATAAGTATTAAGAGTGGCAGTATTATAATAATTAATAAATATGGTATTTTGTCTAAATTTTATAATGAAGCAAAATTTGTTTATGTTGGCGGAGGATTTTCTAAGAGGGGAATTCAAAATATTATTGAACCATCATCCCACGGGAATATACTTTTAGTTGGCCCCAATATTGATAATTTTTATGAAGAGATTGAAAGCTTAGTTAAAATAGAATGTGCAACAATTATTCCACGAACCCAATATGCGGAGAGAGACTGTAATTTTCATATAGAACGTTATAATAGTATAGATGATGAAACACTAAAAAAAATGGGCAAAGTAGGTAAAGAATATAACTTAAGGTTTAAAAATGTTTTAGAGAAATATATAGAAATTCTAAGAAGTAAAAAAATTATTAACTAAAACTCTTTATTATTCTTTTCATTTCATTATTATAGTTCTCTAGTTTTAACAATGATCTTTCTAATCTCATAATACTTTTATTAAATAATTTTTTTTCATAAAAAAAATATGACTTATCAAAGTCTATTAAGTGGAAATTATTTTTATTATCTATAAGAATATTTTTCGCGTTTAAATCTGCATGATAAACATTATGTTTATAAAAATCTTCTAATGTCTTTTTTAAGATAGACCACAATTCGTAATTCATTTTATTATTTATAACAAAATCATTAAGAGTTCCGACATTTTGAATTTTACAAGTTATCAAACTGGCAGTATATGTAAATTTTTTTTTAATTACTTCAAGTGCTGCAGGCTTTGGAACCGGAAGATCTTTGGAAAATAAACTATTTAAGAAATTGTATTCTTTAACTGATCTTGTTGAAGCAAGAGAATCAAAAATATAATTATCATAAGAAATTTTTGAAGCAAATCCACCACGAATATAATGTTTTAGAATGTATACCTTATTATCATATTCTATTTCATAAGCTTTGCCTCTTCCATTAATTTCAGATTTGATTAGTCCTTCTTTAGTTATATAATCAATATTAAATAATTTATCAGTGAAGTTATTAAAGATCTTAGAGTTATATTGTATATATATATTCTTATTTTTTATAATTTCATCCATTACTCATTATATGCAAAATAATAAAAAAAATGTAGGTAATATATGTATTTTACGTACTTCCTCGTTGGGTGATATATGTCATATGATGCCTTTTATTTATACTCTTAGAAATGAATATCCAAAAGCAAAAATTACTTGGATAATTGGAAAAAATGAAGCTGATTTTTTAGGTAAAATAGATGGTATTGATTTTATAATATTTGATAAAAGTAAAACTTTTAAATCCTATATTGCAATTATAAAAAAATTAAAAGACATAAAATATGATGTATTATTTATTATGCAGGTTTCTCTAAGAGCTAACATTGTAAGTTTATTTGTAAATTCGGATGTTAAATTAGGTTATGACTTAAAAAGATCTAGTGACTTGCATAGTTTTTTTTCTAATAGGAAAATAAATAGTTCCCCACATATGCATGTTGTAGATGTATTTTTAAGTTTTCTTCATTTTTTAAATATTAAGACAAGTGATTTCTTGTATAAATGGGATATTAAAGAAAGATTTTCTAAAGAACATTTATTCAAAAATTTTGTTGGTTTACAAAAAAAATACTTTGTATTAAGTCCATGCTCAAGAAGCAATAATCGCAATTGGCTAATTGAAAGGTATGCGACAGTTGCTGACTATATAACTGTTAATTATGGATTACAGTGTGTTTTATCATCTTCACCAAGCGTCAAAGAAAAAGAATTTATAGAAGAAGTTATTAACCATATGAATACAGCACCTTTAAATCTTTCAGGTAAAACAAATTTACATGAATTTCTAACCTTAGTTAAGAATTCTGAATTATTGATTAGTCCAGATAGTGGACCAATACACATAGCAACATGTGTTGGTAAACCCGTAATTGGATTATATGGTGTTACAAATAGTGTAAGAGCAGGCCCATACAACAGTAAAGATCTGTGTGTTGATAAATATAATGAAGCTTTATTAAAATATAAAGGGATAAATCCACATGAGGCAAAATGGAGATTTAAGAATAATAATAGTAATGTTATGAGTTTGATTAGTGTAGAAGAAGTAATTAAAAAAATAGATAAGTATTTTACAAAAAGGAGCATAGATTGATAATCGTTACAGGAGCTGCAGGATTTATTGGTTTTAATATCGCAAAGAGATTAAATTTGATGGGCATAAAAGATTTAATATTATTTGACGATAAAGAAAAATTTAGTAATCCAAAAAAATTCTCAGATCTAAATTATATAGATTATAGGCATTACACAGACCTAAATAACCTTAAGAATATTCAATGTATATTTCATGAAGGTGCATGCTCAGATACCATGGAATATAATAAAGATTATATGATGGGTATAAACTATGAATATTCAAAAGAAATTTTCTCAATAGCAAAATCAAATAAAGCAAAATTTATATATGCTTCTAGTGCATCAGTTTATGGTTTAAATGAAAATTCCCAGGAAATAGAAAAAAATGAATCGCCATTAAATATTTATGCAGAGTCAAAATTATTATTCGACAAATTTATAATTAATCAAGACTATCCTGCAGTTGGACTAAGATATTTTAATGTTTATGGGCGAGGTGAAGAAAATAAAGGAAAAATGGCATCTATGGCTTACAAGATGAATCAAGAGTATCTGGAATCAAAAAAAATATCTTTGTTTAAAGGTACTGGAGGATATATGGACGGAGAGCAGAAAAGAGACTTTATTTATATTGATGATGTGGTATCAATAAATATGTTTTTTATGAATGAATCTTTTCATGATGTATATAATGTTGGTACAGGAAAAGCAGAATCTTTTAATGAAATAGCAAAAAATATTTTCAAATATTATAAAGATGAAGATCTTAATTTTAATTACATTGAAATGCCTGAATACTTAGTACCAAAATATCAAAATTTTACACAAGCAAATATTTTGAAATTAAGAGAGGCTGGGTACAGTTACGATTTTTTTAGTTTAGAAGAGGGTATTAAAAATTATTTAAATGATTTGAATACATCATCAGAGTGAATATCAACCAAGCAATTATAGTGACCATACTTACATTTTTTCTCAAAGCATGGGCTGCATGACATTCCTTTATAGTGAATATCTTTATTTTTAGTAAGAGGGGGAGTAAAATCAGGTGATGTAGATCCATATATAGATATCGATTTAGTATTCGTTGCTGCGGCAAGATGCATTAAACCTGAATCATTAGAAACACAGAATTTAGAAATATGCATCAAATCTACCGCGTCTGCAATAGAAGTTTTGCCACATAAATTGACCATATTTTTATTGGTAACAATATCATTACCGATAGACTTTTCATTATTACTTCCCAATATTAGAATTTTAAAATCATTATTTAGTTTTTTACCAAGTTCTCTGAATTTATTAACTGGCCACATCTTGGACGGCCCAAAAGCTGCGCCAGGAGCAAATATAATAACTTTTTTATCTTTTTTTAAATCATATTTTTCAGATAAATTTTTAATATTTTCAGAATTTGAATCTAGAGACGGGTAATAATTTTCACTCAACTCTTCATTGTTGTCAGAATACATTGAAATATATCTACTAGCAGTTTTTCTTCTACTTTCTTTAGAGAATTCTTTTAAATCATTAATTAACAGATATCTTAATTCCCCTAATTCTCCTGTTCTAATAGGTATCTTTGCAAAATATGGTATTAAGGATGACTTTAGTGATCTAGATAAAACAATGCTTCGATCATAAGAAGATTTTTTAATTTCTTTTGCCAACCGTAATCTTTTGAATAAACCAAGTTCTCTATGATTACAGTCTAAAATAATTACTTTATTGATTTCTGGCATTCTTTCTACGAGATTTTTTAATGAAGAATTAACTAATATATCTATTGAAGTTTTTGGATTATTTGATTTTATTTTTTTCAATAGTGTTTGTGACATTACAATATCGCCAAGCCAATTTTGTGGGATAATGAGTAATTTTTGTGTAGGCATAAAATTTAATCAGATGATTTAATTATTTTATTAATAATATTTGATGAAGAACACCCTTTTACAAAAGGAATAATTTTTACCTCTCCTTTATTCTTTTTTATAAAATCACTTCCAACAATTTCATTTGCTTTGTAATCTCCGCCTTTTATCAAAATATTTGGTTTGATTAATTTTATTAGTTTGAGTGGAGTTTGTTCACTAAATTTTATTATAAATGCATCATCAAAAGTTGCGCGCCTAATCATTTCCATTCTATCTTTTAAAGTATTAATGGGCCTATGTTCACCTTTGAGATTTTTTACTGATAAATCGTCATTTACTCCAATAAATAAAAAATCAGCTGATTTTCTTGCTTCATCTAAATATGTAGTGTGTCCTCGATGTAGTATATCAAAACAGCCATTCGTAAATCCAATAGTCATACCTAAGCTTTTTATTAGTTTAATGATTTTTTTTAAATCTTCTTCATTCTTTATAATTCTTTTACATTCATCTAGCTCATCCAGGTTTTGAAAGAATTCTTCTTCCGAATCTTTTTGTAATGAAGACTCTTTATAAACTATGTCTGTTAACTCGTCTCCACTAATAGACTGAGCTCCTAATTTTTTAATAACTTCTCCAGCTGCTATATTTGCAACCATAGAAGCAAAATACATATCATCATCTTCACTGGAAAGATATGTAGCGCAAAGAACTGCAATTACTGTATCTCCTGCACCTGTAACATCGAATACTTCTTTTTCAGCTGTTGCCTTAATATGCAAAGATTTATGATTTTTTCTTACAAGAATCATCCCCTCTGAGCCTAAAGTTACTAATATTGAATTTATATTTAATTTTCTTGATAAAGATTTTGCATTAGAAATTATTTCATTATGATCTTTGCAACCTCCAACAATATTTTCAAATTCTTTTAAATTAGGAGTTATCGCAAAAGCATTCTTATAACAGTTGAAGTCATCACCTTTTGGATCAATAAAAACAGGCTTTTTAAATTTATTTGAAATTTTGATTAAAGTTGTAATATCTTTCAGAGATCCTTTGCCGTAATCTGAGAAAATTACTGCATCTGAATTTTTAATTAATTTTTCAACATCTTTGGTAGGAATATTTTTCTTTTCTAATCGATTACCCGATTCATCATCAATTCTCATAAGTTGTTGATTTTGACTTATAAGTCTTGTTTTTGTGGTAGTTTTAAAGTCTCTATCCGAGACTGAAGTTAAATTTATTCTTAAAGATTTTATTAATTTTCTTAAAATTTTTCCATTATCATCAATACCAATATTTGCGACAAGATTAGTATCAAGACCAAGTGATTTGACATTGACAGCTACATTTGCTGCACCACCCGGTTTTAAAATTTCTTTTTCAATTTTTAAAACAGGTACTGGCGCCTCTGGTGATATACGATTTGTAACCCCGAATGAATATTTATCAAGTATTGCATCACCAATTACTAAAATTTTTGATTTTTTAAATAGACCCATTTTTTTTATATCCATTATTTATGTATGTTTTATTTTTGCTAATGGCTTCTTTCAATAGTTTATCATTCTTAGAAAAGTTTTCTCTACTATTAATTTCGTGTTTTAAATGAAATAAGCCTGTTGAGAATATAGCCTCTTTCCTAAATATATTACTATTAATTAACCTAACAACTAAATCTGAATCTTCTCTTCCCCATCCAACATAAGATTCATCAAACCCATTTATATGTAAGAAATCTTTTTTCCAAACTCCTAAATTACAGGTTTTAGCACCTTTCCATTTTTTTAGTTTAGTTTTTCTTAAAGGGTAATTATTTATTCTTAAGAGTGGTAAAATTCTATTTAAATCTTTTTTTATTCTTAATTTAATAAATTTCCTTACATTTATTAAGTTTATGTTTTCATCGCTATTAATAATTCTACTTGAAAAAGAATTAGAGAGCATTACTCTGTTACCTCTTGCAAAAAAACCATTTTCTGAGATTTCTCTATGTTTTTTTATAAAATCATTAAAAGCCATACAGTCGCCATCAATGAAAATTAGATATTCGCCAGATGACATTTTAACTGCTTCATTCCTTATTTTCGCGGCACGAAATCCAGAGTCCTCATGCCAGGCATGACTAATTTTTAGTTTGCTATTATATTTATTAATTAATTCTTTTGTATCTGAAGTTGAGCCATCATCTGCGATAACTATTTCAAAATTTTTATCTTTCTGAGTAAGGAATGATTCTAAGGATTTATTAAGAAATTCAGGACTATTGTACGTTGTGATAATTACTGAAATTAACATTATTTGTTATCCAAATATTTAGTTATTAAATCTCATCATTTCCATTTAATTTATATACTGTAGAGCAATAAGGGCACTTAATAGTGTTGCCACTTTCTTTTTCAATCGGCAAAAAAATTTTTGGATGAGAAAGTTTTAAGTAATCCTCTCTAGGGCAACTTAACGGCAGGTCATTAGTATTGATTAATATTGTATTTAAAGCTTTCTTAGTTTTTTTTTCAGACATGCTTTATTTTATAATTGTTAGCCAGTTTTTGTATTTTTCAGATTTTCCATTAACAATATCAAAGAATTTTTTTTGTAATTTCTCGGTTATGGGACCTCTTGAGCCATTTCCTATAGATCTTTCGTCTAATTCTCTAATAGGTGTTACTTCTGCAGCTGTACCAGTAAAAAAAGCTTCATCCGAAATATAAATTTCGTCTCTAGTGATATTTTTAACTTTAATCTCAATTCCTTCATCTTCGGCTATTTTCATTACAGTTCTTCTTGTTATTCCGTCCAAAGCTGAATTTACCTCAGGAGTATAAATAGTTTTGTCGTTTACGATAAAAATATTTTCACCACTACCTTCAGCAACATAACCATTGACATCAAGCAAAAGTGCTTCATCGTATCCACAATTTAGAGCTTCCTGAAGTGCAAGCATGGAGTTGATATAGTTTCCATTAGCTTTTGCTTTACACATTGTTGCATTTACATGATGCCTTGTATAAGACGATGTTTTAATTCTAATGCCATTCTTTAGGTTATCGTCGCTAAAATAAGATCCCCATTCCCATGCAGCGACCATTAAATGTTCTTTCAAATTATCGGCTCTTAAGCCCATACCTTCTGAACCATAAAAAACCATAGGTCTAATATAACCAGATTTTAAGTTATTTTTTTCAACTACCAATTTTTGAGCTTCTTCTATTTCTTTTTGCGAAAAAGGAATTTTCATACCTAATATTTTTGCCGAGTTTATCAACCTTTTTGTATGATCTTCTAGTCTAAATATTCCAGCTCCTTTATCTGTTTTGTAAGCTCTTACGCCTTCGAATGCACCCATACCATAATGAAGGGTATGCGTTAATACGTGGACTTTAGCCTCTCTCCAAGGAACTAATTCACCATCCAACCATATAAAACCATCTCTATCAGACATCGACATAATAATGCTCCAATTTGTCATATTAGATTCATTTGCATATGCAAATGAGAAATATTATCATCTATTACTTATTAAACCTAAATTATATACATTAAGGAAAATATATATGCAAAATACACTTTTTTTTATTAATTATAAAGCTTTGCAATCAATATTAATATTAATATTTATGTTTGCACCTGTGAACAGTTATAGCCACTCTGCGAAAAATCATGTGGAAGAAGAAATTAATGTTTACTCAGGCAGGAAAGGAAAATTAATAGAACCAATGTTAGAAAAATTTGAAAATAAAACTGGCATCAAGGTAAACCTAATTACTGCTAAATCAGACGCATTAATAAAACGCATGGAATCTGAAGGAGAAAGTTCACCAGCAGATTTATTTATTACAGTAGACGTTGGTAGATTAGATCGTGCAAAAAAAATGGGTTTACTTCAAAAAATAAATAGTTTTTCTATAATAAATAAATTACCACAAAATTATATAGATAAAGATAGAGAATGGATTGGTATATCAAAAAGAATTAGAACCGTAGTTATTTCAAAAAAAATGAAAGATAAAAATGACTTAAAAAACTTTGAAGACCTAGCAAATAATCAATGGACAGGAAGAATCTGTGTTCGTTCCTCGAATAATATTTACAATCAGTCGCTAGTAGCTTCCATGATAGCAAATCATGGGGAACAAAAAACAGAGAGCACTATTAAAGAAATAGTTAAAAATTTTGCAAGAAAACCTTCGGGAAACGATAGAGCTCAGATAACTGCAATTTCTAAGGGTGAATGCGATATTGCAATAGTTAATCATTATTATTATTTGCTAATGTTAAATTCTAAAGATGAAGAAAAAAGGAAAGCAGCAAATCAAACAGAGGTTATATTTTTAAATCAAGATAACCGAGGAGCACATGTAAATATCAGTGGTCTTGGTATTCCAAAACACGCTAAAAATTACGAGAATGCAATACAGCTAATTTCATTTATGTTAGAAATCGAAGCGCAAGAATGGTATGCAAAAACAAATAATGAGTTTCCTGTAGTAAATGGCGCTAAAGTTAGTAAGTTACTAAGTGAATGGGGAAGTATCAAGCTAGACGAATCCACATTAAAAAAATTAGGCGATTTAAATCCTAATGCTGTAAAATTGATGGATAGAGTAGGTTGGCAGTAGAATAGGGGATTTTCAATTTTAAACTTAGAGAGATTAGCATTAATTATTGCATTAATATTTATGGTGCCATTTGTATTTTTGGCGTCATCAATATTCTTTCCTTTTAGTGATAACTGGAATCATATAATAGATAATGTTCTTTATGATTATTTTTTAAATTCTTTGGCTTTAGCATTTGGTGTTGGATTTTGTACCCTTATAATTGGAACCTCTACTGCATGGCTAACATCAGTGTTTGATTTTCCATATCGAAAAATAATTTCTTGGCTTTTACTTATGCCATTAGCAATGCCAGCATATATAATTGCAATTACCTATGTGGGTATAATCGATAGCGTAAATTTTCTTCCAGACATAAGAAATCTATTCGGCGCGATTATTATGATCTCATTGGTTTTATACCCATATGTGTATATTCTAGCTAGAGGTGCTTTTTTAGAGCAATCTAAAGAGTTGTATGAAAATTCACAAATGTTAGGAGCTTCGCAACTACAAATATTTCTTAGTGTATCAGTTCCAATGGCGAGACCCGCTATTATATTAGGTGTGACACTGGCCGCAATGGAGGCATTGGCTGATTTTGGAACAGTTGAATTTTTAGGTGTTCCTACTTTTACAACAGGAATATTTAGAACCTGGTTAGGAATGAATGATACTGTTACGGCAACTCAAATGGCAACTTTATTCCTAAGTATAGTTTTTGTTTTTGTTTTCATAGAGCAACAGTCTAGAAAAAGAGTTCGATATGCCGAAAATATAAAGACACAGTCTAAACAAAACTATAAAATCTCTTCAAAAAAAAATAATACTTTGATAATAATAATATGTATTTTACCTATAGCTTTTGGATTTATTATTCCATTTTTACAACTATTATATTGGTCTGTATTCATATCTAATGAAAATTGGGACTCAGGATTTTTTAATATTGTTAGTGATACTTTATTTTTATCTTTTCTAGCAGCATTAATAATTACTTTTATATCTATTTTAGTAACTTATGTAAAAAGATTTAATCCAAATAGTATTATTAACAAATTTATGCAAATTATCACTCTGGGCTATGCCATTCCTGGACCCGTAGTTGCAATTGCTGTTCTAGTTCCATTTGCAACATTAGATAATTATATCAATCAAATTCTGATATCTAAATTTGATTTATCTGTTGGATTAATTTTTAGCGGGTCATTCTTTATTTTAATCTTTGCTTATTGCATAAGATTTTTAACAGTATCATCAAGAACAATAAGTTCAGGTTTAGATTCTATTAGTTTAGCTACTGATGATGCAGCTAAGTCTCTGGGTGCAAATACTAAAGTTATATTATCTAAAATTCATTTTCCTTTACTCAAAACATCATTACTAACTAGTTTTCTTTTAGTTTTTATTGACGTGATGAAAGAGTTACCGCTTACTTCTATTTTAAGACCTTTTAACTTTAATACTCTTTCTGTTAAAGCATTTGAATTAGCTTCAGATGAAAAAATTGCCGATGCATCAAATGCTTCGATTATGATTGTTTTGGCAGGAATTATTCCTGTAATTTTAATTACAAAAAATATATTAGGAAAAAGAAATAAGGTATGATTGGTATATGAATAAAAAATTAATTATTTCTGATTTGTCTTTAGTGTTAGAGAATAACAAGGATAAAAATAAAGTACTAACAAATGTTAATTTTGATTTAGAAGAATCAGAGATAGGATGTATTTTAGGTCCAAGCGGGTGTGGCAAGAGTTCATTGTTGCGTGCAATTGCTGGGTTTGAAAATATAAATTCAGGATCTATTCTAAAAGACGGAGTATGTATTTCAAATAGCCTTGAAAATACACCTGTGCAAGATAGGAAAATGGGTATGGTTTTTCAAGATTACGCATTATTTCCAAACATGGATATAAAAACCAATGTTGCTTTTGGATTAAAGAATAATACTAAAAAAGAAAAAGAGGACAGGGTAAATCATCTATTAGATATGGTGGGTCTTGGGAAATATAAAGATAAATATCCTCACGAATTGTCTGGAGGAGAACAACAAAGAGTCGCGCTTATAAGAGCTTTAGCACCTTCACCAGATATACTTCTTCTTGACGAACCCTTTTCTAATATTGACGCAGATATTAAAGAAGATCTAGTCTCTGATATTCGAGATTTATTAAAAGAATTATCAATTACTTCCATCATAGTTACTCATGACCAAAATGAGGCATTTAATATTGCAGATAAGGTTGCCATTATGAATAACGGTAAAGTTGAGCAAATTGGAAATGCTTATGATATATATCATAAGCCAGTCAATAAATTTGTAGCTGACTTTATAGGTCTTGGTGTTTTTATTCCAATTACTAGAAATAAAAATGGGCAGCTAGAAACACCTCTCGGCATGATTGAGAAAGATAAATTATCTGAAAAACATGTTCCAGCAAAAGATTTAGAAATGTTATTGCGCCCAGATGATATTATTCATAATGATGAAAGCGCTATAATGGCCGTAGTTGTGGAAAAACAATTCAGAGGCGCAGAGTTTTTATATAAATTACTATACAATGACAAATACCCGCTTCTTTGTTTTGCTCCAAGTCATCACAATCATAAAATTGGTGAAGCAATTGGGATAGAATTAGAAATTGAACATTACGTAATATTTGAAAAATAATGAAAAGAAAAAATACAAAATTTTCGTCTGATATAGTGAAGGGATACGATAGGGCTCCTAGTAGAGCTATGCTAAGAGGCGTTGGTTTTAAAGATAAAGATTTTAATATACCGCAGGTTGGAATTGCTTCAACTTGGAGTGAAGTAACGCCATGCAATTCTCATATAAATAAACTTGCCGATGCAGTTAGTTCTGGCGTTGAAAGAAGTAATCTGAAACCAGTAATATTTAATACAATTACTATTTCTGATGGTATATCTATGGGAACAGAGGGCATGAAATACTCTTTAGTTTCTAGAGAGGTTATAGCAGACTCAATTGAAACAGTAGCTGCATGCGAAGGTTTTGACGGAGTAATAGCTATTGGTGGATGTGATAAAAATATGCCTGGTTGTTTAATAGGTCTAGCTAGATTAAATAGACCATCTTTATTTATATATGGCGGTACAATAATGCCTGGGACATATAAAAATAAGAAAATTGATATTGTTTCAGTTTTTGAGGCAGTTGGGCAATTTGCTAAAAAAGAAATATCTGAAAAAGAATTAAAAAACATAGAAGAAAAAGCTATACCAGGACCTGGATCTTGCGGTGGCATGTATACTGCAAATACAATGGCTTCTGCTGTAGAAGCATTAGGAATGAGCTTACCTGGAAGTTCTTCACAGGCTGCGATTTCTAAAGATAAAAATTTAGATTGTGTAAATTCTGGAAAGGCTCTTAAAAATTTATTAGAAAAAAACATTACCCCTAAAGATATTATGACAAGAAAAGCATTTATTAACGCTATAACGGTAACTATCACATTAGGTGGATCAACAAATGCTGTTCTTCATTTATTAGCAATGGCAAACGCAATTGGAGTTAAATTAGAGTTAAACGACTTTACAAGAATTGGAAAAAAAGTCCCAGTGTTGGGTGACTTAAGGCCAAGTGGTAAGTACATGATGTCAGAGCTGGTAAAAATTGGTGGAATCCAACCACTTATGAAAATGTTGCTAGATGCTGGAATGCTTTATGGCGATTGCATAACCGTAACAGGAAAAACTTTGGCGGAAAATTTAAGTAAAGTAAAAAAATATCCTTCAAAACAAAAAATTATTAGGTCATTAGATAACCCAATAAAAAAAGACAGCCATCTTGTGATTTTATATGGAAATCTTGCCCCAGATGGGGCAGTAGCAAAAATTTCTGGAAAGGAAGGATTGAGGTTTGAAGGCAAAGCAATAGTTTTTAATTCTGAAGAAATCGCCATGAAAGCTATTTTAGAAGGAAAAGTAAAAAAAGGACATGTGATTGTTATTCGATATGAGGGTCCAAAGGGTGGGCCAGGAATGAGAGAAATGTTGGGCCCAACAAGCGCAATTATGGGTCAAGGCTTAGGCAAAGATGTAGCTCTAATTACCGACGGTAGATTTTCTGGGGGTAGCCATGGTTTTGTTATTGGTCATGTTTCTCCAGAAGCTGCAATAAAAGGGCCTATTGCTGTAATTAAAAATGGCGATCAAATAGTAATTGATGCGCAAAAACAAATCATTGACTTAAAAGTAAGTAAAAAAGAAATTAAGGAAAGAACTCAGAAATTAACTCATGTTAAATCTAAATATAAAAAAGGTATTTTAGCAAAATATGCAACTTTAGTAAGTTCTGCTTCAAAGGGCGCAGTCACAGATCTTTTTGAATAACGAACATTAAGCAGGTTTTATTGTAAACCTCCCTGTAAATACCCATCTTATTATTAGGTATGATGGAAAAATTAATAATGACGCTAATGCAATTTCATTCTTGCTATATGGAAGAAATTTACTAAGAGGCCAAAATAAAGAATACCCTTCGTAAACATAATAAATCATATTTAAAGGATGAATTAAAAATAGCAACAATGTTAAAACATACATTAATCTATTTAATCTTTGATAAATGTTATGCATTTTTAATCCTCTAATAAATAATTATTTTCCCTATAATTTTACACTTTTAATTTATTATTTCAAAAACCAGCTTTTTTAAGAAGTTCTTTCGCCTTTTCTTTATCTTGCTCTACAAGATTACCTTCTTCATACATCATTGCTAATGTTGTTAATGACCCTACCAATCCTTGGCTAGCTGCTTTTGTGTACCAATGAACGGCAGCTTCTCCATTTTTTTCAGTACAGTCACCTTCCATATACATAAATCCTAAACCATGTTGGGCTAAGGCATGCCCATTTTCTGCTGCAGATTTCATCCATTTAAAAGCTAATAAAGGATTAGCTTTATTGCCTAAACCATTTTGGTACATGATAGCGCATCTATGTTGAGCTTCAGTATCTCCATTTTCTGCAAGGGGAGACAGCAATTGCATAGCTCTTGAAAAATGTTTAGCTTCGAACGCACTTAATCCGCTACTTAATTCAACCTCATTTTTTTTCATCTTTATATCCCATTAACAATATTTTATTCTGATAGTATATACATATAATATATTAATAATAAATGCTTTAGGAGACTCTGTTGTCAAAAAATATGTTAAGAAGCGCGATTCAAAAAGTCGCTACAGGCCCAGAATTTAGTAAAAATATAACTGAAGAAGATAGCTATAACTCTATGTTAAATATATTAGATAGTGAATCTGATCCTATTCAAGCTGCAATTTACTTAATTGCAATGAGAATGAAAAGAGAAACTATGGACGAAAACATAGGATCACTTAAAGCACTTATAGATAAATCAAATATTATTACAGCTGATGTTGATGAGTTGCTTGATATAGCAGAGCCATATAATGGTTTTCTTAGGAATACTCCTATAAGCGCCTTTTTACCTTCAGTATTTTCTTCAATTGGAATACCATGTGTTACTCATGGAGTTGAAACAGTTGGCCCCAAATTTGGACTAACAACAAAAAAAATATTAGAAACAGCAGGAATTAAAGTATCCAATAGTTCACAAGAGGCGTCTGATTTTTTAGGTAATAAAGATATCGGCTGGTCTTATATTGACCAAGAAAAATTTTGTAAACCTCTATACGATTTGATTAATTTAAGGACAAGAATGGTAAAAAGAACCGTATTAACCACTATTGAAGTTCTAGTTGGCCCAATAAGAGGAAAAGATAAAACACATCTTTTGACCGGATATGTGCATGCAGCATACCCACCAGTCTATTCAGATCTTGCGAAAGTCTCAGGTTTTGACTCAGCTGTTTTAGTAAAAGGTGTTGAAGGTGGTGTTTCTCCAGCACTAAGAGGTGATGGAAAAGTTTTCTATTATTATGATAACAGTGAAATGCAAGAAACAAAATTTAATCCAAAAAATATATCTATAGAACAAAATATGAGAGCAGTGCCATTACCAGAACTTGAGAAAAAAGAAGAAATTAAATTAGATGAAATATCTAGTGATATAAACGTAGATGATTTTTCAAGCAAAGCGGTAGAAATTGGAATTGATGCATTGAACGGTAAAGACGGCCCTGCGAAAGATACTTTGGTATATACTGGAGCCATAACACTTTCAATTATAAAAAATATTGATTTTAATGACGCAGCTGTTCAGATTAGAAAGTCTATAGATAGTGGCAAAGCAAAAGAATTTTTTTATAATGCAATTTGAATTATAATTAGCAAATGTTTAAAATAAATAAATGTATACAAGAGGAGCAAAATGAACGAAACATATAGAAATGCAGTAGTGCAAATGGAAGAGCAAGGTGTTCAAGATGAATATATTCTTGGTTGGCAAGGTGGTTTTTTAGGCCATCCACCAAGAGAAGAAACAAGAACAAATGAAGCTTATGATGCAGGCTACGAAGATGGCCAAGAAAAAAACTTAGCCAATATAGGTGATTGGAAGAAATAGATTATTTGTTTACTAGAGAAGCAATTGGTCTTCGCAAAGATAGTAATATTTTAGGAACCTCTTGATCAATAACATACATTCTTATCCAATTATTATCTAATTCCCCCATATGGGTCATCAAATGGTTCCCAAGTATAATTCTTGATTTATAACTTGGTTCCTCGTTATATTCTAGCTCAGAATATTCTCCCATCCGGTCATTTAAAAGATTAATAAATTTAGTCTTAATATTTTCTTTTGGGATTTTTAAATCGACCTGGTTAATATTTACTGTTTCATTAAGTTTTTTAGCAATATCTGTTATAAAATTTATTTTTTTTTCTTTATCATAAGATTTGATTTCATTATTTGCTACATAAATCTGGAAACAAGAAACCTCTTTTAAAATTTCCATTCTTTCGGACCAAGTGTCGGTATCAAAGCCTTCATTTTCTAAATTGAGTAAAGTTTTTTTTGATATTTTCCAAATACTTACAGCAAGAGCACTAGCAATTTGCCCAACTTGTCTTTTTTTTCCTTTTTGATTCCAACCGCTATGTATTCTTTGTATACTCATATTAATATATTTGTTAATTACATATTTTATTATACATCATTACTTATGAGAGAGATAAAACCAAATTCATTTATCTTTGAATTTAATAATGCTTTGAAAAAGGAAGATTGTAAAAGCATTATAGGTAGATTTGAGGATAATAAAGAAGAACATTATATCGGCAAAATTGGTCAAAATATTTCCGAAGATTTAGATATAAAAAAATCTACAGATTTATTTATTAGTGGTAAAGAAATTTGGAAAGATGTTGATAAACTTTTCTTTAGTGCGTTAGCAAAATCATTACATGAGTTTAAAAATGAAATAGAATTTTTTAAAGGTCCTTTTAAGGATATGGGATATGCTATTCAAAGAACTGATGCTGGGCAATATTATCATTGGCATATAGATGGAGGAAGTCATGATTTTAGCTATAGGCAACTTGTAGCAATATTTTATTTAAACGATTTAGAAGAGAGTCAGGGTGGCACAACAGATTTCTATCATCAGAATATAAGTATAACCCCAGAGGCTGGAAAGTTAATTTTATTCCCCCCATTCTGGACTCACAAACATAGAGGTTCAGAAGTTTTATTTAAAGCAAAGTACATTGCGACAACATGGATTGTATTTGCTTAAAAACTAATTAAGAAAAAGAAGTTTCTTCCATATTACCAGATATATCAATATCTATAATTTTTACGTCTGGCATTTGATTTATAATATATGCAGCCATCATGATAGCTGTTTCTTTTTTATTAAGATGAATAGATGTAAATAAACGATCTGCAGCTATTTGACATTTTTGGAATTGACTTGGGTTATCAACCCAACTTTTGCTCATCTGCCATCCTTTATTCATGTCTGAATCCATTTGAGCAAAAAAGGATTGAGCTTCTGTTACAATTTTCTCTTGAATTTTAAGAGGATATTCATTCTCGCCGAGAATGACATTAAGTTCGTACATATATTATTTTTTAGAGCCTTTCTCTTCATGTGCAAGGTCAACTATATCCATAGCTAAATCTCTATACTCTTCTCTAAAACCTGCAATCTCTGAGTCATCATCTGGAGCAAAATATTCAGATGCTTCAACTCCTTGTTCTCTATCCAAAGCTATGAACTTTTTTTGCATATCCAGTAACTTTTGAATTTTAGCTTGCTTATCTTCACTCATTTAATCCATCCTTTCAATTTTAACTAAGTTTTAATAATAACCTAGTTGTTGATATAAAATCCACTAGTCCAAATTGGGTAGGTTTAATACCCGCCTTTTCTTCTGCTTTCAGGCAAGCCAGAAATTCTTCCACCTTGTTTACTAGGGTCCCCTGGAAAAAGATCATAAAGAACTTTGGCATCTATTTTTTCACCCCAAAGCTTTTCAAAAAATTTTACTAGTTTTCTCGTATTCGGCTGGTTCCCAGCATTATTAAAAAATTCATCTCTTAGATGATTTATTACATCCCAATGCCTATCAGTTAATTGTAATTTTTCAATATCAGCTATAGCTTTAGCTAGGTCTTCAGACCAATCTTCAGCATTAACTAAGTATCCCATTTCTGTTGTCTCTATTTGTTTTCCCGCAATTTCTATTGTTGGCATCATTTACCTCCCTAACGAATTAAATTTATTCACTACTTTTTGAAACAGCTACAGGAGCTATACTTTTGTGAGGTAAAAAGATACCACATCCATATAATTTTCCAATACCTATTCCGAGCTGTTGTATTTTTATCGAGTCTTTTTTTTCAAGATCTGTTATTAGTAAAGTTTTTCCAATAAGGGTTTTATTAGGAATTTTAATAAAATGTTCCTTCCCGCACAGCATCTTTTTAACATTTATACCCATAGATATTAAAGATGAATTAACCTCTTGAAGAAACTCTTCTTCGTTTGCATTATTTTCAACAACAACTGTCCTGCAAAAAAGAGTATCTGTGATAATCAAATTCTTTGTGCTGGGCCTTGAAAGAGTCATCTCATATTTTCCAATTTTAAGCATTTCGCCATCAAGTTTATAAAATTCCTTGGAATATTCGACAGGTGTTCTTATGCAAAATCTTGTCCTTTTCGAAAGATATATTTCTGTTTCTGGTCTCTCCCATCCAGCTCCTGACTCGGCGCCATATACTGAGTGTATCGCTAAATTATTAATATCTCTTATTTTTGGGAATTTATTAAGAACAGCCTCAAATAAATCATAAGCATGGTCAGATGAAATCTTATTGCAGTTAACCTTAAATGATACATCAACTATTGCATTATCAGTTTCGTTTGGTTTATTTTGATCATCTTCTTCCCAATACATAATTACCTTTTTGGTGAGGTAAACAGATTTTCAAGATCTGTTTCCCAGTAGTCTGGTGTATCGTCAAAGTTAGGTTTGATGTCTAGTGATAAAAACATTTCACCTTCTTCAATTTTTTTAGATATAAACTCTTTAAGGTCTTTATAGGATTTCAACTTATATTGTTGAATAAGTATTTCACTCATTGTTAACATTTTTTTACTCCACTCTTTTAGAAAATCTTAGTCTTTTAAGCAGTCTTTTATTATTACCATCAACATATTCTTCTCTTTTATGCAGTACGTTATTTGCTAAATAACCCTGATTTTCTTTCAATAAAAGATTAAAAGTATAATGATTATCTTCCGCTATAAAACTAAAAATAAAATCTTTTATTTTTTTTATTGTATCATTTTTTTTCCATATAATATTTTGCTGTCTTGAAGTAAACCTCATGTTTAGAAAGTTTCTTTCATCTATATAAAAAACAGGGCCTTTCACAGAATGACTACCTACAATATTTTTATTTCCTGGTATCTCCATAATATCGTTTTGCATCAATATATTTATGAACTCAGGATTATGATCTCTCAAGTAAATATATATAATTTCATGATCTAATATTATATTTTCCCCTCCTCGCTGAGCTGGGTGCTCACAATGCAGTAAGAAAGATTTTATAGCTGAATCTAGCGGGTAGTAGTAACCATCGGTGTGCCAATTTAGCTGTTTATTTGTATATGGAATATATTCTACATTGGGACTTTTTTCCTTACTTTGATTTTGATTAGTGATATTAGAAATGTCATCTTCATCGGCAAGAAGATTTGATACAGAATTTACTAATTTTAATCTAGAACAGAATTTTTTTAGAGATTCGTTTGTTAATTTTGCATCAAATTCATACATTGCAAAATTGTATTTAGTAACAGAGTCCTTAAGCAAATTAATTTTATTATTATTTATATCGTTATTTTTAAATTTAATTAAAATTTTTTCTCTCGAAATTGGGTATTGCGCAAGTTTATAGTCGCGCCATTTTTTATATTCTGTTTGATTTTCGAGTAAAAAAGGAGAGTTCATTATTAGATTGTATGACATTTAAGATTAATTTTGATAGGATAATTGTGAAAATATATTAAATTTATTTAATAAATGTTTGTTACAAGTAATATATCCAATATGGGGTATATAAATGATTCCAAAAGAGATAGATAGGACACCCCAAAAGAACGATGTCAATAGCAGGAAATAACTCATAAAATAAAATTATCTATAGATAAAAATAATGTAATACAAAGGAGAAAAAGAGTGGCTGATAAACATAACACCCCTATGTTAGATGAATTAGAGCATGGCCCATGGCCTAGTTTTATATCAGGTATTAAAAGATTAAGAGATCAACACCCAGAAGAGAGAATTTCTAGTACAGCAAATTCATTATTAGGTCAGCTCGAACATTCCTACGAAACAAGAAAAGGTTATTGGAAAGGTGGGACAGTCAGTGTATTTGGTTATGGAAGTGGAATTATCCCAAGATTTTCCGAAGTAGGTGATGCGTTTCCAGAGTCCAGAGAATTTCATACTCTAAGGGTGCAACCTCCAGCAGGTAATTACTATACTACTGGTATGCTAAGACAGCTTGGTGAAAGTTGGGAAAAACATGGTTCTGGCCTCCAAACATTTCATGGTCAAACAGGAAATATAATGTTTATTGGTTCAACAACCGAAAACACTCAACACTTTTTTGATGAAATTAACGAATACGGATGGGATCTTGGTGGAGCCGGCCCATGTGTTCGAACTGGAATGTGTTGCGTTGGCGCCGCAAGATGCGAGCAATCTAATATTGACGAAATAAAAATTCATAGAACATTATTAAATAATTTCACAGATGATGTTCATAGACCTGCTTTACCTTATAAATTCAAATTCAAAGTATCTGGATGCCCAAATGATTGTGTTAACTCCATTGAAAGAGCTGACTGTGCAATTATAGGTACATGGAGAGACGATATGAAAGTCGATCAATCAGAGGTTAAGGATTTTGTTGCGAAAAAAGGCAGGAAGTATGTAATCGATAATGTAATTACAAGATGCCCAACAAATTGTTTATCTTTAAAAGACGATGATACTTTAGAAGTTGATAATAGAAATTGTGTAAAATGCATGCATTGTTTAAATGTAATGCCAAAAGCATTAAGTCCAGGAGATGATAAAGGCGCAACCGTCCTTATGGGTGGTAAAAGAACTTTGAAAGTAGGTGACTTAATGGGAACAGTTATAGTTCCATTTATGAAATTAGATACCGAAGAAGACTATGAAAAACTTACAGAATTAGCTGAAGAAACTATAGATTTTTGGGCTGAGAATGGATTAGAGCATGAGCGTTGTGGAGAAATGATTGAAAGAATAGGGCTTGTGAATTTCTTGGATGGTATTGGATTAGAAGTTGATCCAAATATGGTTGCGGATCCAACAACAAGTTCATACGTTAGAATGGACGGATGGGATGATGAAGCTGAAAAGTGGTTCAAGGAAAAATTACAGGCTGCAGAAGCTTAATTTTTAATAAATTTAAAATAAGGAATTAATAATGTCGGAACAACAAGCAAAACCAGCAAATAGACCACCAATAGAAACAGGATGTCCTGATGCATTTCAATATATGCATCCAGTAATGAGAAGGAATTATGGGCAATGGGCATATCATGAAGATCCACGTCCAGGCGTATTAAAACATGTCGCTCACAGTGGTGATGCTATATGGACAGTTAGAGCTGGAACCCAAAGGATTTTAGATGTCACAACTTTAAATCTGTTATGTGATATTGGAGATAGATATGCTGATGGCTACGTTAGATTTACTATTAGAAGTAACATTGAATACATGATTGACCAAGAATCTAAAGTTGGGCCTTTAATAGTTGAATTAGAAAAAAATGGATTTGTAGTAGGTGGAACAAAAAACTCTGTAGCAATGATATCTCATACACAGGGATGGTTGCATTGTGATATTCCTGGAACTGATGCATCTGGAGTTGTAAAGGCCATGATGGATGAAGTAATTGATGAATTTAAAGGTTGGAATATGCCTAATAGAGTTCATATGACAACATCATGCTGTCAGATTAACTGTGGTGGGCAAGGCGACATTGCTATCAATGTTCAGCACACAAAACCGCCAAAAATTAATCATGACTTGGTTTCAAATGTCTGTGAAAGACCTTCGGTTGTTGCACGCTGCCCAGTAGCCGCTATTAGACCAGCACAGGTGAATGGAAAACCATCTCTAGAAGTTGACGAAAAAAAATGTATTTGTTGTGGAGCATGCTATCCACCATGTCCCCCAATGCAGATTAATGATGCGGAGCATACAAAACTTTCAGTATGGGTTGGTGGGAACCATTCTAATGCTAGAGGAAAACCATCATTTCAAAAATTAGTTGCAGCTGGTATACCAAACAATCCTCCAAGATGGCCTGAAGCAACTGCAATTGTGAAAAAAATTCTAAGAGCTTATAGAGACGATGCAAAGGATTGGGAAAGAATTAGTGATTGGGTTGAAAGAATTGGATGGCCAAGATTCTTCGAGTTAACAGGGCTACCATTTACAAAATTCCATATAAACAATTGGAAGGGCGCTAGAAATAGTCTTAATGCATCTACTCATATAAGATTTTAATAGTATTAAAGAGGAGATAATTTGAAACTAGGAATATTAATTAATGAAGGCCCATATCAACATCAAGCGTCTGATACCGCTCTTCAATATGTAAAAGCTGCGATAAAGAAGGGTCATGAAATCTATCGTGTATTCTTTTATAACGATGGCGTGAATAATGCTACAAGACTAGCTACACCGCCTCAAGATGATAGAAATATTACAAAAGAATGGTCGGAATTAGCAAAAAATCATAATATAGATTTGGTTGTTTGCGTCGCTGCTGCACAAAGAAGAGGTATTTTGGACAAAGGTGAAGCAGAAAGAAATGGTAAGGATTCTGATAATATCGAGGAAGGTTTTAGAATATCCGGGTTAGGCCAACTTGTTGAAGCTGGTATCCAAGCTGATAGATTAATTACTTTTGGAGATTAAGACTTGTGAGCGAAGAAGGAATTGTAAAAAAATTTATGTACGTAAATAGAAAAAGTCCTTATGGAACTATTTACGCTTTGGAATCTCTAGAAGTTGTTTTAATAACTGCAGCTTTTGATCAAGATGTAAGTTTAACTTTTACTGATGATGGTGTTTATCAATTGATGAAAGATCAAAAAACTGATGGTATTGGAATGAAAAACTTTTCATCAACATACTCAGCTTTAGGTGATTATGAAATAAAGAAAATTTTTATTGATAAAGAATCTTTAGAAGAAAGGGGTTTATCAGTATCAGATTTACAAGAATTGGTTTGGGAAGATGAAGACGAAGATTATGCTGAGAAGAGCTCGATTAATTTAGTATCAAGAGCAGAGTTGTCAAATATTATGAGTCAGCAAGACATTGTCATGAGTTTTTAATAGGAATAAATATAAATATGAGCATGTTACATACAGTAAATAAATCGCCATTTGAGAATTCAACAGTCACTTCTTGTATCTCAATGTGCGCTAAAGATAGCAGTATCTTGTTTATAGAAGATGCAGTTATATCTGTAATGAAGTCTACAAAATTTACAGAGATGATAGAAAGTTCTTTAAAAGATTTTAAAATGTACGCTTTAAAGCCTGATTTGGAGGCAAGAGGCCTATCTTTAAATAATGTAATAGAGGGAGTTGAGATTGTTGGATATGAAGATTTTGTAGATCTTACTACTGAGCATGATTCAGTGCAATCTTGGCTGTAGATTTTTTTAATAATTCGGAGGTTGATGTGTCATTAGAAGTAAACGGAAAAAGTTATGAAGTTGATGAAGAAGGATACCTAGCTGATTTAAATGCTTGGGATGCAGATGTTGCTAATGCAATGGCAGAAGCAGATGGTGCTCCATTAGAAGATAATCATTGGGAAGTAATTAATTTTCTTCGCGAGTATTATGAAGAGTATCAGATTGCTCCAGCAGTTAGAGTTCTTACAAAGCAAATTGGTAAAAGATTAGGTAAGGAAAAAGGAAATAGTAAATATCTATATGAGTTATTTCCATATGGCCCAGCTAAACAAGCATGTAAATATGCTGGCTTACCAAAACCTACTGGTTGCGTATAAATCAACTCATTAGTTTGTGGAGTGGAATGTGCAGATATCAATATTAAGCATGTCTATAGCTGCTTTATTTTATATTGCTTTTTTTATATTAGCTTATGGATTAGTTAGTAAAATACTACAATATAAAAATACTCCCGCACCATTAAAAATACCTACAATGCCTGCACCAACTACTCAAGCAGGAGTAGTTTTTAGGATGTCTAAAGAAGTTGTTTTTTTTGAAAGTCTTTTTAAGTCTAGCAAAGCAACTTGGTTATTTGGTTGGCTCTTTCACTTTGGCTTATTTTTAGATATGTTACGTCATCTACGTTACTTTATAGATCCAGTCTGGACGTGGGTTATAATTATTCAACCATTTGGAAAATATGGATCAATACTAATGTTTATAGGTTTAGTTGGACTATTAACAAGACGTATTATAGTGGACAGAGTGAGATACATCTCTTCACCTTCTGACCATTTGATGCTTGTCCTACTTTTATCTATAACTTCGACAGGAATAGCAATGAGCTTTTACTTAGGAGCAGATGTAATTAGTGTTAAATCTTTTTTTATTGGATTAATGACATTTAATATTCAAAATATTCCATCAGATATCGTCTTAATTTCTCACTTAATTATGGTAGCAGCATTAATGATTATCTTTCCTTATAGTAAACTTTTACATGCACCTGGACTCTTTTTTAGTCCATCAAGAAATCAGGTTGACAATGCAAGAGAGAAAAGACATCTTTCTAAATGGGCAGAAGATCTAGAAAAAAATTAAATAATTTACAGGAAAGTTATGGCAGATAATAAGTTTGACACACCAGAGATAAGAGAATATCCAATTATTCCTAAACTTCAAAGAGATGTTATGTCTCATAGTAAGCCTTTTATTGCAAAAGAGTCGCATCAAGAACCTTTGGGATTTCCTGGAGAGCTTGTTGATGATTGGCATGATGTAGCAATAAAAAAAATGGGAGACCTTCAAAGTAAATATAGATCTCTTCAGGTTTATTTAGATTCTTGTGTAAAATGTGGCGCGTGTACTGATAAATGTCATTATTATGTAGGCACAACAGATCCAAAAAATATGCCAGTTGCAAGGCAAGATCTATACAGAAAAGTTTATAGAAGGTATTTTACATTTGCTGGGAAATACTTTCCAAAATTAGTTGGAGCTACAGACCTTACGAAAGATGTATTAGACGATTGGTATTCATATTTTCATCAGTGCTCACAGTGCAGAAGATGTTCAGTTTATTGCCCATATGGAATAGATACAGCAGAAATTTCAATGGCTGCAAGAGAAGTAATGGATACTATTGGTGTTGGTCAAAAATATTGTAATGAAATTATTAGCAAGGTTCATAAAATTGGAAATAATTTGGGTTTACCTGGACCTGCACTTGAAGATACGTTAGAAGGTTTAGAAGAAGATGTTGAAGAAGAAACTGGGGTGCAAGTGAAATTTCCTCTTGACGTTAAAGGGGCAGATGTTTTATTAATTACTCCATCTGCTGATTTCTTTGCAGAACCACACGTTGACGGATTAATCGGTTATGCAAAAGTTTTTCATGAAGCGGGTATCTCATGGACTATAAGCTCGCATGCAAGTGAAGCTGCAAATTTTGGAATGTTTATTGGAAGTTATGAAAACATGAGAAAGCTTGCAATGAGAATAAGAGAAGCAGCTATAGAGTTAGGAGTTAAAAGAATTGTTTTTGGTGAATGTGGCCATGCATGGAGAGTTGCATATAGTTTCTTAAATACTTTAGCTGGGCCATGGGATTTTCTAGATCAAAATTATCCTATACCACAACATATATGTGAAGTTACGCATGGCTTGATTGAAGATAATAAATTGAAATTTGATAAGTCACTAAATGATGACATGATTTTAACCTATCACGATTCATGTAATGTTGCGCGCGCTTCTCGAATGGGAGATAAAGCAGGCGGGCAATTTGTAATACCAAGAGAAGTGATAAAGGCTGTTTGTAATAACTTTCACGATATGTCAAAAGATACTATTAAAGAAGGAACTTTCTGTTGCGGTGGCGGTGGCGGATTACTAACTGACGATCTTATGGAACTTAGGGTAAAAGGAGCTCTTCCAAGAATGGAAGCATTAAGGAAGGTTGTAGAAGATCATGGAGTTACGCATATGGCTGCAATATGTGCGATTTGTAAAAGCCAATTTGCAAAAGTTTTCCCATATTATGATTTTTCTATGGATCAGATTGTTAGTGTTCATCAGCTTGTAAGTAATGCAATAATCTTAACAGGACAAGATGATGAAAACGATGAAAATGATGGTGAAAACCACCCACAACAGGATATAGATGAAGCAGCATAGTGCTTTATAATAATTTGTAAGTAAGGAGAAAATTATGTCGGCAAACAAAGAAACAGTAGAAAAGAAGTTAACATTTAGAAAATATCAAGACGGAGTCCACACTTATCAAAACTTAGGTAATGATATATTCGAGCAAGATAAATCTCATAAATGCCCAACATATGTCCACAGAACTCCTCCTTGTCAGGGAAGTTGTCCATCTGGAGAAGATATTAGAGGTTGGTTAGATATTGTAAGAGGTATCGAAAAAGCTCCTGATGACGTTAGTATGCAAGAATATGCTTTTAGAAGATCTACAACTGCAAACCCGTTTCCATCAATGATGGGAAGAGTATGTCCAGCCCCTTGCCAAGATGGCTGCAACAGAAACGATGTAGAAGATTATGTTGGAATTAATGGTGTAGAACAATATATTGGCGATCAGGCAGTAGCTGAGGGTTATTCATTTGCATGCACTAAAGAAATGAGCGGAAAAAAGGTTGCAATTATTGGAGGTGGACCAGCAGGCATGTCTGCTGCATATCAATTAAGAAAACTTGGTCACGCAAGTGTTATTTTCGAATCGCACGATAAACTTGGTGGAATGATGCGTTTTGGGATCCCAAGTTATAGAACACCAGATACTTATTTGGACCCTGAAATTGAAAGAATTTTAGCAATGGGTGATATCGAAGTTAAATTGAATACTACAGTTGGAAAGGATATATCCGCAGAAAGTTTAGAAAAAGATTATGATGCAGTTCTTTGGGCAATTGGATGTTGGACAGGAAGAGATCTACCCGTTCCAAATAGCGATGCCCCTAATTGTATTTCAGCAATTAAGTATCTTGAAGCCTCTCGACAAAAGAGATTACACGTAACTGCTAAGAAAGTTGTGTGCATAGGTGGTGGAGATACATCAATTGACGTTGTTTGTTCGTCAAGGCGCCTCGGTACTCTTGAAGAAGAATTACCAGAAGATATTAGACCTGAAACTATATTAAAAGAAGGTTCGCAACATGATGAAAAACTTTCTAAAAGTAGAATACACAATGAAGTAACACTTACAACACTATTTAAGAAATCTGAAATGACAGCTTCTGAACATGAAGTTCATGATGCCCAGAAAGAGGGTGTTCAGATTCTTGACGAAGTAATGCCTTTAGAAGTTTTAGTCGACGAAAAGACAGGTAGGGCGTACGCAATAAAAATGGCTAAATGCACAATGAAAGAGGGAAGACCAGAAAAGATTGATGGAACAGAATTCGAGATTGAAGCAGACTTGATTGTTGCCGCTATAGGACAAAGTGGCGTTTTGGATGGGCTTGAAGAATTCAATAATGGTAAAAACTTAATAGATGCTGATAAAAACTATACTGTTCCTGGCAAGCCAGGTCACTTTGTTTGTGGTGATATTATAAGACCCCATCTTTTAACAACCGCAATTGGACAAGGTTCAATTGTTGCAGAAACTATAGACCAATATTTAGATCAAGTTGATTTAAAAGAATTAAAGAAAAGACCAAAAGTTGATGTACATCATTTTAATCTTATTGAAAAACTTAAAGAGTCTGGATTAAAGCCAGCTGAATATGAACCTGGTGCACATTGGGGAACTGATGAGTTAGAGTTTTCCGTTCACAACTATGAAGATAGGTCAGCTCAAGAAATCATTAATACCGAAAAAATGCATCTAGCACATTTCCCATACACCCCTAGAAATATAAGAGATGACGTTGGCCCAGAAGCTGAGTCAATACTTGGTAATTTCGATGAGAGATTAAAATGTTTCACTGAGGAGCAAGCAGTAGAAGAAGCAGGAAGATGTATGAGTTGTGGTATGTGTTTTGAGTGTGACAACTGTGTAATATACTGTCCGCAAGATGCTGTATTTAAAGTTAAGAAAGATAAAAGCACAACAGGAAGGTATGTAGATACAGATTACGCAAAATGCATTGGATGTCATATATGTGCTGATGTTTGTCCTACGGGCTATATTGATATGGCACTTGGTGATCATTAATTTAGGTAAGTATAAAAATTATACGAAAAATATTATCTGAATTATGGGGAGAGATTCAGTATGTATAAAAGAATATCTTTAAAGATTTTATTAACTTTTTCATTGGTCTTTTTTAGTGGTGCGTCAATCACCCATGAAAACATGCCACATAATATCGATGAATCCGCTGGTGAAAAATGCGTCGAACCAACAGATATCATGCGAGCTCAACATCATATTTTTCTTACCCAGCAAAGTCATGACACTGTCGTAAAAGGAATAAGAACAAAAAAATATAGTCTTAATAACTGTATAAATTGTCATATTAAACCTGTGGCTGACGGAACATATCCAAGTGTTAAATCAGAAGAGCATTTTTGCTCAGGCTGTCATATAGCTGCCGCAGCGCAAGTAGAGTGTTTTGATTGTCATGCTTCAAAACCATTTAAGAAAGTAGCAAAAAAAATAGGGTCTTTAGAAAAATGAAAAAGTACGAATTAAAACTTGATAGAAGAGATTTTTTAAAAAAATCAAGCATGCTTGGGGTATCAACAATTGCCCCAGGAGTATTTTTCCAAGAACTTGCCCACGGAAGAGCATTAGATGAGCCTGCTTCATCAAAGATTAGATGGGGAATGTTAATAAATACAAATCAATGTACGGATGAATGCGATGCCTGTGTTACAGCATGTAACGAAGAGCATGGAATTGAAGATTTTGGGAGACCTACTACAGATACTCAATGGATAAGAAAAATGACACTAACAGATGAATTATCTAAAAAATCCATTAGTGTTCCTATGATGTGTCAGCACTGTGAAAACCCACCATGTGTAGATGTATGTCCTACCGGAGCATCTTTTATTAGAGATGATGGTATTGTTCTGGTTAATAAGCACACATGTATTGGTTGTAGATATTGCATGATGTCATGCCCTTATAAAGCTCGATCATTCGTTCATGAAAATTTAGAAAACCAACTACCACACGCCCCAAGAGGAAAAGGTTGTGTTGAAAGTTGTAACCTGTGTGTACACAAAATAGATAATGGTGAAAATAACACAGCTTGCGCAGAGGCTTGCCAAAAAGATGGTCATCAAGCTATTTTATTTGGAGATTTGAATGATGAAGAAAGTGATATATCAAAACAATTAAAAAAATATGCTACAAAAGAAGTTAGAAGTGATCTCGGTCTTAATACTGCAGTCAGATATAGAGGAATTTAATTATGCGAGATAAAACTGAATATATGGTTGTTGAGTTTTCTAGGGCAATACTGTTATATGGTATAGTTGCCCTAAGCTTAATAGGGCTAGGCATGTTTTCCTTTATTACTCTAGAGCATGAAGGTCACTGGCTTACAGGAATGAATAATCAAGTTGTTTGGGGTCTCCCTCATGTTTTTGCAATATTCTTGATAATTGCAGCTTCAGGAATTTTAAACATAGCTTCAATCTCTTCTGTTTTTAATATTAAAATTTATAAACCCCTAGGAAGATTATCAGCGTTACTAGCAATTTGTTTACTAACCGGTGGTTTAATGGTTTTAGTTTTAGATTTAGGAAGACCAGATCGACTCGTGGTAGCAATGACGACTTTTAATTTCAAATCAATTTTTGCCTGGAATATATTCTTATATAGTGGTTTTATGGCAGTTATCGCTATTTATTTATGGATGATGTTTGAAGCGCGTTATAATAAATTTGTTGGGAAAGTTGGAGCATTTGCGTTTGCTTGGAGGATAACCTTAACGACTGGAACGGGTTCAATATTTGCTTTTTTAGTTGCGAAGGAAGCATATGGAGCGTTAAGTGCACCATTATTTATAGCCTTATCCCTCTTAATGGGCACCGCAATTTTTTATAAAATATTATTTTGGATGGATAGAGGATTAGGTGTCACTCTTGGCTCAGAAATAATATCAAGGTTTAGAAAACTTTTAATATATTTCATATTTACAGTTTTTTATATTACAGTCTTAGCCCACTTAACTAGTCTTTATGTTACAAAAAACCACGACTTCGAATTTTTTCTATTATTTTCAGAAAATATATATACATTTTTATTTTGGGTAGGCCAGATTGGATTTGGCACAATACTTCCTTTAGTAATTCTTTATAACAAAAAATTATCAAAATCAGCGCTAGGTATTTTATTAGCGTCAATTTTGGTAATACTAGGCGGCTTTATAATGTTATATATTATTATTATATCTGGTCAAGCATACCCACTAGATTTATTTCCAGGATATAACGAAAGCAGCACTTTTTATGATGGCGTAATATCTGCCTATACCCCAAGCATTTATGAGGTTATGTTGGGACTTGGTGGAGTTGGTATATCCGCAGCAATATATATATTTGCTATAATGGTATTAGATTTTACTCCGACTAATCTTGACGATAAGCATATATTGGAACAAAACCAAAAAGTAACACCTTAGTCAGGATGAAAAGAATTATAAAAAGTATATATATATCTGCCGCACATAAGTCGTCTGGCAAGACAATAGTTTCAATTGGTTTATCAAGAATACTTTCTAATTTAAATCACAATATTCAAACTTTTAAAAAAGGACCTGACTACATCGATATGAGTTGGCTATCACTTTCATCAAGAACTAATAGCTATAATTTAGATTTTAATACACAATCAAAAAAAGAAATCATTGATTTTTATAATAATAAGAAATCACATATAAATATAATAGAAGGTAATAAAGGGTTATATGACGGCATAAATGTTAAAGGAACAGATGATAATTCTGCTATGTCAATATTAACTGACTCACCTGTAATTCTTGTTATTGATACAGAAGGCATTACCAGAGGAATAGCACCTCTCTTACAAGGTTATATTAACTTTGAAAAAAAATGTAATATTAAAGGAGTTATTCTAAATAAAGTTAAAACAGAAAGACACGAGAACAAGCTTGTAAATTCCGTAAAGAATTATACTGATTTGAAAATAGTAGGTTCAATAAGAAAAAATAAAGACTTAATCATATCTGAAAGACATTTAGGTTTAATGCCACCAAATGAAAATAATTCTGCAGAAAAGAAAATAGAGTTAATTTCTAAAATTATTCTAGAATCAATAGATATAAAGTCATTTTCAAAATGTGGCTTAGATATAAAAAAAAATAAAAAGACTTTTGGTAATAAAATAAGTAAAAAAAATATAGAAAATAAAAATAAAA
>CAJYAP010000004.1 GCA_913065025.1 uncultured Gammaproteobacteria bacterium
GAAAATCTTTACAAAAATTTGTTAGATTTAAATAAAAATTCTAAAAAATTTATACTTCATGATGGTCCGCCATATGCTAATGGCGACATACATATTGGACACGCGGTAAATAAAATTTTAAAAGATATAATATTGAGGTCTAAAGTATTTTCTGGATTTTATACACCATTTGTTCCTGGATGGGATTGCCATGGTTTGCCCATTGAACTTGAAGTTGAAAAAAAATTAAAGAAAAAAGAAGATATATCTGATAGAGATTTTAGAAATTTATGCAGAGATTATGCTCTTAAGCAAGTTGAGAGACAAAAAAGAGATTTTAAACGATTAGGTATTCTTGGAGACTGGGAAAAACCCTACTTAACTCTTAATAAAGATTTTGAAGCTTCAACTGTTAAGGCTCTAGAAAAAATATATAATAATGGACATCTAAAAAAAGGTTTTAAGCCAGTCAATTGGTGTGTAAAAATTCAATCAGCTTTAGCTGAAGCAGAAGTTGAATATAAAGAAAAGGAATCTACATCTATAGATGTAAAATTCAAAATCACATCTTCTGAAAACATTAAAAATTTATTTAATTTAAAAGATATTTCCATAGATACTTTTATTGTTATTTGGACAACAACTCCATGGACACTTCCATCTAATAAATCTGTAGCTATAAAAAAAGATCTTAATTATATTTTAATATCAGATGGTAAAGAAAATTATATTATTGCTGAGAATCTTTTAGAAAAATTTACAGAGCGTGTAGGGTTAAGTTTTAAAATCATATCAAATTGTAGTGGTGACAGATTGATAGGAATAGAAGCTCAACATCCTTTTCTATTAAATAAAATAAATATTATTGATGGTGAACATGTAACAGATGATTCAGGAACAGGATGCGTTCACATCGCTCCTGCTCATGGTGTAGAAGATTTTGAATTGGGCACAAAACATAATTTAGAAGTAATAAATCCTATTCAAAGTAATGGTGTTTTTTCAGGCCTTCCTGAAGAATTTAATGGGATACATGTATACAAACTTGATGATCATGTTATAGATTTATTAGAAAAAAAAGATAGATTGCTAAGTAAAAATAAGTTTAAACACTCATACCCTCACTGTTGGAGAACAAAAACACCTTTAATTTATAGAGCAACACCTCAATGGTTTATTTCAATGAATAAAAATAATTTATTAGAAAAAACCTTAAATAAATTATCTGATGTCAATTGGTTACCTGCATGGGGAGAAGCAAGAATTCAGGGAATGCTTGAAAATAGGCCAGACTGGTGCATATCAAGACAAAGAAAATGGGGCGTCCCTATCACAATGCTTATAAATAAAAAAACTGGAGAACCTCACTCTAATTCGTCTATAATTTTTTCAAGAGTTTCTAAACTAGTTGAAAAACATGGTATTGAAAAATGGTTTGATATTAAAATCGAAGATTTAATTGATAATCCCAAAGATTATGAAAAAGTAACAGATACTTTAGATGTTTGGTTTGATTCAGGCTCTTCACATGCAGCAGTTTTAGAAAAAATATCAGATCTAAGTTTTCCTGCTGATCTTTATTTAGAAGGTTCAGATCAACACAGAGGCTGGTTTCAATCATCTCTTCTTACTTCAGTTGCAATAAATGATTTAGTTCCATATAAAACTGCAATGACACATGGTTTTACTGTAGATGCTAAAGGCAATAAAATGTCTAAATCGAAAGGTAATGTTATCGCCCCTCAAAAAATTATCGATAGACTAGGTTCCGATATTTTAAGACTATGGGCTGCTTCGACTGATTCTTCTTCTGAAATGAACGTTTCAGAAGAAATACTAAGCAGAACATCAGATAAATATAGAAAAATAAGAAATACCATAAGATTCTTGTTATCTAATATTGATGATTATGATCCAAATAGTTTTTCTCAAGACTCAATAACTATTGAGCTAGATAAATGGATCCTAAAGAAAGCTATTAAAACTCAAGAAGAAATAAAAAAACAATATGAATTGTATAATTTTCATTTGTTATCGCAAACAATACATAGTTTCTGCGTTAATGAATTGGGATCTTTCTATCTTGATGTGATTAAAGATAGACAATACACATGTAAAAAAGATTCGCAGGAGAGAATTTCTGCTCAACATGCTATGTTCTGCTTGGTAAAAATGTTACTGACCTGGATAGCACCTATTTGCCCCCATACTGCAGAAGAAGCCTGGACACATATACCAAAAAACAAAAATAAATCTATTTTTTATAATAGATGGCTTGATTTGAATATAAATGATTTTCAAAAATGTAATATTAGTGATTCAGATTGGAATGAAATTCTAGAAGTTAAAAAAATTGTTTCAAAGTCATTAGAAGAAAAAAGAGTTGAGAATATTATTGGGTCACCTTTAGACGCTGATATTACTATTCACTGTTCTAGAAAATTATATAATATATTGAGTACACTAGACAAAGAATTAAAATTTATATTTATAACATCAAATGCATATTTAAAAATTATAGATGAAAAGAAAAATTATAATAAAATATCTATAAATGATCATGATATTTCTGTAGATATTATTAATTCGAAAAATAAAAAATGCGAAAGATGCTGGCATAAATGTGATAGTGTTGGCAAAAATAAAGAATATAACAATATTTGTAAAAGATGCATTTCAAATGTTTTTGGTAAGGGTGAAATAAGAATAAATGCTTAAAAAAAATTTAATAATTTTTTCTATAATAATATTTATTTTTTTTTTAGATTTAATTACAAAAAATTACGCTTTAAGTAGCTTAATAATAAACCACTCAATATCTATTAATAACTTTTTGAATTTCACTCTAGCTTTTAATCATGGAGCTGCTTTTAGTTTTTTAAGTAACGCTGGCGGATGGCAAAGATGGTTTTTTATAATATTTAGTGTAATAGTTATTTTAATAATCACTTATATTTTAGTAAAAGAGAAAAATTCGCAGTACATTGCATTTAGTTTTGTTATTGGCGGTGCAATAGGAAACCTTTATGATCGGATTTTGTATGGTTATGTTATTGATTTTATAGAATTTCACTATAATTCTTTTTATTGGCCAATATTTAATATAGCTGATATTGCAATTTCTATAGGAATTATATTATTGTTATACTCTATGTTTGCAAAAGAAAGTAAAAAATAAATGAATATTATTTTAGCCAATCCAAGAGGATTCTGTGCCGGTGTTGATAGAGCTATTGAAATTACTAATAGAGCTTTAGATGTTTTTGGATCTCCAATATATGTAAAACATGAAATTGTTCACAATAAGTATGTGGTAGATGAACTTAAAGAAAAAGGGGTTATCTTTATTGAAGATATAAATAAAGTTCCAGAATATTCTATATTAATATATAGCGCACATGGTGTTTCAGAAAAAATAGTTCAAGAATCAAGTGATAGAAATCTTCAGGTTTTTAACGCCACCTGTCCTTTAGTTACAAAAGTTCATATGGAAGTTGCAAGATTATCAAAAAAACAAATAAACACTATTTTAGTAGGTCATAAGGGGCATCCAGAAGTTGAAGGGACTATTGGGCGTTATAACTCAACAGAAAATTCTAAGATTATCCTGGTTGAAGATGAAAATGATGTAGCAAATCTTAAATTTAATACAGAAGATCAAGTTGCATATGTTACACAAACCACATTATCAATAGATGATACAGCTAGCATTATTAACGCAATAAAATCTAAATATAATAAAATTATTGAACCACCTAGAGGCGATATTTGTTATGCAACTACTAACAGACAGAATGCTGTCAAAGAATTAACTGATAAGTGCGATATAATTCTTGTTGTAGGTTCTGAAAATAGTTCCAATTCAAATAGATTAAAAGAAATTTCAACCAGAGCTGGGGTACCTTCTTATTTAATAGATTGCGCTAATGATCTTGATGTAGAGTGGTTGTCGAACAAAAAGAACATAGGTTTAACTGCTGGGGCATCCGCACCTGAAACTCTAGTTGCGTCAATAATAAGTAAGCTTAAAGGTTTTGGCGCTTTAAACGTAATAGAATCTGAGGGCATTGAGGAAAACATCACTTTTAAAATACCTAAAGAGCTAATAAGTAAAAGCTAGATCATCCCTATGCCTGAAAGAGCAAAATAAACTGTCAAAACACAGATTATAATACCCAAAGATAATGCAACTACTCTAAAAATATCCATAATATCTCCTTTTAATTTTTGTTATTTTGACATAAATAATAGCATTTTTAAATTAAAATTTTTTAAGATATTAATTTTTTGACAATTTTTGCAGATGATATAGCTGTTAAAATGCCATACCTATAATGACCAAAATTATAGATCAATCTTTCATTTTTAATATCAATATTTATATATGGATCTTCTTTATCTGAATATGGTCTGAATCCATATGTCTGCTCAAGACTAAGCATTTCTACGCTATTAGAAAATATTTCTGAAACTGATTTTTCTAAAAATATTTTTGCAGAACTAGTAATATTCTCATCAAATCCAACATCTTCTATCGTAGCACCAACAACTATTCTGTTATCTCTCCTAGGAATAATATAATAATTATTATAAAGCAACACATTGTCAATCAACTTTTCTCTTGTTTTAAAATGAAGAAGTTGTCCCTTTATAGGCTTTAATCTTATATTTTTATTACCTAAAATATGATTACTCCAAACTCCTGCGCATAAAATTATAAATTCATACTTATTGTTTGATGGTTTTCTTAGAAAACTATCAATTTTCTCTATTTTAGACTTTTTAAATTCTACATTATTTTTTAAAAGTGTATTCCTTAGAAAATTAATTAACTTTCTAGGGTCTAATGTATTTATATTTTCTATTTCTAGAAAATTTTTGTGAGATTCTTTTATAAATTTTTCTCTAGAATTCAAATTTTTTTTTATGTAACTCGAATTAATAACAGGATTTTCCTTATACCAATTTTTTGCGCTTTCAATATCATTTCCAAAAATTAATAAATTTTTTTTTTCAAAATTAATTTCTCTTTTATCTTTTATGCTTAGCGTGTTAAAAAAATTATTGTACTGTTCGTGCCCAGAGATACATAAGTCTTGCATATACTTTGTGTTTTTCCATGGATTAAGAGGAAACATTATCCCTGCTGCTGATTTTGATGCTTGCCCCGTGCTCTGATTATCTATTATTGTTACCTGATGGCCAGTTTTATTAAGTTCATAGGCTGTTGTTAAACCAACTATTCCAGAACCTATAATTACACACTTGGTCATTTTTTAACTAGCGTCCCTATACCTTCATTGGTAAATATTTCTAATAATACTGAATGCTGTATTCTTCCATCTACAATATGTGCCATTTTCACATTTTTTTCTATTGAATTTAAACATGCTTTTATTTTAGGAAGCATACCACCAGTTATTACATTGGTATTTATTAATTTTTCAATTTCACTAAAATTCAAAGATGATATTAATTTTTCCTCTTTATTTAAAACACCTGTTTGATCAGTTAGAAATATTAATTTCTCGGCAGATAAATGTGATGCTATAGCACTTGCAGCTGAGTCTGCATTTATATTGTAAATATTATTGTTTTCATCAAAACCCAATGGTGCGATCACTGGTATGTAGTTTGAATTCATAAGTTCATATAGATAGTTTGCATCAACATCTATAATTTCTCCAACGTATCCGTAATTTGTTTTACCACTAATGTATTTTTTTACTTTTATTAATCCACTGTTATTTTTTGCTAAGCCTATGGAGTTACCCCCATTATTGTTTATTAGTCCCACAATTTCTTTATTCACCAAATCGTTTAATGTGTTTGATACAACTTCAATTGTTTTTTCATCAGTTACTCTTATACCATCTATAAAGTTTCTTTTTATTCCAACTTTGCTTAATTGGTTATCAATTTGTGGCCCGCCGCCATGAACAACGACAACATTTATTCCCACCTGTTTCATTAGCGCTATATCCCTAGCAAAACTATTTTTTAAATCACTCTCAACCATTGCTGCACCACCATATTTAACAACGCAAATTTTTTTTGAAAATTTTTGTATGTATGGAAGTGCTTCTGTTAAAATTTTTATTACTTGTTCTGCTTTATTTTTTTCCATTTGGAATCTCTAATGTGGAATCAATATTAAGTATCTCACTTGTAAACTTGTCTTGTATTTCTTTCAACTCTTCTTCTGTATTAGCTTCAAATCTCATAACTAAACATGGAGTTGTGTTAGAAGCTCTTACTAATCCCCATCCATTTTTGAAATCTGCTCTTAAACCATCAATTTTAGAAATTTCTGCTCCATCAAAATTTACTTTGCTGCAGAATTTTTTCATAAATTCATGCTGATTACCATCTTTATCAACTTTTATATTTATTTCTGGAGTGGAATAAGAAGATGGTAATTCGTCGAATATTTCACTGCTTTTCTTATTTTCATTTGATATTATTTCGAGCATTCTTAAACTAGCATATATTCCATCATCAAACCCAAACCATCTATCCTTGAAAAATATATGTCCTGACATTTCTCCACCTAATATAGCGTTAATCTCTTTCATCTTCATCTTAATATATGAATGTCCTGTTCTAGACATTACCGGTATACCTCCATACTCTTTTATATATATGGGTAAATCTTTTGATGATTTAACATCAAAAACAATTTTTTCATTTGCATTTTTTGACAAAATATTTTTAGAGTAAAGCATCATTTGTCTATCAGGCCATAGAATATTTCCTAAATTATCTATTATCAAACATCTATCACCATCACCATCAAATGCGACTCCTATATCGCATTTATTTTCTTTAACAGACGATATTAAATTAATTAGATTTTTTGGCTCACTAGGATTTGGGTGATGATTTGGAAAATTTCCATCTATATCGCAATATAAATCTATAACCTCAAGACCTAATTTTTTATAAATTTTTAGAGAGATTGGTCCTGCTGCACCATTACCTGCATCAATAGCTACTTTTAATTTTTTGTTAATTTTTATGTCCTTTAATATAGCTTCTAGATAATTCTTTTCTATATTTATTTTCTCTTCACCTACTTCTGAATTCTTATTTATTTTTTTTAAATTTTTGCTTAAAATTTTATTGTATATATTTTGGATTTCTTCACCAGCTAGAGCGTGGTTGTCCATAATAATTTTTAAACCATTGTAATTTTTTGGATTATGACTCCCTGTAACAATAATTCCTGAATTGACCTTGAAGTAATTTACTGCAAAATATAAAAGTGGTGTTGGGACTTGGCCAATGTCTATAACTTTTTTCCCACTTTCTAACAGCCCTCTAATTAATGTATTAGATATAGCTTCGCTTGATAGTCTTCCATCTCTGCCAACAACTATTATGTCATTATCTTTTTGGTATAGATCACTTAAAGATCTTGCTATTAAGTCTATAGATTCTAGAGTTAGTTCTTTTTTATAGATCCCTCTAATATCATAAGCCTTGAATATTGTTTTTAATACTTTCATTATTAGTTTTTTCCGCTATGACCAAATCCACCTGATGCTCTATCAGTGGATTCAAAGTTATCTACAAAAGTATATTCAATATTTACTACAGGTATAAGCATAAATTGTGCAATTCTATCACCTGGATTAATTTGAAAATTATTATCACTATTATTAAATAAAGATACCATCAGCTCTCCTTGGTAATCAGAGTCAATTAATCCAATAGAATTTCCTAAGATAATCCCATGTTTGTGGCCTAAGCCAGATCTGGGAAGTATTATTCCTGCATATTTTTTGTCTTCGATATAGAAAGCTAGCCCCGTCGGAATTAAAGTAGTACTTTTTGGAGCAAGCTCGATTTTTTCATCAACACATGCCCTCAAATCCATTGCTGCTGAGCCCTCTGTAGCATAACTTGGTAATGGTATGTCTTCATTAATCTTAGAATTTAAAATCTTTACTTGTACTTTTTTTGACATATTTTTTATTCCTAATTATAAATATTCGAAATTTCTTCTACAAACTCAATTGCTAAATCTTTTTTATTTTTTAGCCCTAAATTTTTTTCTAACCCATTCCCCCAATATAAAGTTATTGCATTATTCTCATTATCTATTCCCTCTGAAAAACTAACTTTATTTGCGGCTATTACAGAAACTTTTTTTTCTTTTAGTTTTTTTATAGCATTACTTTTTAATTCACTTGTTTCTGCGGCAAACCCTATTGAAAAAATATTATATTTTTGCGAAATTGTTTTTAATATGTCAGTATTTTTCTCTAACTCTAGATTTGAAATACTTTCACTCTTTATCTTTTCTTTTGACAAATCTTTTACTATAAAATCTGATACAGCTGCTACTGAAACAAAAATATCACAATTGCTCATATTATTTTCTACTGATAAAAGCATGTCTTGCGCACTCTTTACTTCTATAGAATCTATTTCATCTTTTTCCTTATAACTACAAGGTCCTTTGACTAAAATTACCTTAGCACCATGATCGTAAAATGCATTGGCGATTTCACATCCCATCATTCCAGAGCTTCTGTTAGATAAATACCTAACTGGGTCAATAAATTCTTGCGTTGGTCCTGCTGTGATTACAATTTTTTTATTTTCAAATAATTTTAATTTTTTTTTTGTTAAAGATTTAATATCTTCTATTATATCTTCTGGCTCTTTCATTCTACCTGTGCCTATATCTCCACATGCCTGACTACCAAAGTCTGGCCCTGAGAAAATTAATCCTCTCCTTTTTAAAGCTTTATAATTTTCTTGTGTAGCTTTATTTGCCCACATATTTTTGTTCATGCTCGGGGCTAAGACAATTTTTTTGTCAAAAGCAAGGCAGGTTGTCGTAAGTAAGTCTTCTGCTCTACCATGCATGATTTTAGACAAGAATTCTGCGGTTGTAGGAGCTATAAGTATTAAATCTGCCCATCTTGCTAAATCAATATGTAGCATTGGTTTATCTTTTATAACAGTATTATATTGATAAACCCCCTCATTTGTTAATGTCTCAAAAGTCAGAGGTGTTATAAAATCCTCAGCTGTTCGTGTCATTATAACTTTTACTAAATAACCCTTCTTTATTAGTAATCTTGTAATTTCAGCTGCTTTATAAGCAGCAATCCCACCTGTAACCCCAAGCAATATTTTAGTTTTTTTACTCATTCTAGGATTGTACAAGATTTCTTGATATCGTATGTAAAATATTTATTAGATGATCAATGTCAGACTCTTGATGATCTGTGGTTATTGAAATCCTTAATCTTGACTTACCTTCTTCGACAGTTGGAGGTCTAATAGCTGGAATATAAATACCGTTTTTAAAAAGTTCTTCGCTCAAGTATAAAGCATCTTTACTACTTCCTATTAATAATGCTTGGATTTGACTACTGCTATCCAATACAGAAAACCCAGATTTATTAATATTTTTTCTAAAATAATTTATTAGTGAAAATAACTTTTCTCTTCTCCAATTTTCTTCTTCTACAATTTTTAATGATTTTCTTGTAGCTTCAACTGCATTTATTGGAAGAGATGTCGAGTAAATATAGCTTCTAGCTTTTTGGATTATATAATCGACGCTATCTTTATCCCCAGAGAAGAAAGCACCAAAAGTTCCCACTGCTTTGCCGAAAGTTCCTGTGATAAAAGTGTTTAATTTCTTATTAAGAGACGATTTATTAACAAGGCCTCTTCCATTTTCTCCATATACTCCCAACGCATGAGCTTCATCAACCAATAAGAGCGCCCCATGGTTTTGGACCTTTGAGTAAATTTTTTGTAAATTAGCAATATCTCCATCCATACTAAATAAAGAATCACTAACTACAAGATTAGATTTTGATTTACTTTCATTTAGTAAATTTTCTAAACTTTCACAATCGTTATGTCTATATCTCTTAAAATTTGCTCTAGATATTATTGATCCATCTATCAATGAAGCATGATTAAGTTTATCAGAAAAAATACTATCGCCTCGATTTACTAAAGTTTTTATTACACCCAGATTAGCTTGATAACCTGTAGAAAATAATAATGTTTTTTCTTGTCCTAAGAAATCCGAGATTTCCTCTTCAAGCATATGATGTGACTTTGTATACCCTGATATCAAAGCTGACGAACTCGTGCTATAACCGTGCTTATCTAATGCTTTTTTAGCTGAATTAATAATTCTCTTATCATTAGATAATGATAAATAATCGTTACTTGCAAAAGAAAGAAATTCTTTATTTTTATATACAAATATGTGTGAGTTTCCAGAATCTTTTACTTTTCTAATTCTGTAATTATTTGACAACTTTAGTCCGGAAAGTTTTTTTTCTATTATGTTATTCAAATTTATTTTAATAAATAATTAATTAATTAATTTTAAATTATAAATATTTTGTTTTCCCTCTGCTTTTGAAGATTCTTTATTATTTGAATTTTTTATTTTTCCATTTTCTCCTTCTATCTTCATACCTAATTTGTTAAATAATTCTCTATCTTTTTCAACTTCTACGTTTGGTGCTGTTAATAATTCTTCTCCATAAAATACAGAATTCGCCCCTGCATAAAAACATAATGCTTGCATTGATTCTGACATTGATTCTCTTCCTGCAGATAATCTAACATAGGTGTTAGGCATCATTATTCTTGTTATTGCTATTGTTCTAACAAACTCTATCTCATCTACCTTTTCATTATCATACAGTCTTGTGCCTTCCATCTGAACCAACATGTTTATTGGTACCGACTCTGGGTGTTTTTCTAGATTAGCTAATTCTATTAAAAGTTTAGCTCTATCATCTCTTGATTCACCAAGTCCTAATATGCCGCCTGAACATACTTTTATACCTGATTCTCGAACGTATTTTAATGTATTTAGCCTGTCTTGATAATTTCTTGTGCTAATAACTTTTGTATAATGTTCTCTTGAAGTATCAAGGTTATGGTTATAATAATTTAGACCTGACTTTGAAAGTCTCATTGCTTGATCTTCAGATAGCATGCCAAGTGTTACGCAACTTTCCATGCCAAGCCCGTGAACTACATCAATCATTTTAATCACTCTATCTATATTCTTATTGCTAGGCCTTCTCCAAGCTGCCCCCATACAAAATCTAGTAGATCCTTGTTCACGTGCAAGCTTTGCTTGTTTTTCAACCTCCTCTAATGACATTAATGGTGTTGCTTCTATTGGGTCTTCGCTATGTATACTTTGAGAGCAATATCCGCAGTCCTCCGGGCAGCCACCAGTTTTAATAGAGAGTAATGTACAAACTTGCACCATATCTTTTTTATGATTTTTAATATGCGAATTATGAGCTTCATATAACAATTCGTTAAAAGGTTTGTTAAAAAGTATCAAAACTTCTTCTAGTTTCCAATCATTTCGCATATTACTCATATAAGATACTCCCCGTATATACCTAAAAAAATTAACAAACCCACATATTGATTATTGCTAAAAGCCATTATACAAAATTTTGGCTCCCTTTTTTTTATTAATATTTGATTATACACACCTACCAACATAGCGAGTACAAGAAAAAAGTAAAAAATATAACTATATTCTTTCAAATAACCTATATATATAAAAATTATGTAAAAACTACACTGAAAAAATCCAATGATAATTTTATCTCTATTTCCGAAAAGTATTGCTGTTGAGTTAATTCCTATTTTTAAATCATCCTCCTTGTCTGACATTGCATACATTGTATCAAACATGGTCACCCATATTAATGTTGCTAGAAAAAAAATCCATGTTATAAAGTTTGGTAATTGATTGGTAATACTAGTAAATGCCATTAGTGTAGAAACAGCAAATGTTATTCCTAAAAATATTTGAGGTGCTCTAAAAAACCTTTTTGTTAGAGGATAGGAAATAATAAGTAAGATAGCGATAAGGCCAATATAAATAGTTTTTATATTTAGCATAAAGAGTAAACCTAAATTTAAAATTGATAATATTGAAAATATTAAAATAACTTCTTTTTTGCTTATTAAGCCTGATGCATAGGGTCTGTTTAGAGTTCTAGATACTTTATTGTCAAAATTTTTATCAAAAAAATCATTTATTACACAACCAATCGTTCTTGTTGTAATAACCCCTACTAAAAATATTAAGCTTACAAAATTATATATTTCACCATTATTATTACATGCAATTACCCAAAATGGTGGCCATAATAGTAATAATATTCCAATAGGACTATTAAGCCTCATTAATTTTATATATAGGTAAAGTTTATTTTTAAACATGAAAGAAATAATTTAATATATTTATAAAGAAACTATAATACAACAAAATGACGATAAGAAAATTTAAAGATTTTACACCTAATATTGACAAAAATGCTTATATTGATGAAAGCTGTTCAGTGATCGGAGATGTTTCAATTGGCGAGGAGTCTTCTATATGGCCTCAAACCGTCATAAGAGGAGATGTGCAAAAAGTAATAATAGGCAAAAGAACGAATGTTCAAGATGGATCTATCCTTCATGTAACAAGCGATAACATATTTACGCCTGGCGGCTTTCCTTTAAAAATTGGAGATGATGTTACTATTGGACACGGAGTTATTTTGCACGCGTGCACAATAGAAAGTATGAGCCTAGTCGGCATTGGGAGTATAATATTGGATGGAGCAATAGTTCAAAGTAATTCTATGATTGCAGCTGGAAGTCTTGTTGGTCCAAATAAAGTAATTGAATCTGGAATTTTATACAAAGGATCTCCCGCAAAACCTGTAAGAGATTTAACTAAAAAAGAAATTGAGTATATCAGCTTTTCATCAAAGCATTATGTAAATACTATGAAACAACACATAAATACAAAATGAATATAATGCTAAATGGAGAAAATTTCTTTTTTGACAAAAGTTTAACTATAGACGAATTATTAAAAAAAAATAATATAAGCTTACAAAATATTGTTATAGAGATAAATAAAGAAATAATAACAAAAAGTCTATGGGGGAAATATGAATTAAATAGTGGTGATGAAGTAGAAATTATTACAGCAGTTGGTGGTGGGTAGGTATGAGCTTTTTGATAAATAATAGAACTTATAATTCAAGATTAATTATTGGCAGTGGAAAATATAAAGATTTTAAGCAAACAAAAGATGCTCTAGATTCAAGTGGGGCACAAATGATTACTGTTGCAATTAAAAGAACTAATGTTGGTCAAAATAATAACCAGAAGAATTTATTAGATTTTATTAACCCTATTGATTATAAAATACTTCCAAATACTGCTGGCTGCTACTCTGCAAAAGATGCCATAAGAGTATCTCTTTTAGCAAAAGAATTATTAAATGATAATCTTGTTAAATTAGAAGTTTTAGCAGATGAAAACACCTTGTTACCAAATGAAGAAGAAACATTTATTGCAGCAAAAGAACTAGTGGATCTTGGTTTTTCAGTAATGGTTTACACTACTGATAACATTAAATTGGCAAAAGAACTTGAAGAAATTGGATGTGATGCTGTCATGCCACTCGCCTCACCAATTGGTACTGGTCAAGGAATTGTCAACTCTGTGAATATAAAAAAAATTATTAAGAATGCAAATATTCCAATTATTATTGATGCAGGTATCGGAACTGCAAGCGATGCAACTATAGCCATGGAAATAGGTTGTGACGCAGTTTTATTAAATTCTGCAATAGCTATGTCTGACAATCCAATATTAATGGCAGAAGCTATGAAATATGCTGTAATTTCAGGAAGAAAGGCTTATGAGGCGAAAAGGATGAAGTTAAGCAATACTGCCATTGCCTCAAGCAACAAAAAAGATGCATTATCATGAATAATTCAAATCACATAAAAAGCTTTGTCAAAAGAAGTGGTAGAATAACGAACTCACAAAAAGTATTTTTAAATAATAAAGATAGTGATTATAATTTTTTTTCTATTGATAAAGCATTGCATTACGAAAAAATATTTAATAATAAAAATCCATATGTTTTAGATATTGGGTTTGGGGATGGAAAATTATTAACTAACATAGCAAAAAAATTTCCTGAAGTGAATTTTATAGGTCTCGAAGTTTATGAATCAGGTATAGGTAATGTTTTGAAGCAGATTTGTGAGGAAGAATTAGATAATATAAAAATATCTTGCTGTGACGCTATTGTTTTTTTAAGTAATTTTATAAAAGATGAAAGTCTTTATGGTGTAAGTTTATTTTTTCCAGATCCATGGCCAAAGAAAAAACATCATAAAAGAAGAATAATAGATAAAGAATTTATTAATTTATTATCTCGTAAAATTTATAAAAATGGTTTTATTAAAATTGCTACTGACTGGTCAAATTATAGTGATATTATAATCGAAATATTTAATCAAAATAATAAATTTGAGAAAATTAATGATATTTATTTATATAAAAATAGATGTCTGACAAAATTCGAAAAAAGAGGTATTTCTCTTGGACATAAAATTTCTGAATTATCTTATAGATTAAAATAATCTTATTAATCTATTTTATTTTTTTATCTTCTTTATACTTGCTTCATATATTGAAGATAAACCTGCTGTATCTCTATTCATTGGACATATTTCACTAGTACAAAATGGTGGTGAAATATTTGTGCATCCTAAATCTGACCATGCGCTTTCTATTGCGCCATCAATAGTCCTATGAAAATGATTTTTCCATTGCCCTGTTGAATAACCAGTATCTACAAAAATCTTTAAGATTGGCTTATGCACCCTAGCAAAATATAATTTAATATTCTGATCATAAAGTCGCGACGACAAACTATTTAGCATATCCTGTCCTGAAGCGTCTATTTCATTAATAGCTATTGCGTCTATTATGAAATATCTTAGCTCAGGTTTAGTTGCCACTCTTTCAATAACTTCATTTTCGAAATGACCCGCATTAGTAAATATTAGAGGGCCATCAAATCGCATAACTGATATTGAGCAACATTTTGGGATATTATTTGCGTCAGAATTTCTAAATATCCCTTGTTTATTTTTTGATAAACATATTACTCTTGGTCTCATAGACCTATAACAATAACTTGCGAGGGACAGTACAATACCAACTATTATTCCCATCTCTAATTCTGGAGCTAGAAGTAATGTTACAAAAAATGTAATAATCGATATTACTGCATCTTGCTTTTGAACTCTCCAAGCATATTTTATTGGTTTAAATTTAATTAAATTCACAACAGCAGTTATTATTACTGCTGCAAGTGTTGCCTGTGGAAGATGGTATAGTAATGGAGTTAAAAATAATAATGTTATTCCTACAACTAAACCTGTAACAACAGATGAAAATCCTGTTACCGCGCCTGCTGAAATATTAACAGCTGACCTTGAAAAAGATCCTGAGACTGGGTAACCTTGGAAAAAACTAGATGCTAAATTACTTAAGCCCTGCCCTATTAATTCTTGATCAGCATCTAATCTCTGCTTAGTTTGTGTTGCCATTGCCTTTGCAATTGAAATAGCTTCCATAAAACCTATCAAACTAATAGCTATAGCAACTGTTCCTAAATTAACAAGCTGCGTAACGTCTATTTGCGGCATTTGGATAGAAGGTAACCCATCAGGGACTACTCCAATTACTTTTCCCCCAAAATTTGTCTCAAATTTAATGTACCAAGATATAAGTGTAGTTATAACTACCGAGATTAATACTGAAGGGTACTTATTAGAAATTCTCCTAACAAAAAGTATAATAAATATTGCTAAAAGACCCATTAACAAAGTAGGCGTATGCGTGCTTACTAAAGATTCAGATATTACCATCATAATAGTTTGGTAGTGGTGTTCTTGAGAAACTACACTTACTCCAAATAATTTTGATAATTGTGATGTAGCAATTATTATTGCAGCAGCATTAGTGAATCCAGTTACAACTGGGTGAGATAGAAAATCAACTAATACCCCTAATCTCAATAAACCCAGGCATAATTGAAATAAACCCACAAGAAATGCCAGCATAATTGCATATGCAATGTAACCTGTTGGATCGCTACTAGCTATAGGCTCTAAAGCTGCTGCTGTTAAAAGACTTACTACAGCTACTGGACCTGTTGCTAATTGTCTTGAGGAGCCAAAAATAGATGCAATAGCTACTGGCAAGAAAGAAGCATAAAGGCCATAGTAAGGTGGTAAGCCTGCTAATTGCGCATATGCCATAGATTGCGGCACTAAGACTAAAGCTACTGTAACCCCAGCAATAATATCAGCCTGTAAAATTTTTGGGTTTTTAAGATCAGAAATCCAATCTTTAAAAGGAAAAAATCTTTTTAATATAAATTTTTGTATGTAGTCAACCATTATCATAATTTTATTTACTGACGCAAAATAGCGATATTTGCTAAATTATTATAGTGATTATTAATTAGGCTTAATAACGATAGCCTATTTAGCTTAATGCCTTCTTCTTTATCATTAATCATCACTTCTTCAAAAAATGTTTTTATACAAGAATTAAGAGAATTTAGCTCTTTTAAATAATTTTCATAGTCACTTTTCGCCAATAATATCTTTAGATCATCCTCAATCTTGATAATAGTATTATATAATATCTTTTCACTAGATTCTCTTAGTAAATTTTCTTTAATATTCCCTGTTAAAGCTAAATTAGATTTCTTTAATATATTCGATACTCTTTTTGCATTACTGAAAAGTTGCTGGTAATCATCATTTGTTAATATTGTGTTTATTGCCTTAATCTTTTTTTGGCTTTGATGCGGGTTAATATTTTTTGTATTGTCTACTACGGAGCGAATAACATTTTGTTCATAATTATAATTTTCTTTAAACAGAGAAAATAATTTTTCTTTTATATACATTTCGCAATCGTTCAAAGCATTCTTATCATCTTTTAAATTATTAAGTTTGCAATAAATAACTCTATGTACTTCATTAATCAATTTTGTCAAATCAATACTATAATTTATCTCAAGTAAAATTTTCAATACTCCATTTACAGATCTCCTTATTCCCAAAGGATCTCTAGTACCACTTGGTTTTTCTTTGACCAAGAAAATACCTACAATAGTATCTAGTTTGTCTGCTAATGAAACAATTTTAGCATCTGAACTTTTTGGGAGATTGTCTTCAGGATTTCTTGGAGCATAGTGATCTTTGATACCATCAGCCACTATAGGATCTAAGCCAATTTTATTAGCATAATAACTTCCGATGTACCCTTGCAATTTCGGCATTTCTACAACCATATTTGAAATTAAATCTAGCTTACATACTTCTGCTATTTCTTTACATAATAATTTTTTATTCTGATAACTTTGTGCATTTATATAATTAGATATCTCAATAATCCTTTGAACTTTATCAAACATACTTCCAAGTTTTTTATGAAAAATTACTCTTTTAAGAAATTCTTTATTTTTAAAAATATTGTTTGATAAATCTTTAGATATAAAAAATTGCGCATCATCTAATCTTGGATTAATTACTCTTTCATTTCCCTGGATAATATTTTTGTTGACTATTACATTAGAAACTCCGATAAAATTATTAGTTATTTTATTACTTTTGAATACTAAAGAATATTTTTGTGTTTCTTGAATCACATACTTTAATACTTCATCTGGAAGATCTAAATATTTTTTAGGAAATTTACCCAAATAAATATAGGGGTATTCAACCATATTAGTTAATTCACTAATTAATTTTAAATCTATTTTTTTGTCATAACCATTTTTGTCTATTATATTTTCAATCTCGTCTTGAATAATTTTCTGTCTATTTTTATGGTTAATTTCTATATTCGCGCTTTTAAGTTTAATAAAATACTCTTCAATACTTCTAATTTGTATTTTTTTTCCTGACAAAGATTTATTCCCAAAAGTATAATCTTCGGTTTTTATTCCTAATATTTGAGAAGATATATTTTCTTTTTCTAGGAGTAATAGCATCCATCTTATTGGCCTGATAAAAGAAATCTTAGAACTACCCCATCTCATTTTCTTTTGTTCTTCTACTTTATTAATAGAATCTTCTAAAATGTTAGGCAATTTATCTTTGACGTTTATTATTGTTTCAGGCTTCTCATAGTATAAATATTTTTTTCCATCAAGTTCTTTCTCGCTAAGATCCTCTATACTTGATCCATATTTTTTAGCAAAGCCTAATCCAGTTTTTGTTGGCTTTCCTAATTGGTCAAAACATTTATCTAATGGTGGGCCTTTAATTAATTTTTTCTCAAGAATAATTTCTTCATTAATATTATTAACTAAAAATATTAGTCTTATATTTGTATAAAAATTATCTATTGATTCAAAATCTATATTATTTTGGAAAAAATTTTCTTCAATATTCTTTTTTAATTTTTCAGAAAAGATATTTAAATTTTTCGCAGGAAGGTCTTCTAAACCTATTTCAAAAAGTAATTTTTTTTTTTCCATAATTTATTATTTCTTCATTAAGGGAAAATTAATTTTTTCTCTACTCTCAAGATATTTTTGTGCAATTAAAAATGATAATTTTCTTAATCTTAAAATGTAAGCCTGTCTTTCTGTAGCTGATACCGCTTGTTTTGAATCTAGCAAATTTAATGAATGTGAATTTTGCAATAATATATCGTATGCTGGAATTGGTAGATTTTTATCTAATAAATTAATACATTCTTTTTCCATATCATCAAATAACTTTATTAGTATTTTTGGCTCTACGAGCTCAAAATTATATTTAGAATTTTCTTGTTCATTTTGTAAATATATTTCTCCATAAGTAATATCTTCGTTCCATTTTATATCATATAAATTATCTACTGATTGAAGGTGCATTGCTATTCTTTCCAATCCATATGTAAGCTCCCCAGTGACAGGATTACAATCTATTCCACCAATTTGCTGAAAATATGTAAATTGACTTATTTCCATACCATTTAGCCAAACCTCCCACCCTACTCCTGCTGCCCCCAAAGAGGGTGATTCCCAGTTATCATCAATGAACTTAATATCATTACAATTTCTTTCCACACCAATATCCGCTAATGATTTAATATATAAATCTTGTATATCGTCTGGGGACGGCTTTAAAATTACCTGAAGTTGATAGTAATGTTGTAATCTATTTGGATTTTCTCCATATCGTCCATCTGTTGGTCTTCTGCAAGGCTGAGCATATACAGCCTTCCAAGGTTCTGGGCCGAGTGCTCGCAAAAATGTCGACGGGTGGAATGTTGCTGCACCTACAGGAAAATCATAGGGTTCTAAGGAAACACAGCCTTTGCTTGCCCAAAATGACTTTAATTTAAATATAATTTCTTGAAATGTCATAATTTAAAAATACCCAGATAAATAGGTTCTATTATAAAACAAAGTTTAATTTTCAATTATTAATATACTACTATATAAATCTCATATATTATTGAATCGTACTAACAATTTAACACAATTTTAGTAATATTTTATGCCTACTAGCCTAACATGGCACAAAATATGCATGTTTTAAAAAACAAAATGAAAATAATGTAATACACATAGGAGCGAATAATGTCAGATATAATGAAAACAATAAAGGAGAATGACGTCAAATTTGTTGATTTGAGATTCACTGATACAAAAGGCAAAGAACAACATGTAACAATTCCCGTAGGCGCAGTAGAAGAATCTTTATTCGAAGATGGTAAAATGTTTGATGGTTCTTCGATTGCTGGCTGGAAAGCAATTAATGAGTCAGATATGATCCTTATGCCAGATGTTGACACAGCAGTTATGGACCCATTCTTCAGTGATCCAACTTTAACAGTTAGGTGTAATATTCTTGAGCCTAGTACTGGAGAAGGATACAGTCGTGACCCAAGATCTATTGCTAATAGAGCTGAAAAATATTTAGTAGACTCCGGTATCGCAGACACAGCTTATTTTGGCCCTGAGCCAGAATTTTTTATATTTGATTCAGTTACTTATGGTAATGAAATCGGAGAATCGTTTTATAGAGTTGAGTCAGAAGAGGGTTGTTTTAGCTCTGGAGAACAATACGAAGATGGAAACACTGGTCATAGACCAGGGGTTAAAGGGGGTTATTTTCCTGTGCCACCAGTTGATTCTTTCCAAGATATTCGTTCTGCAATGTGCAACGTTCTCGAAGAAATGGGTGTAGAAACTGAAGTGCATCATCATGAAGTTGCAACTGCTGGACAATGTGAAATCGCAACCAAGTTCGACACAATGGTAAAAAGAGCAGATAAAAACCAAGTGATGAAATATGTAATACACAATGTGGCTCATAATTATGGAAAAACAGCTACATTTATGCCTAAACCTATTATTAATGATAATGGTAATGGTATGCACGTACATCAATCATTATTTCTAAATGGAGAAAATTTATTTTTAGGTAATAAATATGGTGGTTTATCAAAACTTGCCCTACATTATATCGGTGGAATTATAAAACATGCAAAAGCTATAAATGCTTTCTCTAACGCAGCTACAAATAGTTATAAAAGACTAGTGCCAGGTTTTGAAGCTCCAACTATTTTAACTTATTCTGCTAAAAATAGATCTGCAAGCATAAGAATTCCTTATGTTGCGAATGACAAAGCTAGACGAATTGAAGTAAGGTTCCCTGACGCATGTGGAAATCCTTATCTTACATTTACAGCGCTAATGATGGCTGGGCTTGATGGGATTAAAAATCAAATAGATCCAGGACCAAATATGGATATTGATCTGTTTGATGATCTTAGTCCCGAAGACGAAGCTAAAATTCCTCATGTATGTTCTTCTCTTGATGAAGCTCTGAAGTCTTTAGATGAAGACAGAGAATTTTTAAAAGCAGGTGGCGTTTTTGATGACGATACAATAGATGCATATATAGCTCTTAAGATGGAGGAAGTGCAAGCTTTTCAAGCCAATACTCATCCACTAGAGTTTGAAATGTACTATAGCTTATAATAGTTACTTTATAACGCTCTTTTACAGGGCGTTACTTCAAAAAAATAATGCACTTTTATAGTGCATTATCAATTGCCTTACTATACAATTAGTAAATGACTCATTTTACAAATAAGAATAATAAAGAAATAAAAGCATTTAATTTTATAGAAATGGACTTTAATATCTTAGATAATATTTCGACATCTATAATAATCACCAATAAATTTATGGAGATTGTTCATGTCAACGCTTCAGGCGAAAATTTTCTTAGTAATAGTAAAGCTAACCTAACAAATGTAAAAATTTCTGAGATTTTTGCAAAAAAAAATAATATTATTCTAAGCCAGGTTTATGATGCTATTGCTTTAAATCAGTCATCGGTTTCTAGGGATATTGAGGTTTCTTTAAGGAATAAATCCAAGGAGAGGTTGGACTGCAATGTTCAGACTATTTTTGCAAATGAAGAAAAGTATGTCTTGCTTGAGATTAATACAGTTCAAAGGCAAAAAAATATAATAAATAATTCAGATTATATGGATAGAAGTAACGCAACTCAAATGATAACGAGATCTATAGCCCATGAGATAAAAAATCCATTAGGTGGCATAAAAGGTGCTGCACAGTTACTCGAAAATGAAATAAGTGAAGAACATAAAGATTACATAGAAATAATTATTAATGAAGTTGATAGATTAAAAAATTATATAGATAAAATGGTTGGCCCAAGAAATGAACCTGCTTTTAAATCTGTAAATATCCATTCAATAATTGAAAGAGTGCTACAAATATCTAGCGCCAAAATAAAAATAAAAAATACTTTCAAGAGGGACTTCGACCCTAGCATCCCAGATGTAATTGTTGATGAAGATATGATAATCCAGTCTTTATTAAATATAGTAAAAAACGCTCAAGAAGCTATTACGACTAAAGGTGAAATTGAATTAAAAACAAGAGTTGAGAGAAATTATACTATAAATTCTATAAAGCATAAGTTGGTAGTCATAATAAGCGTTATTGATAGTGGTATTGGAGTTAGTGATGAAATTAAAAATAAATTATTTTTACCTTTGGTAACTGATAAAACACAAGGTTCTGGTTTAGGACTTTCTATATCTCAAAGATTAGTATCTCTCAACAATGGGATAATCGTTTTTGAAGAATTCCAAAATAAAACAATATTTAAAATTATTTTACCTATTGAGAATCATTAATATGGATAACTTAAAAAATATATTCGTTATAGACGATGATAAATCAATAAGATGGGTCTTAGAAAAAGCTCTTACAAAAAAAGGTTTTAATGTTTTTTGTTATAAAACATCTGAAGATATGATTAATGCCTTAGAAGAGGTGGTGCCAAATGTTATTATTTCTGATGTAAGAATGCCGGGGCTTAGCGGAATTGATTTATTAGACAAAATTAAAAGAGAATACCCGTCTATACCTATAATTATAATGACTGCATTTTCAGATATGGAAACTACTGTAGATTCTTTAAAAAAAGGGGCATATGACTTCGTAACCAAACCATTTGATATTAATGAAGTTACTGCTCTTATTGATAAAGCCCATAAAAATTCATTCAATAATAATTTTTCAGAAAAAATAGAACCGTCTAAAAATGTTAGTAAAATTATTGGTACTTCAGAGTCCATGCAAACTATATATAAATCTATTGGAAAAATTGCTCAAACTGATATCGAGGTTTTAATACTTGGAGAAACCGGCACAGGTAAAGAGTTAATAGCCAAAGCAATACATGATAATAGTGCTAGAAAAGATAAGCCTTTCATTGCCATTAATACTGGTGCAATACCAACTGAGCTTCTTGAATCAGAATTATTTGGGCATGAAAAAGGATCTTTTACAGGTGCTTATAATCAAAGAATTGGTAGATTTGAGCAAGCCTCAGATGGAACCTTGTTTTTAGATGAAATTGGAGATATGCCACTGGATGTCCAAACAAGATTATTAAGAGTATTACAAGAAGGGGAATTCTTCAGAGTTGGTGGTTCAAAGTCAATTAAAGTAAAAACTAGAATCATCACCGCGACACATAAAAATCTTAAATCGCTTGTGAATAAAGAAATTTTTAGAGAAGACCTTTTACATAGAATAAATGCCGTTAAAATTGAATTGCCAAATTTAAAAAACAGGAAGTCTGATATTATCAATTTAGCAGAGCACTTTATGCGATATTATTCTCAAGAATATAAATCCTCATTAAAAGTTCTAAATGACGATGTCAAAAAGGTTTTTCTAAAATATGATTGGCCAGGGAATATTAGAGAGCTACAAAACGTATGTAAGTATCTTTCCGTAATGTCCGTAAATTCAGATGTAGTAGTTGCAGATTTACCAAGGGAATTAGTGAATGAAGGAATAGATTCTAATATCAATATAAATTGGGAAGAGGTATTCGAATCATGGATTCTTAGTGAGTTTAATAAAGATTCTAAAGATATTTCAAAAAATATTGATAGTATTTATGAATCTATACTTATTAAGTCTGCATTAACGTTATCTGAGGGAAATAAAACGGAAGCAGCGAGAATATTAGGTTGGGGAAGAAATACGATATCAAATAAAATGAAATCTATTGAGAAATAAAATAGAGATTATTTACAATCTACACCAATTGCTTCTGATATGTTTTTATAACCGCTCTTCTTAATCAAAATACTTAACTCTTTGTTAATTTTGTCTGCTACATAAGGGCCTTCGTAAACTAATGATGTGTATAGTTGTAATAAAGATGCCCCAGATTTAATTTTTTCAAAAGCTGTAGAACCATTATTTATTCCACCAGCGCCTATTATTGGGATATTTCTACCTAAGCGCAGATAAAATTTCTTTATAACTTTATTAGATATGTCATTTAAAGGCTCCCCTGAAAGACCGCCTCTTTCAACTCTGTATTTACTAACTAAATTATTTTTATTACTTGTAGTTGTATTAGTTAATATTACACCGTCAATAGATTTTTCTATAAAAATATCACATAGATTTTTTATTTCTTTGTCATCGATATCTGGTGATATTTTAAATAAAATCGGAACTTTGGAATTATGCTCTCTACTTCTTTTTTTTATCATATCTATTAACCGAATAATTTTCTCATCTTCATGCTGCATCCGCAAATTCGGTGTATTTGGAGATGAGATATTAATTGTTATATATGATGCTAACTCAGAAAATTGATCAAAACATAATAAATAATCATCTGACTTAGTCGCATTATCTTTATTAGGCCCAATATTTATCCCGCAAATTCCTTTTGGTGGGTTATTTTTTATTCTTTCCTTTATTATTTTCATGCCTTCATTAGGAAAACCCAATCTGTTAATTATTGCTTTATCATCTATCAACCTAAATACTCTTGGTTTTGGATTTCCTTCTTGAGGTTTAGGAGTTATTGTCCCTACTTCTGTAAAACCAAAACCTAATTTATAAACTTGATTGTAGACTTCTGCATTTTTATCAAACCCAGCAGCTAAACCTATAGGACTCTTAAAGTCTAAGTTAAATATTTTTTGTGATAAATTTTCATATGAACTATTCGAAAATAAATTTAACCTTATAGAGTATTTTTTTATATATGATATTGCTAATTTATGAGCTAGCTCAGAATCAGTTCTGTTTAAAAAAAATTTAAATATTCTATATAGCATCTTATGCGCTTGATTTAATTTTAATATTTGCGAAATTAAACAAATTCTTTTTTTTGTTCTCTTATTAGTAAATCGCTAACTGCTTTTTCAGGATTTAAACCTTTATTTATTATATCAAAAACCTTACTGCAAATAGGTAAGTTTAATGCGTATTTTTTAATTAAGATATTTAGTCCCTCAGATGCATAAATCCCTTCAACGACATTTCCTATCTTTTTTTCCGCATCAGGTACTGATAGACCTTTTGCTATTTCTAAACCAAACCTTCTATTTCTCGATAAATTATCGTTGGATGTCAACACAAGATCTCCTAAACCACTTAATCCATAGATAGTTTTTTCGTCACATTTCAATATTTCACCAAGAATTTTAATCTCAACCATTCCTCTAGAAATTAATGCTGCTTTAGCATTTGCTCCTAAATCAAGACCATCAGATATTCCAACTGCAACTGATAGTATATTTTTCATGGCACCCCCTAATTGACATCCAATCATATCATTTGAAGCATACACCCTAAAATATTTACTATGAAACATTTCTGTAAAAATTTTTAATACACTGTCATTTTCTGAAGCAATTGTTACAGCAGTAGGTTTATTTTGCATAACCTCTGCTGCAAAAGATGGGCCCGATAGAACTGCGACATTTTCTGAAGGTGTATACTGGCTTATTATTTGTGACGGAAATAAACCTAATTTTGAATCTATTCCTTTGCAAGCTAAAATAATTGGCTCGTGATAATTATTATTTTTTACTAATTCTCCAATATCAACTAACGACTTTACCGGCGTAGCGATTACAATTGGAGAATCATGACTGAAAATATCTGTTTTGTCGTTTGTTTGCAGAATATTTTTACTATTAAATTTGTATTTTTTATCTTCAGGATTTCTAGAATAGATTAGAACTTTTTTCTTGTTAATTGAAAGAGTGTGGGCAAGTGCTTTACCCCATGAGCCGGAGCCTACAATTGCTACATCAAAAGATGACATGTATATTTTGTTGCATCATTATATTTTTATTCATTACTATCAAGACCTCCCTCCATATCTAATTCAACTAAATCATCATATCCACCAACATGCTTGTCATCTATAAAAATCTGAGGCACTGATTGTCGTCCATTAGATAATTCTAGCATCTGCTGAAACATTTCATTGTTTTCATCAACTTTGTATTCAATATAATCAATCTTTCTTTTTTCTAAGAGCATTTTTGCTCTAACACAGTATGGACATATTCTTGTTGAGTATACTATTGCTTTCATATTTAATTTTTAACAATGGGAAGATTATCTGAAATCCAAGCTTCAAAACCTCCCTTCATAGAGTAAACTTCACTGAAATTATTTTTGGTTAGTATATTTGATATTGTTGCTGACTTAATACCTGTTTTACAATAAACAATTGTTGGCTTGTTAGCATATTTTTTAATAGAATCTAGACTGCTTTCAACTGATGAAAAAGTAATATGTTTTGAATTTTTTATTATACCTTTGGTCAGCTCTGTGCTCTCTCTTACATCAAGAATAAATGCATCATTATTAATTAAGAAAACTGCATCCTGTGGTGTAATATCTTTAAATTTTTGAGTTATCGTTTTATATTCATTAAAGATGATGAATGACAAAATGACAAAAAATAAAATAAATAAAACTGGATTATTTAAAATAAAATTGTAATAGGCGTCCATAGTAATTTTTTTCTTTTACTTCCCTGAAGAACAAAAAACTTCTCTCATCATTTCTAATAACTTTAAAGTTCTTTCGTCACTAACTCTATAGAATACTTTATTGGCTTCTTTTCTAGTTTCTAATACACCTTTATCTTTTAGTATGCCAAGGTGCTGAGAAATATTGCTTTGAGACGTTCCAACTGTATCAACGATATCCTGAACACTAAATTCAGAATCACCTAAAATACATAATATTTTTAGTCTTAAAGGATGTGACATGGCTTTTATAGAACGCGAGGCTCTTTCTATGTCTTCCTGTGTTACATCACTGTGGTCTACTGGTTGCCCTGCGACTTCTGCCATAAAACTTTCCTCTTATATATTCTTGTTATTATAAACTTTAATTTATAGTATCATTTAATCTCATGTTACCAATCAATATTAGATATGTCTAATAAATTAATTTTATTGATTTTAATGACTTATACGGGTTTTTTTACCTCTTTAGCGAGCTTTGCTGAAGACAATGAAGCTCAAAATAAATTAAAAATTATTAAAAAAAATATTGTTTCAGAAAATCAAAAAAAACGGGACCTTATAAAATATTTAGATAATGTCACTAAAGATATTAAAATTACTGACATCAAAATTAATGAAATAGAAAAAAAAATAATAAATATAAATGATAAGAAGTCTAGCTTAAGAGTAGATTTAGATAAAATAAAGAAAAAAATACAACAAATTAAAAGAAATAAAGATAATTCTAACAAATTACTAAAAAAAATTATTTATGAAGAATATTCAACAGATATAAATAATCCAATTTATCAAATCTTAAATTCAAAAAGTAAGGATGTATTTATAGATATTGAAATATCTAAATATATAAGAAAATCTAATAAGGACAAACTAGATCTCTTCGAAATTCATGAAAATATTAAAATTGCAAAGGCAAATCTTTATAATAAAAAAATAACAGAATTAAGTAATCTAAATAATGACTTAAAAAGACAGCTATCATTATTAAAAACTTTGGAAAAAGATAATTTTTTACTTTCACAAAAAATTAAAAACAAAATAAAGAATAGTGAACTTGCATACCTTAACTATATTAATATAGAAAAAGATCTTTTGAAGCTGCTTGGTGACAGTAGTAATTATTCTAAGAATTCTCAAATATTAAAAATTAAAGGTACTTTGCCTTGGCCTGTTAATGGGAATATTACTAATAATTTTAATAAATATAAGATTAAAAATCTTCATCGATGGAATGGCGAAACTATATCAACAGGTTCAAGTGATATAATAAGATCCATTTACCCTGGTGAAGTAGTTTTTTCTGACTGGATAAAAGGCTACGGATTAATGATAATAATTGATCACGGAGAAAAACTTATGTCATTATATGCTCATAATAAGGTTTTATTAAAAAATAAAGGTGACGTTGTTCGTAAAGGTGAAATAATTTCGAAAAGTGGGTTGAGTGGAGGTAAAACAGAAAATTCTTTATATTTTGAGATTAGAAAGAATGGCATACCTCAAAATCCCCATGATTGGTGCAATATTAAGAACAAATTTAGTTTGGCTCAATGATGAAATTCTAATACTATAGTGATATGAAAGTTTTCAAATACAAAAATGTTTTAATTATATTCGCATTAACATTTGCTATTATTACTATGTTTTACTTCAAAAATAGTAGTAGCGCTTATGCATCCAAAACAAGTCTTCCTCTTAATCAATTGCAAGCTTTCTCTGAGGTATATTTGAAAATAAAACAAAATTATGTTCAAGATATAACTGATAAGGAGTTATTTGATAACGCAATTAAAGGAATGCTTGAGGGTCTTGACCCGCATTCAACTTTTTTAAATGAAAAAGATTTTAAAGATCTTCAAATAGGAACCAAAGGTGAATTTGGAGGCTTGGGCATAGAAGTAACAATGGAAGATGGTTTTGTTAAAGTTATAACGCCGATTGATGATACTCCAGCCTATAAAGCTGGTGTTAAATCTGGAGACCTAATAATAGAGATAGACGCAAAGCCAGTTAAAGGGTTATCTCTTAATCAGGCTGTAGATTTAATGAGAGGAAAAGTTGGTAGCCCAATTTTGCTAACAATTGCAAGAACAGGGGAAAATGGACCGATAGAAATTAAAATCGTCAGAGCTAAAATTAAGGTTAAAAGTGTAAAATATGAGATTATTGATGATAATTATGGATATATAAGAATTTCTAGCTTTCAAAATAAAACTGGGAATAATTTATATGACGCAATATCTAATTTAAAAAAGGATGCAAAAGGGAACATAAAAGGTTTCGTAATAGATATGAGAAACAACCCTGGTGGAGTTCTTGGTGCAGCAGTTGATGTAAGTGATGCTTTTATAAAAGGTAAGAAGAAACTAGTTTTTACTAAAGGGAAAACTGAAAATGCAGTATATGAATTCACTTCAAATAATACTGATCTAGCTGAAGGGAAACCCATAGTTGTATTAATAAATGGTGGCTCAGCTTCAGCATCTGAAATTGTGGCAGGTGCTTTACAAGATCATAAAAGAGCAATAATTATGGGAACGCAGTCTTTTGGAAAAGGGTCTGTTCAAACTATATTGCCGATTACATCTAAAACTGCAGTAAAAATAACTACAGCTAGATATTACACTCCTAACGGAAGATCTATTCAAGCTAAAGGTATTACACCAGATATCATTGTGAAAGATTTAGAATTGAGCTCACTAAATAAGAATAAAATGATAAAAGAGTCTGACTTAAAGGGCCACTTAAAAAATACAGATAAGAAAAATAAAGACGGTGAGCCGCAAGCTCAGAATAAAAAACTCGAAAATGACTACCAATTATCAGAGGCTATAAATCTATTAAAAGGCTTAAATATATTGTCTTTACGAAAAAAATAAATTAAATCAATAATTTATTAATCTTAAAATTAATCTTGAGTGTTGAAGAAACCGTTGTATAATAACGCGCCTAACTATTTAGTATTCATATTGGTTTAATATTTATATAGGATAATTGATTAATGAAATACACTGAAGCAAAAATAAAAAAAGCAGCTGCAAGCCGCTATATGAATGACGATCAACTTGAATTTTTTAAAGAACGTTTAATTAATATGAAAATTGAATTGAGGAAGCATTTAGAAAACGAAAGATCTGAATTGTCTCAACAATCGAGAGAGTGCGATGATTTAGATAGAGCTCAAATTGAAGAAGAAATTCATTTAAGGCTGAGAATACTCGATAGGGAATCTAAACTTCTTCCTAAAATAGATGAAGCAATTTTACGAATTAATGATGGAAGTTATGGTTATTGTATAAATACCGGAGAAGCAATAGGTATAGAAAGATTGCTTGTTAGGCCAACTGCTTTATTTTGTGCAGAAGAGAAAAGCAGACAAGAAAGAATTGAAAAGGCATACAGGGATACTTAATAAATCCCTGCATACTCGACAGAATTATTTTATATTTTTGTTAAATAAATCAGACATTCTTGTCTTAACATTTGGCATCATAACTGTTCCTTCAAACCTCTCTATTGCCTTTGCCATTTCAACTTTATTACTTGAATCTGATACTTGAATTAACCCTGCCATAGCCATCATCGCATGAGGTGTGCATTTATATAAATATATACCGTTAACATCAAATTTAACTGTTGTTGAAGGCTTATATTTTGTATCAAAAGGGCTGCTACCTGAAGGTCCAGCAACTGTGACAGCATTATGACCAGCGTCAGTCATTTCAAAAGTGATACTATCTCCAGTATTTATTTTTATAAACGCTGGTTCAAAAACCATTGATCCTGTAGTTCCATTATTCAACATTTTTACTACATGATTTTCAGAAGCATGCACTACGTTACTAAATAAAATTATAGTTATTAAGCTAAAAAGCTTTGCAAGTTTACTCATATTAATTTCCTTATTGTTTGAATATTTATCATAAAGTATTATACTCTAATATATTAGAAAATACTCATATAGATTAATGAACAAAACCTTAATTGAAAAGAACAAAGAAAATGCCAAAAATGCTTTAGCAGAAGCTAGAGAGCGAAAAAGGCAAGAAGTTGCTGTTTTAAGAGCGAAAGAGAAAAACGGACCAAAAGGTCTAGAACCGACGAGATACGGAGATTGGGAAAGGAAAGGTATAACTTACGATTTTTAATTTTATACCCCTAAATACTCCCATAAATACCAACAAACTATAGATCTATATGGCGCCCAAACTCTAGCCAAAGAAATTATCTTTTTTTGATCATCTTTATCAACTTGATAAATCTCTGATATTGCCCTTCTTAGTGCAATATCACCAATTGAAAAAATGTCGAGTCTTTTATAGGCAAACATTAAAAACATTTCTGAGGTCCAAGGCCCGACACCTTTTAATTCTAATAAAAAATCTTTTGCTTCACTGTCACTCATATTTTGTACTGACTCTAATGATAATCTTTTTGTCACTATTTTTTTTGCAATTAACTTTATATATTCATGTTTTCTTGAAGACAAACCTTGTTCTCTAGCCCATTTTAAACGAGACTGAGAAATAAAAACTAAAAAATCTTTCTTATTGTCTGAAAAAGAAGTTATTCTTTTCCAGATTAAATCTGCAACTTTTGCTGATATTTGTTGGCCTACTATAGATTGAGCTAATTCATAGAATAGAATTTCTTCTTTTATTGCAGGTTTTAGCAAAAAAGGGCATTTTTTTGAATTATCAAGAATTATTTTTAATTTATTATCTTTTCTAGCAAGTTCTTCTAGAATTTTTTTTTGGGCAATCAATTTAAATTAACTAGAAAAATTTAAACCAACAACATCATAAACTTCTTTTAAAACCTCTGTTGCTATTTTTTTTGCATCCAATGAGCCAGACTGTAATATTTTTTGTAGGTAGTCTTCGTCACTTGTTAACTTGATCATTTCATCTCTTATAGGACTAAGCTTATTTATAACTATATCTATCAAGTCTTTTTTTAGTTCTGAGAAATTTTTTCCCTGGTACCTATTAAAAACTAGTTCAAAATTTTCATCTTCGCATGCAGCATATATTGTTAATAGATTTGTTGCTTCTGGCATATTTTCTAATTCCTTTAAAGAATTGGGTAATGGCATTGCGTCTGTTTTAGCTTTTTTTATTTTTTTTGAAATTTCATCATCACTGTCAGTGAGCATTATTCTTGAGTATTCTGATATATCTGATTTACTCATTTTTTTAGTTCCATCTCTTAAGCTCATAATTCTTGCAGCACTCTTCATGATAATTGGTTCAGGCATTGGGAAAACATTTTTTTTAAAATCATTATTAAATTTTTGGACTATATCTCTCGCGAGTTCTAGATGCTGCTTTTGATCTTCTCCTACCGGAACATGAGTTGCCTTATATATCATTATGTCTGAGGCCATTAAGACTGGATAAGTAAACAAACCTACGCTAACATTTTCCTTATTTTTACCTGCCTTGTCTTTAAATTGAGTCATTCTATTTAACCAACCCATTCTTGCAACACAATTTAATATCCATGCTAACTGTAAATGTTCAGCAACTTGCGATTGATTAAAGACAATACTTTTTTTAGGGTCTATGCCAGAAGCAATGAAAGCTGCTGCAACTTCACATTTTTTTGACATCAACTCCTTTGGCTCTTGCCAAACAGTTATTGCATGGAGGTCTACAACACAAAATAAAGATTGAAATTTTTCTTGCAGGGGAACAAAGTTTTTTATTGCACCTAGATAATTACCTAAATGTAGACCTCCTGTAGGCTGAACTCCAGATAACACCCTTCTTGGAAAATCTTTATTACTACTCATAATCTCTAAGCATTTTTTCTACTGTTAAAGTATGTATTTCTTCGTTTTTAATCATTTCTTTGGCATATTCCTCTAAATATATACTTTTATTTTCTACTTCAATCAATAAATCTTTATAAAGAGAAACTGCTTTTCTTTCATGCTGTAAACTTTCCGCCAATAAAGAAGTGATTGAGTGCTCATTAGACTCTTCAATAATTGAAATATCCTGCGATGGATGTCCACCTAAACTTACTAATAATTCTCCAGCACTTTGCGCATGAGCTAATGACTCTGTTGATTGCTCATTAAAATATTTTATTAAACTTTCCCTGTAGGGTCCAACAACCATAAGTGCAGAATGTGTATATCTAACTACTCCAGCTAATTCATATTTCATGATTTCATTTAACAATAAAATAACTTTTTTTCTATCTACTTTTTCCATAATTATCTCCATGCCTACTTTTACTTTAAAAGATATATTTATTGTAACAAATATGTTTATTCAAAATTACTATTTTATTTCTTACTAAAAATAGATTTTAGCTTACTTATTGTTTTTTTCTCCATTTTCCAAAAATATGTAAATTCTCCGAATATTACTCCGAATATTATTAGCAATGCCTGATATAAAGGTAATATTAAAATTATTCTTGTTAGCCAGTAAAAGAAACTGCCATATGCATCTTTTGTTATTAACAGTGAATTCAAAATATAATCTGCCAAAAAAAGAGAAGAAGTTCCAGTTAAGGCGAAAACAATATTTATAATAAATAATTGATAATTAGACTCAGCTTTAAAAAAACTTCTAATTTTCTCCATGTCATTACTTCTATATGATTTCGTAGTGACCCAGTTTAACAAGTCTTGAAGTAAAACGGGTCTTTATTTCTTCGGATAAACAATCTATTTCCAGTGCTTTTTTCATCTTTGCAATATTATCACTTTCATGAAAGAGTAATTTTGAAATTTCATATATACTCATGGTTAAATTTTCACGATGAATTAACCTTAAATCATCTCCTTTTTCGATTACTCCGTTTTTTATAACTTTCATATATGCTCCAAGATGGCAATAATCTGTAAAAAAACTTAAAAAATCTTTTTTATTCATTTTGATAGCTAGCTTATAGCATGGAATCCTTGGTTGAGTAATTTGTAAAACTGTATTGGAGATCTGAAATTGGTCGCCTATGAAACATTCTTTTTCATCAAAGTTGTTAATAGTCAAATTTTCACCAATTAAACCATAGTTTTTAGAAAAATCGTTTTTTAGTAATCTTCCCCAATAAATGTAATGATTATATGAATAAGCATATACTGCCTTATTTACACCACCATGAGATTTTAAATCGGCTTGCTTATCTCCCTCAATACCTTTTTTACTAATGCTCACTTTCCCATCTATTGGTTTTTTATATATGCTGGTATTTAGAGTTTTATTATTAAATAATATTTTTTTAGGAAGTGATATATTAATTGATAATATTTTCATCTTGATAATTTACTTTTTAAATATAAAAAATAAGCAATAACTTCATAGATTATATTAAAAAATGGAAATACTAATGGACTTTTAAAAAACTTACATAAAAAATTATATTTTGGAATTTGCTTCCATATAATCAAAAAAGATTCTGCTCCAGAAATTATTTTCCCATTTTCTAATACATGCATTCTTCTATAAAGCTCGTCTTTTTTTTTATTAGTTTCACTTTCTGAATTATCATAAGTAGATATATCAACCCATTCAATTTTATCTTCTGAGTGTTTTTTGTATTCATTAATTTCAGTTCTACAAATAGAACAAGAATTATTAAAATATACTTTAGTTTTCATTTTTAACTTTAATTAATTTATTATTCATCTTTCCAGCCAACTTTACTTAAAAAATCTTCATACGAACCCTCGAATACTGACACTTTGTTATCATCAAAAACTATCAATTTATTTGCTATTTCTTTTAAGAAATATTCATCATGCGTAACCATCATTACTGCACCGTCAAAAGACTTTATGGCCTCTAATAATGACTCGCACGAATCAAGATCTAAGTGATTAGTTGGCTCATCTAACATTAACAAATTTGCTGGTTTAAGCAATATTTTACCTAGCATTACTCTACTTTTCTCTCCACCAGATAAGACTTTTATTTGCTTACTAGAAAGTTTGCTTGAAAACATCATGTTTCCACACACCCTTCTTACTTTAGTTTCTTCCAATTCTGGAACATAGCTTTGTATTTCCTGATAAACACTGTTATTAGGTTTCAACCTGTCAATATTCATCTGCCCAAAGTATCCAAACTCAGTTTTTTGATGCATATTAACCTCACCAGATTTTGGTAGTAAATCTTTTGTTATTAGTTTTAAAAGCGTTGATTTACCCTTTCCGTTTTTTCCTATTACACATATTTTATCTGTCTTTTTTATGCTAAAAGAAATATTTTTTATAAGATAATTTTCTTCGTTATAATAAAAATCAAGTTTTTTAATATTCAAAAGATTTTCTTTACTGTTATATGGCATATAATTAAATTTAAAATCTAAGTTTGCAATCGCTGCTAGTTTTTCTTTTTTTCCACTTTTTTCTAGCATTTTGACTTTTGACTGCGCTCTACTTGCCATACTTGCTTTTGACCCAAACCTTTTTATCCACTCCTCTGTCTTTTCTCTTTTCTTGCTCTCATTTAGAACTGTCTTATTATATATTTCTTCTTCTTCTAATATTTTCTCCATTACATTTTCAGTATTACCTGCTGTTTTTTTAAATACTCCTCTATGTATATTTAATGTATGACTAATGACGCTATTCATAAAATTTCGATCATGGGTAATTAGTATTAATTCTTGACGCCAGTCGTTTAGAAATTTTTGCAACCATCTTATTGAATGAATATCTAAATAGTTCGTAGGTTCATCTAATAAAAGCATATTTGGTTCATCAAGTAATAGCTTAGCTAGATTAATTTTTACTTGATACCCGCCAGAAAAATCTTTTGGGTCCTTCATCATTTCTTCATATGTAAATCCCAGTCCAGTTAATATTGACTCTCCTTTCCATCCTTCATATTCCCTATCGCCAGTAAGTATGCTGCAAACTTCTTCTAGCACTGTACTATGAGTAAATTTTATGTGTTGCTCAAGATGTCCTATCTTATAACCTTTTGGGATTATTATTTCCCCGCTATCTGCTTCGAGTTGACCTAAAATTAATTTTAAAAATGTACTTTTACCTGAACCATTTCTACCGATAAACCCCACTTTTTCTTTTTTATTAATTATTACATCGACGTCTTTAAAAATTTCTTGACCTGTAAATGATATTTCTAAACCTTGTGCTTTAATCATAGGATTTTGTTAAGTAAATTTTTGAATTTGTCATTCTAATTCAATAAAATATAAATACAAATTATAATTTGATTTTAAATGAAACTGCTGAATTTATTACTTGTATTATCATCAAGTTACTGTCAAAGTAGCGCCAAATTGCGATATTGCATTTTATAAAAGATTCCCGCGTTAATTACTTAAATTATTGAATTTCACGTAATGCACATTGGTTTCTCAACAAATATGGAAGCCAAATGGATAATTTTGAAAAATTAGGACTTTGTCAGGCTCTAAATAAATCTTTAAAAAAAATAGGTTTTAAGAAACCGACACCTATACAAGCTGAAGCTATACCCTTTATACTTGCTGGCAAAGATCTTTTAGGGTCGGCTTCCACTGGAACTGGAAAAACTGGAGCTTTTGCCATACCTGTTATTGACAGAATAATTTCTTCTAATAAGGACGAGTGCGCGCTAATTGTTACTCCTACAAGAGAATTAGCAAAACAAGTTATTAATGTTTTTAGAGATTTGTTGGGACCATCAAATTCTATTAAAGCATGTTGTCTCATTGGAGGTGAAGCTATTGGAAAACAACTTAATCAACTAAAAAGAAATCCAAGAATTATAATTGGCACTCCAGGCCGTATAAATGACCATCTAGAGAAAAAATCCCTAAGTCTTAAAAAAACAGCTTACCTTGTTCTAGATGAGACAGATAGAATGCTTGATATGGGATTTGGTATACAAATTAATCAAATTTTAAAATTTATGCCGCAAGAACGACAAACTTTGATGTTTTCAGCTACATTCCCTAAAAATATAATCACTTTGTCAAAAAAATATTTAAAAAACCCTGAGCGAGTTACAGTCGATGCTGAAAATACTTTATCAAAAAATATAAAACATGAAGTTATAAATATTGATAATTCTAAAAAATATAACACCTTAATAGAGCAACTAGAGAAGCGGAAAGGCGCTGTTTTAGTTTTCGTAAAAACAAAACATAGTACTGAAAAAATTGCAAAGAATCTTAAACGAGACGGCTTTAAAGCTGATGCATTAAACGGAGACTTAAGACAAAGTAAGCGTGATAGGATAATGAAGAATTTTAGAGAAAATAAAATTAGAGTTTTAATTGCTACAGATATAGCTTCTCGTGGATTAGATGTCCGCCATCTTCAACATGTTATTAACTTCGACCTTCCTCAGGTTGCTGAAGATTATATCCATAGAATCGGAAGAACAGCTAGAGCAGGTGCAAGCGGTGAAGCTATATGCTTTGTGTCTCCAAACGAGGGGCATCTTTGGCTAAATATTGATATGCTATTAAATCCAGACGCAAAACATAAATATTCGACAAGAGGAAAATCGAGTAATAAATCATACAAACCAAAAAGAAAATCTAGTGGCAAGTCTTCGAATGGGAAAAATTTTGCTGACAAACCAAAAAGAAAATCTAGTGGCAAGTCTTCGAATGGGAAAAATTTTGCTGACAAACCAAAAAGAAAATCTAGTGGCAAGTCTTCTAAAAAAACCGTCCGAAGTTCTGATGCAAAACCAAAAAAAAGATTCTATCCTGCAAAAAAGAAAACTAAAAAGTAATAAAAAAATAATTAAGTATAAAAAACTTTATGATTGAGTGCTTAATAGTTTATTTTTTATTACCATTTATTAAGAAAAATATACTTAAAACAAAAATATAAATTTGCTCGCTTTTAAATAATTTTTCATTTATAAACCAGTCTGGATGCGCCAAATAAAATGCACCAATCATTATTATGAATACAGATAATGCTGATAGCTTAGTTATATAATGGCCTAGTATTCCAGGTATAAAACTTCCTACGATTAATCCTACGCCAGCCCCTATTTCACCGATGGTCACAAGTGATCCAATGAAGTATGGCGATATCATCCCAATACTCTCTAGCCATGAAATAAATTTTTCTGGTGGGAATGGCAGCTTGCCAATACCATGTAACATGAATGATATACCAAGGGTCATCTGCAAAATCCATATCGTTATGCCTGTTAGTTTACCCCATGGATTGAAGCCGTTATTTTTCATGTGTAAAAATCTATATCTGATTAAATTTTGTAAATATTATCATAAATTATTATTTATAATATAATTTAATTTAATGTACATATATAAAAAAATTACTTTAGTCACAGGAAATTCTTCGTGGTGGAAACAAATTAAATTTAGACGCGAAAGTGCTTCTTGTTTAGCATATTATAGAAATCTTGGATGGAGATTTATAAAAAAAGAAGTACTAAACACTGATTCTATAAATAAAGATACGAGAACTTTTAGCATCTATTATTTAAAAAAAAGACCGGAAAGCTATCTTCCGGTCTAGTTAGAGCTAACGATATAATAAACTTTCTTAACTTCCTATTGCCTCAGCAACTTTGCCAGATAACATTCCAAATATTGTTCCAATAATAAGTGATATAATGATTGAGACTAAAGGATTAGTTAAAGCTATAGTACTTATCATAGGAATCATTGCTCCATCTATTGCATGAATACAGTAACCTGCCGTTACTGCGTAGCCGCATACGGCTGTTGGCGCACAACTAAACATTGGAATTTGTGTTCCAAAAATTAAAGCGAACACTGTTATTGCAATCCATATGGGCCCATTTAATGCTCCACCAATATTTATAGCTCCCGAAAGAACAAAGAAGAGTCCGGCAAGAACTGCTCCATAAATCCCTGCGGATATACCCATTTTTAATGCTGCATTATCCCCACCGTTTTTAAAGAATAGTCCCCATGCAATAAATCCTACCCAAACAATGTAATGGGTAAAAGCAGTTGCTAAAATTAAAGAGATACCCCCAAGTACTCCAACACTAAGTGACAAAGCTAAATGTTGTTTATTCATAAATTTCCCCTATTTTGTTTGCCTTATTTAAAAATGTAACAATTAAAATTGTATATTTATAGTTACAAACATGAACTAAGAAAATATTAATGTTTAATATAGATTGCTATTATATCTATGGTGGAAAGTCATGAAGGGATTTTAAATAAGAATGTTTCTTATTCTTAATAAAATAATATTAAATTTAAAAAAATTGATAGTTGTTTAACCAGTATTTCTTAATCCAGCAGCAATTGCATGGATAGTTCTAAGTAAAGGATTAAATACCGCCTCATCATGAGAGCTTGAATTTCTATGCTTTCTTAACAACATTACTTGGATATAATTCAATGGATCCATATAGGGCTTTCTTCTATATAGTGATAATGCTAATTTTTTATTGTCTGCTAGTAGTCTATGTGTGTCTATTATTTGAAGCATTAAATTTTCTGTTAACATATATTCTTCTTCTATTTTTGCAAATATTTTCTTAGCAGTTTCCTGATCATTTGCTAACGTTGCATAATCTTTTGAGATGGCCAAGTCAGCTTTTGCAATTGCTTGGCCTATATTATCAATCATCATGTGAAAGAATGGCCATTCTCTATACATTTCTTGCAGGATTTCTATTCCTTTTTCATCGTAAATTTTATTTAAGGCAGTTCCTAAACCATACCAAGCAGGCAGTGTATTCCTTGATAATGACCAACCAAATACCCATGGGATTGCTCTAATTGAATATCTAGATCTTTCACCACTAGATCTATGAGCTGGTCTAGACCCTATATTTAATTCCCCTAATTCCTGTACTGGCGTAGCTTCATAAAAATAGTCAATCAAACCTGGAGTTTTATCAGTAAGATCTCGATATTTATTTTCTCCCATATTGGACATATTTTTCATTATTTTTTCGTACTCTGAAGTATCAGATTTTTGTTCCACAACAATATGCTGGCTTGCTTTTATGAGTCCGCTAATAGCCATTTCTAATTCATAGCATGCAGTTTCATATTGAGCATATTTGTATGACAACACTTCTCCTTGTTCTGTTATTTTTATCTTTCCATTAACTGTATTTGCTGGCTGTGCAACAATAGAATTATGTGTTGGACCTCCACCACGGCCGACCGTTCCACCCCTGCCATGAAATATTTTACACTCTACTTTATATTTTTCAGATATCTCAATTATCTGTTGTTGTGCTTCATATAGACCGTACGAAGAAGCTAATATTCCTCCATCTTTACAAGAGTCAGAATACCCTAACATTACTTCTTGCAGATTATCCTCGTGACATTGTAAAAATTTTTTATAAACTTCATTAGAGAAAAGCGACTCTAAAATGATTTTAATTCTGGCTAAGTCGTCAACAGTTTCAAATAACGGAGTAATTAAAATATTACAGAATAGTTCTCCATTATCTTTCTCTCCGATAAGACCAACCATTTTTGCTATCAGCATAACCTCAAGAACATGGCTTGCATCATGAGTCATAGAGATAATATAATGCCCAAATGCTTCTGGACTTACTTGCTCCCTAAGGATAATCATTGTTTTGAAAACATCCACAATGACTTTGAGTTCATCTGAAAGTAATTCATAGCTATCCTTATATGTTTCTTTTGATATAAGCATATTTGATAGCAACTTAACTTTTTCTTCCTCGTTCATGTTGTTGTAATTCTTATTTTTAGCTTGCTTAATTACTGCGCTTACAACGTTTGTATGTCTTGTTGACTCCTCTCGGATATCTAAATTCACTAAGAAGAACCCAAATGTCTCAACTAATCTAATGAAGTCATCTAACCCAAACTCAAGTAAAACTAAATCTCCATCTGCTTTTAAAGAATCTCTAATGGTATATAAATCTTCAAGAAGTTCTTTCTCACATGAATACGCATTAGTTTTTTCTTTATTATTTTTGCCGTCCTGAAGCTCTGTTATTCTTTTTAAAGACTCGGCTAAGCGATAACTTATAATATTAAATTTTCTTCTGTATGGCTCTTTTGGAAAGTCATTTGTTTTTTTATGAAAAGCTGCTTTTAAAAATTTGTCATCTTTTTCTAATGATTTAATAAAATTGTCAGATGGCTTCATAAGTTGGTCTGAATGAGTCATGAATAAAGATAATTCTTTTGCTCTTGTTATATATTCTTTTAGTGCTGTTTTGGAGTGCATATATACAGCTTTTTGAGTTACATCTGGAGTAACAAAAGGATTTCCATCTCTATCTCCGCCAATCCAAGACCCAAATCTTAAAAAACTTGGTACTTTTATAGAGTTAACTGTTAAGGAATCACAATATATTCTTCTTGTCGCGTTTTCCAAATCTCTATACATTTGAGGGACTGCTTTAAACAAAGATGTATTAAAATAATATAAACCATTTCTCACTTCATCTTCTACTGTTGGCTTTTTCATACGAACTTCATCTGTTTTCCAAAGTATCAATATTTGGGCTTCCAGTTTTTTAATTATTTCTTCTTTTTTAATAGATTGAGCACGATAATTATGAAGTTCTAAAATAGTGGCAAAAATTCTGCGTGTCGCCTCCATCTTACTTCTTCTCATAGCTTCTGTAGGATGAGCTGTAAATACAGGTACAAACTGCAAACTATTATATAATTTCTGTAAGCCATCTGTTGTGATGCCATTTGTTTTACAGTCTTTGAGCATGTGATCAAAAGAACCTTCCCACAATGATGAGCCTGCTTTGCCTGATCTTAAAGTACTTTCTCTATGTATATGTTGATATGCTTCTTCAGCAACATTGACTAAAGCAAAATATTTGGAGAATGATCTAACGACATTTTTTAAGACTTCAGGATTAAGTTTATCTATGAAGTTAATTAGCTGATCATGCTGTTCTTGATTATTATTATCTTGAAGATTTATAAATCCTTTTCTTAGCTTTTCCACTACGGCGTAAACATCTTTACCAGCATGCGATTTAATAGCGTTGCCTAAAAGCTTGCCTAAAAGCTTCACGCAAGATCTTAATTGCGTATCTGTGATCGCATCATAATTTTTTAGAAAATCGCTCATGAATTCTTACTATGGCTTACATCGTTTATAAAGAAATATAATAGCATAATATGAAATACTGATCAGCAATTCATTATTTAATCGACAAATTATTGATTTTATTGATGATTAAGCCATTAACTCAATTATTGCGTGTAATAAATTTTATATATGGTTGTTAACCAATAATAGAAACTATGAAATCATTCCGTCCATTAGTCTATACTTTCTAAAACTATCTCTTATAAGAGAAGGTACTCTTCTTCTATTTTTTTTGTTAAAAACCTGGCTTTTAAGACTTTCTCTTCTATTTATAAGTTTACAGATTTTTATTTTTATTTTAGTAATTTTTTTATTTTCATATGAAATACATCTATCTAAATATTTTAGATCAAATTGATACTCTTCAATTCTTGAATTTATAATTTGAACTTCTTTTTTTCTATTTTTTTCTTTTGCTGTTCTAAAAGTGGAGTTATATATTTCATGCAATTTTTTAACTTTACTTTCGAGTATTAAATTATTATCTTGAGAATTATTTTTATTTATTTTATTTTGAATATTATTAATTTTTATGCGTATCTTTTTTTGGAGTTTTTCTGCTTTAAATCGGTTATAACTAGCCTTATTATCTTTGCATCTATTTGACATAATTCACCTCCTTTTACAATTTTATTATAAACACTTAACAAGCTATTGTTTTCAATTTTTTTAATTCTGTTTATTAATTTTATTTATAAAACATTATTAGTTGATAATAATTTAATTAAATTGTGAATATATTTGATTTTTTATTTTTTGAGAAGATACTAAATAAATAAGTATTTTTTTAGAGGCAATAAAGTGAATATATATGTTGAGGGCAACTTAATTAAAACAAATGATCAAGGATATCTTGTTCACTTAGATGACTGGTCTGAATCATATGCTTTAGAAATAGCAAAGATTGATAATATTAATTTATTTACAGATCACTGGGAATTAATTTATTATTTTAGGGATTATTATAAAGTTAATCTTGAATGTCCAACTATGCATCAGATGCTTATGGAGTTAACTCCAAATATTAAAAAATTTCATAATAAAAAAATTTACGAGCATCATATTTATAACTTATTTAAATTTGATCCTATCCATGAAATATGCAAATTAGCAGGTCTTCCAATGCCTCAACCTGATACTTAAATAAATTTTTATACGGAGTTAGACAGTGAGCACATCTTCATTAATTTTTTGTATTATTTTTATTCCTCTTTTTGCTTTGTTTTTATTTATTAATGTTAAACATAATTTTATAAACAAAAATAAGAAGTTTGAAATTATTACCAGCCCTGTCTATTATATTCTTTTACTTATATCGACTATCTGGTTTTCTTATGTGCTTTTAATTACACTAGATCCAAATTTTTAGTATTTTTTTTCGCTTTTTTTTCGCTTTTTTTTCTAGATTTACATTTTTTATTACATAGCTTTTTTTCACACTTTTTCGAACAATATTTAATTTTACTTGATCGCATACTTTATTTTTCTTTATCTTCATCTCTAACAAAAGCTTTTGTTTTTCCATCACTTAAGCTTTGCAAAAATGCAATAGCTTCTTCCCCTGTCATATATTTATATTCATCATAGTCTTTTGGTGTTTTCACAACTTGTATCTCTAGTTCTTCCATACCGTCTCTTATATATTGTTGATCAGCAGACTTCAAATCCTTAATAATTTCGTCTAATTCGGATATTAAAATATAACCAGTTTCTTTGCCTTTTTTAACAATATTTTTTATGTCATTAGTTATGTTTTCATTCATATTTTTACTATTAGCTCCATATTTTTATCCAGTTATCTAAACTTACATGAAGTTTTTTATTTCTTTCTTGAATTTCTTTTCGCATTGCACATCTCATTTCTCCTGCTTTAAATAATTTTTTTTCAATCTCAGACTCAATATTTAACTTCGGGACCTCCATGGGTTTTCCATCTTCACTTATAGAAACCATAGTAAAATAACTAGAAATAGCATGGTACTCTTCCTTTTCTTTAATTTTTTCTCCTTCAACACGAACTCCGACTTCCATTGAAGTCTTTCCAACATAATTTATATTACATTTGAACGTTATAAGGTCACCTACTTCTATAGGATTTTTAAAAACAACTTGATCTAATGACTTTGTTACTACATACGTTTTACAGTACCTAGATGCACATGTGAAAGCTGCTTCATCCAATAATTTTAATATTGTTCCACCATGAACTTTTCCTGAAAAATTAGACATATCAGGTGTCATTAACCTCGTCATAAATAATGATTTATCTTGCTGCGTTTTATCATTCATTTACTAGCTTCCTTTTTTATATATTTCTGCTTGCTTGGGATTACGCCTCTAACTCCCCCTCGTGGATTAGGCATATCGCCGCTTCTTCTTGGGATAAGATGTATATGCAAATGATCAACGCTCCGACCTGCGTCTCGACCGTCATTTAACCCAATATTAAATCCAGTTACTGATGAATCTTTACTTAAAATTACATTTCTTTGCTTTTCTATAAATGGGAAGAGATGCTTTTGCTCTGTAGAATCTAATTCAAAAAAAGATAAGATATGCCTTTGTGGGATAATTAGTGTATGTAGTGGAGTTACAGGGTATCCATCTCTAATTGCAAAGAAAAACTCATTCTCATCGATTTTTTCAAATTTATAAAATATGCTTTTCGTCATTATCTCCAATTCCAACCTTTGTTAATGGTTTAGTTTTACTATAAAAAATAAAAGATCTATTTAATCCATACTTCCCTATTTATTATATTTAATTTTAAAAATTAATATAAATAATGATAATAATAAAGTAAATATATTAGCTAAAATTAAAGGAAATGACATTATTAAAATACCGTAAATTAGCCACAAGAATACACCAAAGCTAAATATAATCCACGTTGGCAAAGATATATCTTTAGAGCTCTTTGTTTTGTATATTTTCCAAGCTTGAGGTAGAAAAGCTATAGTTGTGCAAATAGCTGCTAAAAATCCTATACTTTGGACAAAGTCACTTATCATTATTTTATACTCATAAGAGGCAAAACATTCTCTTTAATTTTTTTATCCTCATATTCAACTAGATATGAATTCTTTTTTCCTCTAAACGAAATTGCATAATGTACTTCGTCATTTTTTATATGAAGTGCGGAACCACCTTCAATTGCGTAACAATTTTGCATTTCATTATTCTTAATAAATTTTGATAATGAAGGTCTTCTTTCTGATTCTTCGTCATAATGTGGGCAACAATTTCCTTTTGTAAAACTCAAGCAGTCCATGATATTGAGCTTTTTTGACCATGAATCAGTAATTCCTTTTTCAAACCAACATATTGCACCAGCACTTACACCACTCATTATAGTACCATTTTCATATGCTTCTTTTAAGATTACATCAAGATCCCAGTCTCGCCAAACTGCCAACATACTTTTTGTGTTCCCACCGCCAACAAATATTATATCCTGCTCTTTGATTAGCTTTTTCAGATCTGGAGTTCTTTTAAATAAATCTAAGTGAGAAGGATTACAATTTAATTTACTAAGCGTGGCATAGTAACTAACCTTGTATGACTCATCATCTCCCGTTGCTGTTGGAATAAAGCATATATTTGGCCTAGCTTTTTTTGCTTGGTCTAGTATGTATTTCTCAATAACACCATCTCCAGGATTTCGTCCAAAGCCACCACCACCTATTGCTATAATTTGCTTATCCATTCTTTTTCCTTCTTATTTATTGAATTAATCTTTAATCATCTTAAATAATTCTTTTATTGAATTTATATTTCTTTCTCGGTTGAAAACATATTTAGCATGAATTTCACTACCAGCTAAACTATCCAATTCAATTCCCCATAAGCCTTTAATTTCATTTGGTAACATTGAGTACCTAATATCAATAATCCGATTTTTGTATTTGTTAGATAATGCAACGTATCCTCCAGAAAACCATCTAAACCTTTCAATATCTTTTGCTTGCTGGCTAGATAAATCGAGCCATGGAAATGACTCACTGATATTCAATTTATTGATTTTTGAGCCCTCATATATTTTTGTTCGTAATCCTACTTTTACGGCGTCAACATAATAAATATTATTATTACTATATATTGATTTCCACACTATTAAATTTGCAAAACTTGGCTTAACATCCACTAGCGCGTTGGTATGTCCTCTTGATAATGCAAGATTTGACGCTAGATCTTTCGCTCTTTCCTTCTGAACTACCCCAAATATACAGTAACCAATAATCCAACATAAAGATATTCGAGTATAAATCTTTTTCTTTTTTAAAGCGCCAATTAATATTAAAAGAAATATTGGTAATGTAAATATTGGGTCTATTATTGATATAGTATTCCAAGATATTCTTGCATCACTGAAAGGCCATAACAGCTGGGTTCCGTATGATGTGCAAGAGTCTAGCAAACCGTGGGTTCCATACCCTAATGTACAATAAAGATATACACTCTTAAATTCTATTTCGCGACGCTTTGCAAATAAATAATAAAAAATTAATGCGCATATTAAGCCGCCTATAGGAATAAATATTAAAGAGTGTGTAAACTGACGATGATATTCTAAAGCTAATAAAGGATCATGATTAGATCTAATAAAAATATCTAGATCTGGAGCAAGTCCTGAAAGAAAACCGAATAATGTTGCTATTATTATATTTTTCTTGTTAGCAGATTGTTGTGCAACTGCTGAACCAAGAACTCCCTGCGTCAATGGGTCCATGTATTTATTTCCCAAATTACTTTAATTTAAAAACTTAATTTCTGATAAATCAATTCTTATTTTTTCTTTTCCTTTTTTCATAATTCTTGTTGATACCATTAAATTTTTATGCTCTTTTGAGAAAAAGAAAATATTCTTTTTATTTCCTGATATATATTCTGCAGAATAACCATGGTACTGCAATTTATTTATCTTAATAGAAGCATTTTCTTTAAAATTATAATTGTAGATCTTAATATTCTTTTTTGACAATACATTATATTTTGTATCAAAATTAGGGTAAGTTCTCATTAATAATAAAAGTAGAGAAATGGGGTCATATATTATTTCATCAGTATTAAGATTTATAGGTTCCGTATTTTTCTTTATTATTTCAACTTTATTTGCATTAAATATTGCTTGGTAAGACTCTTCGCCATCTTTATACATATATTTTTTTGGTAAAATAATGTTTTGGTTTATTTCAACATGAGATATTTCTTCTCTATACCCTCTATTTGCTAGTTCTGCTAAAAAATTACCATCATATACAGTGCTAATTTTAATTTTATTATTTTCAGTATTAATTTTAAGCGTCATTTTGCCAGCTTCCATATTCTTATAGTAAAAAATATATTTTGCTTCAACATTTTTTATAATGTTTTCATTTGATAACGAATTTTGACATAGAAACACAAGCGCAATGATTATAAGTTTTTTCATAATGATTTCTCATTTTTATTGTCTATCAATATTTTTCTGTAATATAAAATTCTTTAGCATTTGCTTTTTCATAGCTTCGGAGAGAATTTTCTTAAGCTCTATACATGTGTAAGCATTTATGACATTTTTATCATATAAGCTAACTTTAAGATTTTTTTTATCAAATTTTAATTTGACTTCATTGTTTATAATTTCTTCGCTAAAGTCTTTTGTAGAATAAAAACTTCCCATATTGAAAGAATTTTTTATTATATTATCTTCAATATAAATACTGTTTCCGTTATCCCATTTATCACTTTTATATATTAAACCTATTTTATTTTCAGATTGAATCAAACTTATATCTTTATTAGCTTTATAGTTTTTTCTCTGGTCGGTACTAGGTTTTAAATTACATGAATAAAATTCACCTTTTGAAAATGAATTTAATATATTATTTAAATTTTTTTTATCTGTATACTCATATTGTTCAGTACAGCCTAATATACTCATTAATAAAATTGAATAAATTATAATTTTTGTATTCCTTATCATTATATAATCCTTTTTTAATTTTCATTCATCAAAAGATATCTCTTTAACATATATTTTTGCTTTATAATCTTTACCATAAGCAACAATGCCAATTGATTTTATATTTTTAGAATTTATTGTACTTGCTTGAAATGCTCCTGATTTTTTGAATTTTTTTATTGGTAAAATGAATTCTTTATATTTTTCTTCAACAGTAAAGCTATGTTGATAATACTGCCAGGGTAATATTGTCCCTGTCGTTCTCAAATGTACGAAATATTTTTCATTATTTCCTTTTGCAATAATTTTTATATTATTTACTCCGTCCAATGTAATTCCTTTCATATTTCTTCTGAACTGTATAAACCCACCATTATTTTCTGTAGAGACATTACCTGATAAATGTGCAATTGACTGACCCTCTATAATTGAAAAATCAATTGAACCTGTTGAAACACCGCCCATAACATTATCTGATATAAATTTCCATTGAGATGGGTCTTGAAAATTATCTTTATAAAGGCTTCCAGCAAAAGTTTTTTGATTCATAATTATTATACAAAATATCAGAAGTAATATTATTTTTTTCATGTCATCAATATAGCAAAGTATTAATACTTCTTACAGTAGCTTGGCATGTATATTGCATTTACAAGGATGTAGTATGAATTCTATAGCTGAGATTCGTCCTTTTTTCCTATTTCCCCTCTCAGCCTATAGAATTCTTCTTTCAGCATATTCTATTTATTATTTCTTGCGAAGAAGATACTAATGATTAATATGATAGAATAAAAAATTACTAGCTAACAATATAAACTTAATGACATATAAAATTAAAAATTTATGCGCTCTAATTTTTACAGATCTTGATGCATCGTTCCTTAATAAAAGTAATTTTTCTTTTGGTAATAACATGAATATTACAAAAAAAATTTTCAAGGATGACAATTTTGTAATATTTAATACTAGTAAAACATTTATTGAATTAAATTATTTTTTCCAACAACAATCATACGATTTACCATTTATATGTGAAAATGGGGGCGGAATATATTCTCCTAAAAGATACTTCAACAATGCTGCTCATACAAGAGATGGATATAATGTTATCTTCGAGTCAACCAAAATAAATAAAAAAATAAGTAAAATTAAGAGAGCTATTCTTCAAATATTTGGAGAACATTGTACTTTTTATAACGACCTCAACGATTTTGAGAAACAAAAATTCTCTGGTCTTAATGAGAAAGAATTAATGAATGCTTCGCGCAGAGAATTTACTGAGTTAATAATATGGAAATCAGATTATGAAAATCTTATTAAATTTAATGATTATTTGCATACTCATGACCTGAAAATTATTAAAGGGGGGAGATTTCACCATATATCAAATAATATAAATAAAGGAATATCCATGCTTAGACTTGTCAATGAATATAAAAAATATTACCCTAGTAAAAAATTTGTCACTATTGCAATTGGGGATAGTGAGAACGACTTAGAGATGCTTAACTGCGTTGACTATCCTTGTTTAGTTAAAAGTAACGATAGTCAAACTTTTATAAAAAATATTAAATCTAGTAATTTATTTATTAGCGATAGAGAAGCGCCTGAAGGCTGGGAAGATTGTGTAAATCAGGCATTCGAGCAGATAAGGAGGCAATAATGGCTGATTTTCATCAAAATGGTGTAGTAAGTACACTGCATAATATTTCAAATAGGTCAGCAGAAGATCTTGAAAAGGAGCTTATTGTCTTTTCAAAAAAAAGACCAATTGATTTAATTTTGCCATCTTTATATTCAGAAATAGAGGGTCCTGCTTTAAAAAATATTATTAATATATTATCTAAAGTTAAATATTTGAATCACATCACAATTGGATTAGACAAAGCTGATAATAAACAATTTATAAAGGCAAAAGAATTTTTTTCTAATTTAAATCAGCCACATTCTGTGATCTGGAATGATGGCCCACGTATGAAAGCCCTTGATAACGAATTAAATAAAAAAGGGTTGGCGCCTGGTGAATCAGGTAAAGGAAAAAACGTATGGTATTGCATGGGCTATGTACTTGCACGTGATGAAGCAAGATCTATCGCGTTGCATGATTGCGATATTTTAACTTATGATAAAGAATTGCTAGCTAGGCTGGTTTATCCAGTTGCAAACCCTCTTTTTAATTACGAATTTTGTAAAGGATACTATCCAAGAGTAGGTAACAATAAACTAAATGGAAGAGTGACTAGACTACTAGTAACTCCATTACTAAAAGCACTCAAAAAGGTTTTAGGCCCAAGAGAATATATAGAATTTATTGATGTTTTTAGATATCCATTAGCTGGAGAATTTTCTTTTAGAAGTAGAATGCTTAAGGAATTAAGAATCCCAAGCGACTGGGGCCTTGAAATAGGAATCTTGTCTGAGATGCAGCGAAATCACGCTCAAAATAGAATATGCCAAGTTGATATTGCAAAAATATATGACCACAAACATCAAGAAATTTCTTTAAAAGATAAAGAAAAAGGACTATCTAAAATGTCTATTGATATTTCAAAAACATTAATTAGAAAACTTGCTGCTCAAGGAGATACTTTTACATCAAATAACTTAAGGACAATTAAAGCGACCTACTACAGAACAGCTTTGGATCTTCTTGAAATATACCATAACGACGCAAAGCTAAACGGTTTAGATATAAATATTAATGATGAAGAAATAATGATTGAAATGTTTGCAAACAATATTATCATCGCTGGACAGGAGTTTTTAAATAAACCAAATCATAATCCATTAACACCGAATTGGAATAGAGTTCAAAATACTTTACCCGACTTTAAAGATAAGTTTATCCAAGCAGTCGACGAAGATTCAAAAATTTAGTTATAATAAGAGAATAAAGATGCTTGATAGTAAAAGTTTTTCAATAAGATTAGAACAACATCTAGTAAAAATATATGGTGGAGTAAAAACAACAAAAGAGATAAAACAAGTTTCCAATGATTTGTTAGTGTTTATTGAATCTAAATTTAGTAAGAATCCTCCAAAATTTTTAAATAACGTAAGTAAATGGTCTGAAAAAGATACTATTTTAATATCATATCCAAATTCTATAGTTGAAAACAAAAGAAAGCCTTTATCTACATTAAAAAAATTTTTAGATAAACATTGTATGAATATGGTTTCAATTATTCATATTTTACCTTTTTTCCCCTCAAGCTCAGACCAAGGTTTTTCAGTTAAAGATTATTATTCTGTTGATAAAAATTTTGGTTCTTGGGATGACATTAAGAGAATAAGTCAAAAATTTTCAGTCATGGGTGATGTAGTATTAAATCATGGCTCATCAAAAAGTAAATGGTTTGAAAACTTCTTAAATGGAAGTGGCCCAGGCTCAAAATATTTTTTAACTGCTGATAAGAATCTTGATTTATCAACGGTCACTAGGCCAAGAACGAGTGATTTACTTTCAAAAGTAGATACTGCAAATGGTGAAAAATATGTTTGGTGTACTTTTAGCGAAGACCAAGTTGATTATGATTTTGAAAATTTCGAAGTTTTAAAAGAATTTATATCTATAATAACTTTTTATCTAGAAAACGGTATATCAGTTTTTAGATTTGATGCTGTTGCATTTTTATGGAAAAAAATTGGCACAGGCTGTGTAAATCTTCCAGAAACACATGAAATAGTCCGGCTTTTTAGAACAATATTAGACTATTTGGCGCCTAGTGCGATATTGGTAACGGAAACAAACACCCCAGCAAGAGAGAACGTCACTTATTTTGGTAACGCAAATGAGGCTCATTGGATCTATAATTTTTCGTTACCTCCAATTTTAATATATACGGTTCTTAAAGGCGATTCTTCGTATCTCGAAAAATTAACCATGAGTCTGCCGCCTGCACAATTAGGAGCATCATATCTCAATTTTGTTGCTTCCCATGATGGCATTGGACTTAGGCCTATTGAAGGAATGATGAGTAAAAGTGAAATAAATAAGCTTATTAATAAAATGAAAAATAATGGTGGTGAAATTTCATATAGAATAAATAAAGATAATAAGGAATCTCCTTATGAAATTAATATTTCACTTTTTGATGCTATGCAGGAGACACTAAATGGAAATGAAGATTTCCATTTTGATAGATTTTTATGCATACATATAATTATGCTATCTCTTGAGGGTGTGCCTGCTTTTTATATTCACAGCCTATTCGGAACAAAAAATGATCAAAATCTTTATTCCAAAACTAATAAAAAAAGAGACCTAAACAGACATGTTTTTGAAATTGATAACCTAAAGAAAATTATTGACGATGAAAATAATCATGGAAGTTTTATTTTTTATAAATTAAAAAATCTAATTGCTATTAGAAAAAAGCAAACAGCCTTCCATCCAAATGCTGTGCAATTTACGCTTCATTTAGGTAAAAACTTTTATGGTGTATGGAGACAAAGTTTAGACAAATCTCAAAGCATTTTTTGCATAACAAATGTAACAGATGAAAATAGAGAATTCTCTTTAATGGACATTAACTTAATAGGTTTTGATCAGTGGAGAGATTTAATTAGCAATAAAACTTTATCTGATATTCATTCAAAAATTACATTAAAACCTTACCAAACAATTTGGGTTAGTAATAAATGATATATATTGGAATTATCAATTTATAATTTTCCACTAAGAATGTACTTTAATATCTGAAAAGCTTGTTGCTGACTTTTAACAACAGCTGATGCAGAAGCGTCAACTTCTTTAAGAGGATGTTGATGTTCGTCACCATGAATCACGATTATGGATTTATTTAGTGCTGCTGCATAACCGGTATCGAAAGCCGCATTCCATTGTTTGTATTTTTCACCAAATTTGACAATAACCACATCACAATCTTCTAAAGATTTTTTTGTTCTTATAGCATTAATATTTGCCCCTTTATTATCCTTCCAAAAATTATTTTCTTCGTGTCCGAGGATTTCTACACCACAATTATCTGATGCCTCATGATCTGTAACAGGTGATGTAAATGTAATATTTAACCCCTCATCATTGCATAGTTGAATAATTTCATCTCGCCAATTAGAGTGTATTTCACCCGATAAATATACATTTAACATATTATTTTCTCCTCTTTTTTTTATCGAAACATTATATATGAATTTATAATTATGAATAGTTTATTATTTTTTAAGTTAAGTTATTTCTTTGGCATAATATATGCATAGTAAAAAATATGAATATTGATAATAACTTTTTCTGGTACCCTGCATTACTTTTCCCTGCAATACCAATCATGCTTCTAGTTTTTACAAATAAATATACTGCATTAGCTATGCTAATTAGAAAATTGCATATCATGTCTCAAAATAATGAAATAAATAATTTATCAGCTGAGAGAATTCAAATATTAGCTAGCAGAATGCAATTACTAAGATGGATGCAAACTTTCTCCAGCATATCTTTTCTATTTAATTTAGTTACTATTTTTTGCGGATTTGTTGGTCTTCCAAATTATGCATTAATTTTTTTTATAATTTCTGTTATTTTTTTAATATTAGCAATGTCACTTTTTATAATTGAATCACAACAATCACATTATGCACTTAGTCTGCATATTCAAGACTTGGAAGCATATAATAAAGATAAAATTTCTACTAACTAGTAATTTTATAATTTAAATTAGTAATATTTTTATTTGATTTTATAGCTTGATTAAGTGAGTAGAGGTCTATAGAAAACTGTAATAAAACCTATTTTATGAACAATCTCCGCATTTAACTCTTGTTCTATTTTTAAGCATTGCTCTGCACATTCGTTTTTATCTGAGCCTCTAATACGAACTTTTATTAATTCATGTATATTTAGTGCCCCATCAATTTCAGCGAAAACGGCATCTGTAAGACCTTTATGACCAATCATAATTATTGGTTTTAGAAGGTTTGCTTTTTTCTGCAATTCCTTCCTTTTGTTTTTTGAAAGACTAATTTTCATATTTTAATAATACGGATTATTTGAAGATTGTAAAATTAGGACTGACCCATC
>CAJYAP010000005.1 GCA_913065025.1 uncultured Gammaproteobacteria bacterium
GATAGAAAAAATAAATAAATTATTTTTATATACTGCTTAACTTATGTATATAATAATTCTTAATTAAATAATTTAAGAGAACTCTTATGTCTAGTGAAAGTCAGATCTTAAAACTTAATGCAATAACCGAGTCTCTAAACTCTGGAGCAATGATTAAAGCTAAATTAATACTTAATGGCCTTCATCCTGCAGAGATTGCTAGATTATTGGAAAGTTCTCCAACGAGACAAAGAAGATTAATTTGGGAGATGCTTGACCATGATAATGATGGTGAAGTTCTTTTAGAAGTTGGGGAGGAAGTACGAAGTAATTTAATGGAATCAATGGATGAGAAATCCCTTTTAGCTGCAACTAAAGGGTTGGATGTAGATGATCTTGCAGATCTTTTAGAAGAACTGCCGGAAACGGTTGTAACTCAAGCTTTGCAAGGTATGGATTATCAGTACAGAACTCGCTTAGAAGCAGTAATGAACTATAATGAGGATACTGCTGGCGGTCTAATGAATACAGACACAATCACCATTAGGCCTGATGTTACATTAGATGTAGTTCTAAAATACTTAAGATTAAAAAAAGAAATACCACAAAATACAGATAATATTATTGTAGTTGATAGATATAATCATTACTTAGGAATATTGTCGGTGACTAATTTATTATGTGCTGACCCAGAAAAAACTGTATCTGAATCTATGAATAGAAATTATATTTCCATTAGATCAAATGCCTTTGCAAGCGATGTTGTAAATATTTTTGAGGATAGAGATTTAGTATCAGCTCCTGTAGTTGATAAAAATAATATACTTCTTGGAAGAATTACAATTGATGACGTTGTAGATGTAATTCGTGAAGAAAGTGAAAGCGCTGTCCTAAATATGGCAGGTTTAACTGATGAGGAAGATATTTTTGCACCTATTTTACCTTCAACTAGAAGAAGAGCAATTTGGCTTGGTATAAATTTAATTACTGCACTAATAGCTTCAGGAGTTATTAGTTTATTCCAAGATACAATAGAAAAAGTAGTAGCTCTCGCTGTTTTAATGCCAATAGTTGCAAGCATGGGAGGTATCGCTGGATCTCAAACTCTAACTTTGGTAATTAGAGGTATAGCTCTTGGTAATATAAGCTCTACAAACTCAAAATCTTTATTAATTAAAGAAATCTCTGTTGGTCTTTTAAATAGTTTTTTATGGGCAAGCGTAATTGGAGTTTTATCTTCTTATTGGTTTGACAACTATTTAATAGGAGTTGTTATTGGTATAGCAATGATTGCCAACCTCTTTTTTGCAGCACTATCCGGAGTTTTAGTTCCCATTATACTTAAAAAAATAGGTGCGGATCCAGCGCTAGGGGGAGGAGTAATTCTTACTACGATTACTGATGTAATAGGATTTTTTTCTTTTCTTGCTCTAGGTACAATTTTTCTTCTCTAATTAAAATTTCTTTTTAATTACTTTCTTAGCTGACTCAGATAGTGATGAGGTTGTTTCTTTGAACTTTTTTAATAATTTTTTTGCCCATATAAATTCGGTTGCTAATATAGCTAAACCTACAGGGATAACAATAATTGCTGGGCCTGGTGTGAAAAATAATATACACCCTATTAACACAACAGAAGTACCTATCAAAAATGTAGCTAATCTTCTTATTTGTTTATACAGTATTTCCGGTGTCATATTAAATTTACTTAGGTAAAGTTACTCCTGTCTGTTTTTGATACTTTCCACCCCTGTCTTTATATGAAGTTTCGCATACAGTATCAGATTCAAAAAATAACATTTGCGCCACACCCTCATTAGCATAAATTTTTGCTGGTAGCGGTGTTGTATTTGAGAATTCTAGTGTTACATGACCCTCCCACTCCGGCTCTAGAGGAGTAACATTGACAATTATGCCGCATCTGGCATAAGTAGATTTACCAAGGCAAATTGTTAAAATTGATCTAGGAATTTTAAAATATTCAACTGTTGAAGCTAAAGCAAAAGAATTAGGAGGTACAATACATGTGTCACCTTCAAAATCTACAAAACTATTCTTATCAAATTTTTTAGGGTCAACTACCGCCGAATTTATATTTGTAAATACTTTAAACATACTGGAACATCTTACATCATATCCATAGCTAGAAACTCCATATGATATAACTTTTTCGCCTGATAAAGCTTTTACTTGCTCTGGCTCAAAAGGAGATATCATATCCTCCTCTTTAGCCATTTGTTTAATCCATGTATCAGGCTTAATTGACATAATGTTAGTTATTATCTATTACAATTTTTGGAAATTTAGCACTATAATCTTTAGCTTGAGCTGCTAATTTTCCGGCTGCTTTTCTCGCTATTTCTCCATATATCTCTGCTATTCTTCCACTTGGATCAAAAACTACACTCGGTTTACCCGTATCAGTTTGCTCTCTTATAGATTTATCTAAAGGTAACTGCCCTAATAAATCAACTTTACTTTCATCGGCTAGAGAAGTACCACCTCCTTCCCCGAATATTGACTCTTCATTTCCACATTCACTACAAATATGTAAACTCATATTTTCAACAATTCCAAGAACTGGGACCTCGACTTTTTCAAACATTTTCAAACCTTTTCTGGCATCTAGAAGAGCAATATTTTGTGGTGTTGTAACTATGATTGATCCACTTACTGGAATTTTTTGTGCCAATGTTAATTGAACATCGCCTGTGCCTGGAGGCAAATCTATAATAAGATAATCAAGTTCACGCCACTGGGTATCTGTTAATAGCTGCTCCAAAGCCTGAGTTACCATGGGCCCTCTCCATATCATAGGCGTTTCTTCGTCAATCAAAAATCCAATAGACATAGCTTGTAGTCCATGATTTTCCATTGGTTCCAATGACTTGCCATCTTGAGAATCTGGCTGGCCAGATAATCCCATCATTCTAGGTATACTTGGACCATATATATCAGCATCCAAAATTCCTACATTTGAACCCTCTGCCGCCAAAGCTAAAGCAATATTTACAGCTGTAGTAGACTTACCTACACCACCTTTACCTGAAGCAACCGCAATAACATTTTTTATATTTTGCATTGGTTGTAAGCTTTTTTGTACAGAATGGCTCTCAATTTTCCATGTGATCTCAACTGTGCCGCATGTTATTTTGTCAGACGATAATCTATCAATTATCATATGATTTAGTGTTTCAGCATAATTTTTAGCTGGGTAACCTAAGCATATTTTTAAATTTGCCTTGTTATCTACCAAATCGATTGATTCTACTGACTTAGTATCAACTAGACTTTTCCCTGTATTTGGATCAGTCAATTTTTTGAGTGATTCAACGACCATGCTTTCAGTCAACGACATTATTTTCTCCTTTTGATTTAAATACTTTAATACTTAACTTTAACAATATTATATACTAGTTCATATATTTTGGAGAGAAAATGAAAACAAATAATAAAATATTGGTAACAAGTGCCTTACCTTATGCAAATGGCCCAATTCACCTGGGACACCTTGTAGAATATATACAAACTGATATTTGGGTTAGATTCAACAAGACTATTGGCAATGATGTTGTATATATTTGTGCAGATGATGCACATGGTACTCCAATAATGCTTAAAGCAAAAGAACAAGGAATATCTCCAGAAGAATTAATTGAAAAAACAAAAAATAACCACGAGGCCGATTTCAAAAAGTTTTTTATTAATTTTGATCATTACTCTTCTACAAATTCAAAAAAAAATGAAGAGCTTTGTAAAAAAATATTTATCAAATTGAAAGAATCTGGACATATATCTCAAAAAATAATTTCACAATTTTATGATGATAAAGAAAATATTTTTTTACCAGATAGATACATAAAAGGAATATGCCCAAAATGTAAGGCAGAAGATCAATATGGTGATTCATGTGAAAGTTGTGGAGCAACATATTCACCAACAGAATTAATAAACCCAGTATCAATCTTATCTAATACAAAGCCCATGACTAAGGATACAAATCACTACTTTTTTAATTTAAAAAGTTTTAAAGATTATCTAATTAAATGGACAAAAGAACATGATCTTCAGGCAACTATAAGAAATAAATTAAATGAGTGGCTAAATGATAATTTAAATGATTGGGATATCACTAGAGATGCTCCTTATTTTGGCTTCAAAATTCCTAACGAAGAAGATAAATACTTTTATGTTTGGATGGATGCTCCCATAGGATATATTGCTGCTTTTGAAGAATATTCTGAAAAGAATAATAGATTTGAAGGTATTTGGAATAATGAAGATAAAGGTCAAATTTACCATTTTATAGGAAAAGATATTGCTTACTTCCACTCACTTTTTTGGCCTTCAATTTTAAATGGTGCTGGCTACAGAACGCCAAATGGGATTTTTTGCCATGGCTTTTTAACAGTGGATGGAAAGAAAATGTCGAAGTCACGGGGGACTTTTATTAAGGCTTCTGATTATCTTAATTATCTTGATCCTGAATTCTTGAGATATTATTTTGCAAGTAGGCTAAATGATAGTATTGAAGATATAGATCTCAACTTTGATGATTTAACTAAAAAGATTAATAGTGACTTAGTTGGAAAGTTAATAAATCTTGCCAGCAGATGTTCTGCGTTTTTAGAAAAAAATTCTAAATTGATGCTGTCGAAAGAATTAGAGGATAAAGAAAAATTTTTAAGTTTTCTAAATAACATTGAAGAAATAAAGAATCTCTATTATCAAAGAAAATACAGTAGTGCTATTAATAAGATAATGTTGATGACTGATACAGCTAATCAATATATAAACGAAAAGAAACCATGGTCGTTAGACGACTTAGACAAAGTTCAGGAAATTTCAACACAGGGATTAAACTATTTTAGAACTTTAGTTATTTTATTATCGCCAGTTATGCCCGACCTCTTAGAAAAAGTAGAAAATATGTTAAACGAGGAAAATTTAGTATGGAACGATAGTTTATCACCTATACTAAACAAAAAAATTAAAAAATTTACAACATTAAAAAATCGAATTCAAAAAGAAGATGTCGAAAAATTAAAAGAAGGACTAATGAAAAATAATAATAATAAACAAGATATGAAGGTGCCTAATATGAGTAATGAAATTGAATACGATGACTTTGCTAAAGTTAATCTTAGAGTTGGAGAGATAGTAAGCGCAGAAAATATTGAAGGTGCTGACAAACTTTTAAAGCTAACCGTAAATCTAGGAACTCTTGGAGATAAAGAAATTTTTGCTGGTATAAAAAAATTTTACAATTCAGAGGACTTGATTGGTTTGAAAACATTAGTGGTTGAAAATTTAAAACCAAAGAAAATGAAATTTGGGACATCATCTGGGATGGTTCTAGCAGCAGATTCTGATGGCGATATTATTGTTATAGAAGCAAATAATAAAATTAAAAATGGGTCGAAAGTAAAATGAATCAAAGACCAGTAGCATTTATAGATGAAAAAAATTGTATAGGTTGCGCAATTTGTATACAAGTATGTCCTTTTGATTCAATAATAGGTGCACAAAACTTTTCTCATAGAATTAATTTTAATGAATGTCCTGGATGTAAAATATGTATTTCCAAATGTCCAACTGACTGTATAAAAATTATTAAAATTAACCAAGACAAGAATGATATTAAAAAAAGAGTAAAATTTAATTATAATAGAAGAGAACGTAGAAAAAATAATATAGAAAAAAGATATTCTGAGAGTATAGAAAAACAATTGGAAGAAATTCTTAATTATCAAAAGTGAATATTATTTTTATCTTTAAAAGAAAATGGATCAAACCACTTTAATTTATTATGAAGCTTAACCACATCCCCAATAATTAATAATGTGGGTGGTATAATTTTATTTTCCTTAATTATTTTCGGCATGCTAAGTAAATCTCCAATTATTACTTCTTGATCTGCTGTAGTTCCTTTAACTATTAAAGCTGCTGGTGTTTTTTCTTTTAACCCATGTTTGATTAATTCTTCACATATGACTTTAGAACCATGCATACCCATATAAAAAACTAAAGTTTGCTTTTCGTGAGCTAACATTTTCCAATTTAAATTAACAGTGCCATCTCTTAGGTGTCCAGTAACAAAAATGCATGCCTGCGAATGATCTCTATGAGTTAATGGTATGCCAGCGTAACTCGCACATCCTGATGCTGCAGTTATTCCCGGTACAATTTGAAAAGGTATGTCGTCATTTATTAAACTTTCTATCTCCTCACCGCCTCTTCCAAATATAAAAGGATCTCCTCCCTTGAGTCTCAAAACTTTCTTACCTTCAAGTGCTAAGCGAGCTAGTAATTCATTTATATTTTCTTGTGGCATGGCGTGATCTGCTCTTTGTTTTCCAACATATATTTTCTCAGCATCCTGCCTTATTAAATTCATAATTGGTTCAGAAACTAATCTATCATAAATTACCACATCTGCTTTCTGCATCAATCTTAATGCTTTAAAACTAAGTAGCTCTGGATCTCCTGGGCCTGCTCCTACAAGATAAACTTCACCATTTTTATCTGGGATTTTTTCTTCCTTAATAGATTTATCTAAGGCCTTTTTTGCTTTATCAATATGCCCTGATAAAACCATTTCAGATAACGGACCATCTAAAAATGCCTCCCAAAAATTTCTTCGCTCTTTAATACTTGAAAAATGATCTTTTACTTTACTCCTATATTCCATCATTACTTCAGCTAATTTGCTAAATGAAAAAGGTATAACTGTTTCCAATTTCGTTTTAACTAAACGAGTTAATATTGGAGACGCTGCGCCAGATGAAATTGCTATTTTTATAGGATCTCTATCTACTACTGAAGGTATTAAAACGTTTCCATTGATAGAATCTTCAGCCATATTAATTAAAATATTCTTACCTTTTGCTATCTTTGCAATAAGCGCATTAGTATTTTTATCGTTTGTTGCAGCAACGATTAAGAATTGGTCTTTTATGTCATTCTCTTCAAATTTTCGCTTTTCATGAATAAAATTTTTATTATCTTTTATAATATGCTCAATATCATCAATGATTTCAGGCGAAATCATTTTTACATTCATTTTAGATTTAAGAATTGGGATAAGCTTTCTACTGGCAACTTTTCCTCCACCTATAATCAAACATTTTTTGCCAGATGTATCTATAAATAAAGGCAAATAGTTCATTTTTTCTCCCCACTCATTATACTATTTTTGATAATAATTCTTACACTTAGCAACTATAAAAGATATATTGCAAAGTAGGTGTTTAAATCCTTTATATATGCATCATTATCATTATTATATAGGTTTTTTTAAAATCAAATAAAAAATAGATAGCTGTTTACTTAAAACTATAGAATAATAAATACCTTAAGAATTGAAATTTTAATGCTAGGAGAATTGAATATGTCTATATCTAAAGAAGAATTAGAAAAAATAATGGAAAAAAAATCTGGTATGCGAAGAGAAGCATATGACAGAAGAGCAGCTCAAGAGAATAAAGACGAAGTAAGCGCAAGTGCTTGTGAAAGGTTTATGAGCCTTCCTGAGTATAAAAATGCTCAAGTCATAATGTGGTATATAGACTGTAGATCGGAAACAAGAACTAAACCTCATCTCATTAAAGAAGTTGAAAAGGGTGAAAAAAAAATTATTGTCCCTTATTGCACCGAAGATGAAAACGGAGAAAATAAGCTTGGTCTTTGGCATATGTCTAGTTTAGAAGAAATGGTAGTTGGTAAATGGGATATTTTAGAACCACCAAAAGAACTATGGGGAAATCCTGAAAAAGAAGTTACTCCACAAGAGCTTGATATGATAATGGTTCCTGGCACAGGTTTTGATAGAACTGGTGGAAGAATGGGGAATGGTCAAGGCTACTACGACAGAACTATGGAGCAAGTTAGGCCAGAATGTTCATTAGTAGCTCTTTGCTATGAATCTCAGTTATTTGATGAAATTCTTGTCGCTCCTCATGACGTTTATATGGATAAAGTAGTTACAGAGTCTGATGTATACGAAGGCAAAGGAAGAGGTTAAATTATGACTGCAATTATAGACGACACATATGCTGAAGCTTTTAAAAGTATGTACTCTGAAGTACTTATTACTGCAATTAATAGAAAATGGCTAGATCATGCTGTTAATGCTGCTACGGGAAATGCGTCAAGTAGTATTCTATGTGATTGTGAAGCTGGTCTGGATAGATATGTAGGGCCAGGTGGCGACGAAAGTGTTTCAACTCCTGATGGCAGACCTGGAGCAATAATACAGCTGCACATACCAAAATTTTGGAAAGATCCAAAAAAACTTGAGAAAGCTGCTTTAGTAAGAATCAGCCAAAATATTCTCACATGTCCTACTGCATCTTGCTTCAATCTTATGGAAGATAGCGAGTCTTATTTTAAACTTGGAAAAAAAGTTGCTTTTTTTGGCAATAAATACCAAAAAAGAATAGAAAGGTTCGGAAGAAAAATGTGGTGGATACCTATATTAGGTGGTGAGTTTATCATGGATAGAAGGCTAGGATACTCTGATGGTCTTATGGGTGGAAACCTATGGTACTTTGGTAAAAATACAAAATCAGCTTTAGAAGCTGCTGAAAAAGGTGTTGAGGCTATTTTGCCAATACCAGATGTTATTACTACTTTTCCTGGTGGTATTGCAGGTAGTGGGTCTAAAGCTGGAAGTGACTATGATTTTACAATAGCTAGCACATATGAGAAGTTCTGCCCTTTACTTCAAGATAACCCTGATGTTGAAGCTGCTTTGCCTGAAGGAGTAAATTCAGTAATGGAAATTATAATGAATGGTAAAGATATGAGATCTATCATAATTGCTACTCAAGCAGCAATTGAAGCTTCTAAAGAAACTAAAGATTTACTTATGATTTCTGCAGGAAACTACAATGGTAAACTCGGTAAAAGTTTCATTTACCTTCACCCTGATAAGCAACCTGAAGCTTAAACTAAAAATAATTTAAAAGATTAATATGAAATATACAGAAAAAGGAACTTTGATATTAGATGGGAGATTTGTAGCTCAAGAAATGCAAACTTCTATTAAGAAAAAAATTGACGAATCAGGTGTGGATATTACACTCGCGACCGTTTTAGTAGGCGATGATAAACCAAGTCAGCTTTATGTAAACAACAAACATAAGCAAGCTACTGCCTCATCTATTAAGTCGTTACATGTAAATCTTCCAGGAGATATTTCTCAATTAGAACTGGAAAATAAAATATCAGAGCTTGGAAATGACTCTTCCGTAAATGGTATCCTTATACAAATGCCTTTACCAAAAGGATTGAATGAAGATAGTGTCATTGAGATGATTCCTACCAATAAAGATGTTGATGGTCTTAAAGAACAAAATCTTGGTAAATTAATTGTTGGAAATGATGTGCTACGACCATGCACACCTCTAGGAGTTATGAAATTAATAGAGTACTATAAGCTTGAGACAGTAGGTAAAAAAGCTTTAGTTATAGGTAGATCAAGACTAGTTGGAATGCCTCAAGTTATTATGTTTGGGTCAAAAGGAGTTGATTGCACTGTCACATTAGCTCATTCTAGAACAAAAGATTTAGATGAATTAATTTCAGAATCCGAAATTGTAGTGCCAGCAATTGGTGTGCCAGGTATTATAAATGCTAAAAACGTAAAAAAAGATGCTATTTTACTTGATGTTGGTATAAGTAGTGACGAAAAAGGTATTCACGGAGATGTTGATTTTGATTCTGTAGATGGAATAGCAAAGGCTGTTACCCCTATGCCCGGAGGTACTGGCCCAATGACAGTTGCAAGCTTGCTTGAAAATACCATGAAAGCTGCTCAACTTCAGGGTATAATCTCTTCTTAAGTAGAATCTATAATGTTTATAATTAAAGGTTGAGCCTCACATAATGCTATGGCATTATTTACGCCTTATTTCATTTTAATAAAATATAGATTTCATTAAAATTTAACGAATTTAACAACTTAAAGGAAAATATTATGCCTGGCCAAAAACTATCATTCCCTGGAAGAAATTATTTATTTGCTCCTGGACCAACACATATTCCAACAGTAGTACAGAATGCTATGAACGTACCTATGGAGGATCACAGAGCTCCTGATTTCCCAGAGCTTGTAAAACCAATTTTAAGAGATTTAAAGAAAGTATTTTTAACAAAAACTGGGACTCCATTTATTTTTCCAGCTACTGGAACAGCAGGATGGGAAGTTGCTTTAGCGAATACACTTTCACCAGGCGATAAAATCCTAACTTCAAGATTTGGTCAATTTAGCCACCTTTGGTATGACTTAGCAAAAAGAATTGGGCTAGAAGTGGAGTTAATTGATACAAAATGGGGAAATGGTATTGAAATAGAGAAATTTAAAAAAGCTTTAGCAAATGACAAAGATAAGAAAATAAAAGCTGTTGTTGTTTGTCATAATGAAACTGCGACTGGAGTCACAAGTGATATTGCAGGATTAAGAAAAGCTATGGACCAAGTTAAACACCCTGCTCTTTTGATGGTTGATGGTGTAAGTTCTATTGCAAGTGTTGAATTTAGATTTGATAAATGGAAAATAGATATAGCGGTTAGTGGATCTCAAAAAGGGTTTATGCTTCCAGCTGGTTTAGCTATTCTATGCTTTAGTAAAAAAGCATTAGCTATGCGAAAAACAGCAAAATGCAAAAGATGTTTCCTTGATATACAAGATCATATAAATACAAATAAAGACGGATTCTTTCCTTATACTCCACCTGTCAATCTTCTCAGAGGCTTGAGAGTTGCTATTGACCTTTTATTAGAAGAAGGAATGGAAAATGTGTTTGCTCGTCATAAAAGATTGGCTAGTGGTGTAAGAGCAGCAATCAGAGCTTGGGGTTTAAAATTAGCAGCCTCATCTCCAAAATGGCAATCGGATACAGTTAGTGCGATATGGTTAGAACCAGGTTCAAAGAATAACCCAGATGGTAAAAAAGCTATGGAAGTAATTAGCATAGCTTACCATACATACAATATTTCACTCGGCGCTGGACTTACACAGGTTGCTGGAAAAGTTTTTAGAATTGGTCACCTTGGTGATAACAACGAAGCAAGAATGATGGCTGCACTTGGTGCTGTTGAAATGGCTATGATTGATGCTGGAATTAAATTTACACCAGGAAGTGGAACTGGTGCAGCTGCTAAATATTGGACAAGTAATCCGAATAAAGCTTTAAAGAAAAAGAAGAAAAAATAACAATATAAAAAGGATAATTATATGAGTCATAAAATATACGAACAAACTTCTAGAAGAGTGCAAAGAAGTGAGCTGGCTGTGCCTGGATCTAATCCAAAGATGTTTGAAAAAGCATTAAACAGCGACGTTGATTTTGTCTTTTTAGATTTAGAAGATGCTGTAGCTCCTGATGATAAAGTAACAGCAAGAAAAAATGTCATAGAAGCTCTTCAAGATTTAGATTGGCAAGGTAATGGCAAGACAATTTCTGTTCGAATTAATAGTATTGATACACACTATATGTATCGTGACGTAGTTGAAGTGGTAGAGCAAGCCGGTGAACACTTAGATACTATCTTACTTCCTAAAGCTGGTACAGCCTCTGATATCTACATGTTGTCAGCATTACTCAATCAAATTGAAACTTCTAAAGGTCTTAAAAAGCGTATTGGTATTGAAATTTTAATTGAAACTACTTTAGGTATGGCGAATGTAATGGATATAGCTAAATCTGGTCGCGATGAAAGACTGGAAGCAATGCATTTTGGTGTTGCTGACTACGCTGCAAGTTGTAGGGCACGTACAACAGTTATTGGTGGTTTAAATCCAGATTATCCTGGCGATCAATGGCATGCTGATTTGTCACAAATGTTAGTAGCATGCAGAGCATACGGTTTAAGAGCAATAGATGGTCCATTTGGGGATTTTAAAGACCCATCAAGTTATACTTTAGCTGCAAAAAGAGCTGCTGCTCTTGGGTATGAAGGAAAATGGGCTATTCACCCTTCGCAAATCGAGCTAGCAAACGAAGTATTTACACCTCCACCAGCAGAAGTTGATAAAGCAAAAAGAATTTTAATAGCTTTAGATGAAGCTGCAAAAGCAGGTCAAGGGGCCGCATCATTAGATGGTAGATTAATTGATGCTGCATCAGCAAAAATGGCAGAAAACATTGTTGAAACTGACAAAGCTATAAATTCAAAAAAGTAAATTAATAATAAAAAGGGGAATGTATTTTGGACATACATGAATATCAGGCAAAAAAAATATTATCATCCTACGGTGTACAAATTTTAGATGGAGAACTTGCACTTAACGCTTCAGAAGCTGTAGCGGCATTTAACAAATTAGATTCAGATATATGTGTTGTAAAAGCACAAGTTCATTCTGGTGCTAGAGGTAAAGCTGGCGGGATAGTACTGTGTAAAACTGAAGAAGAAGTTAAAATTGCATCAAACAAACTTTTTGGTACCCACCTAAAAACTATACAAACTGGTGATGAAGGTAAGATAATTGAGAGACTATATATAGAATCCGGTTGTGATATTGATAGAGAGATATACTTAGCTTTTGTAATGGATAGAGCTTCACAAAGAATTGTTATAGTAGCTTCTGCGGAAGGTGGGATGTCTATAGAAGAACTTGCTATTGAAAAACCTGACTCAATCAAAAAAATAGAAATAGACCCAGTAGTTGGACTTACAGGATTCCAAGCTAGAGAATTAAGCTTTGCCTTAAATCTGCCTAAAGAAGCTCTTGGGAAAGCCGTAAAATTATTTATGGGTTGCTATAAAGCAATGACTAATTTAGATATGAATATGTTAGAAATAAATCCATTAGTGTTAACAAAGGACAATGATTTAATAGCATTAGATGCAAAAATTAGTTTTGATGATAATGCTATGTTTAAGCACCCAGATATTGATGCACTAAATGATAATGCTCAAAAAGATCCAAGAGAGGTTGCAGCAAAAGAACATGATTTAAGTTATGTCGGTTTAGACGGCGATATTGGTTGTATTATAAATGGTGCTGGTTTAGCTATGGCCTCCATGGATATGATTAAATATTGCGGGGGAGAGCCTGCAAACTTTTTAGACATTGGTGGCGGAGCTTCACCAGAAAGAGTTGGGAAAGCTTTTGAACTTGTTTTAGCTGACAAAAAAGTAAAAGCAATGCTTGTTAATGTTTATGCTGGTATTAATAGATGTGATTGGATAGCTGAAGGATTGGTTCAAGTAATTCCAAAAGTAAATTTACAAATTCCTTTAATAGTTAGGCTATCTGGAACAAATGTGGAAGAAGGTATTAAGATAGTAAAAGATAGCGGACTTCCAATTATTTTAGCTGACACTTTAAAAGATGCAGCTCAAAAAGCAGTTGATGCTGCCAAACAATAATAAAGGGGTAAATAATGTCAGTTTTATTAAATAAAAATACAAAAGTTTTAGTTCAAGGAATTACAGGGAGAATCGGTAATTTCCATGCTGAAGAAATGATTGCATATGGCACAAATGTAGTAGCTGGTGTAACACCAGGAAAAGGTGGTTTAACTCATCTCGGAAAACCTGTTTTTAATACGGTAAAAGAGGCTGTTGAAGAAACTGGAGCAGAAGCAACGATAGTTTTTGTTCCCGCTGCCGCTGCCGCTGATGGTATTATGGAAGCTGCAGATGCTGGAATTAAATATGCTGTCTCAATTACAGATGGAATACCTGCTCACGACATGATAAGAGTCAAAAGGTATATGCTTAGATATAAAAAAGATGAAAGAATGATTTTAACAGGACCAAATTGCGCAGGAACTATTACGCCTGGTGAAGCCATGATTGGAATAATGCCTGGTCATATATATATGCCTGGTGAAGTTGGTGTTATTGGAAGATCTGGAACTCTCGGTTACGAAGCAGCCTCTCAGATGAAGGCGGAAGGAATTGGTATTTCAACTAGTGTTGGTATCGGGGGCGATCCAATAAACGGTAGCTCGCATAAAGATATTCTAGAGTTATTTAATGAGGATGATAAAACAAAAGCAGTTATGATAATCGGTGAAATTGGCGGACCACAAGAAGCAGAAGCCGCAGAATATATTCAAAGAAATATGAAAAAACCAGTTGCAGCATATATTGCCGGGCTAACTGCTCCAAAAGGAAGAAGAATGGGTCATGCTGGAGCTATTGTTTCAGGTAAAGGTGAAAGTGCAGCAGAGAAAGTTGAACTTCTTAAAGAAGCCGGAATTCATATAATTCCTAACCCTTCTGAAATGGGAAGTACAATGAAAGAAGTTATGGATAAACATTTATAAATTTAAACGGGGAAAGAGATGAGTAAACCTACAGTATTAGTTACAAGAAAATGGCCTTCTGAAGTAGAAGAAGAATTAAAATCAAAATATGATGTAACACTTAATGAGAAGGACGTGCCTATGAGCATTCCTGAACTTCAAGCAGCGTTTCAAAATTATGATTGCGTTTGCCCAACTGTTACAGACCCTATTAATGCAGAAGTACTTTCTGTAGAAAATAAAAAAGCTAAAATAATAGCGAGTTTTGGCGTTGGATTTAACCATATAGATCTTGATGCAGCAAAAAAAGAAAATTTAGTTGTTACAAATACACCTGAAGTTCTTACAGACTGTACAGCAGATATAGCAATGACTTTGCTGCTAAGTGCCGCAAGAAGGACTAGTGAAGGAGAAAGAGAATTAAGAGCTGGCAAATGGGCTGGATGGAGACCAACGCATCTAAGAGGTACACAAGTAACAGGCAAAACTTTGGGTTGCATTGGTTTTGGAAGAATAGCTCAAGCTACAGCTGATAGAGCTCATTTTGGATTTGGAATGAAAATTATATTTTCGGATCCATATATGCCATCAGACGAAGTTATTAAAAAATATGATGCTACACCATGCTCAAGTGTTGAAGAGGTTTTAGAAAAAGCAGATTTTGTTTCTATTCACTGCCCAGGCGGAGAAAGTACTTATCATCTAATGAATAAAGAAAGAATTGGTATGATGAAAAAAGGCGCTTATCTAATAAACTCAGCTAGAGGTGATGTTATTGATAACGACGCTTTAATAGAGGCATTAAAAAATAAAACAATCGCTGGGGCAGGATTAGATGTGTTTGAAGGTGAGCCGAAGTTAAATCCAGGATTCTTAGATTGCGAAAATGCTGTACTGCTTCCTCATTTAGGTAGTGCCTCAACTGAAACAAGAATAGCAATGGGCATGAGAGTACTTGAAAATATGGAGGCTTACTATAGTGATAAAGAGCCCGGAGATAGGGTAGCTTAAATAAATCATGACGTTATAAAATTAAAAGCTAGTTATTACTAGCTTTTTTTGTATACAATAATTTACTCTCTTATAGAAATCTCTTTTTCAATTTTAGAAAGCACTGCTTTAATATCAGAAATCTCTGTAAGAGTTTCCATATCTTTTTTTACAAGATTTATATTAACTTGAGCTAATTTCAACTCTTTATTATATTTTCCTATGCTAGTAGTATCATTTTTCTTATCTTTAACTAATCTAGAATAAAACTTTTTACTTTCTTCTGTTTCATGAAAAGCACTCATCATAGCTAAATATGCTGAGCCTAGGCGAAAATCATAAGCTTTATAATCTCTTAAATTTTTTACTAGCGGCCTATTATCTTTTATTATATTCATAAAAGTATCTTTAAAACTTAGTAATGTATTTTCTATTTCTATATTTACTTTGTAATCTTGAATAATTTCATCTATAACATTCGTTATCTGAATTCTCACATCATCATATTCAAGTAGAGCTACTAATAACTTTTTTTCTAAATTTTTTTTAGAATCTATTTCTTTTATACCATCTTCATCAAGATAATTTTTAAGAGAAATTCTTGTTTTTTGCAAATCTTTTATATTCATACTCTCTAAATTATATGAATATTTTGAAATATAATTAGAATCAATTATAGGATGAGGCTCATCTGTTGCAGAATAAGAATTTATAGATAGCAATAGCATTGTAGTTAATATTAAATATTTCATAGATTCCTAAAAATTATAAAGTTATATTGTTTGAATTTATTATGATAAGTTTATCATATAATAAATCAGAAAATGAGTATTCTATTCCACCTACAGCTTCCCCTGAATGCTTTATACCACCAAATGGCATCCAGTCTACTCTAAATGCAGTTTGTTCATTTATAAATACACTTTTAGCATCAAGATTTTCATAGCATAATATTGCTGTATCAATGTTTTTTGTGTACACGGATGACTGGAATGCAAACTTATCATGGTTTGCTTTCTGTATAGCTTCATCTATTGTGTTGAAGCTATATAGACATAGAACTGGACCAAAAATTTCGTGGCTGCTTACTGTAGAGTTTTCTTTTGGATTTTTTAAAACTGTGCATTCATAAGTTGTTTCATTTTTAGCAAACCCACCACATATTAATTCAGCACCTTCGCTTATTGATTTTTTTATAACTTTATCTATTCTTTTAACTTCAGAAGGTCTAATTAATGGCCCAACATCTGTTGTTATTTTTCTTGGATCTCCAACTTTTATTTTTAAGATTGCCTTTTTTATAAGTTCTGTGAATTGATCAATCAAATCTTCGTGAATAATAACTTTTTGAATTGATACGCACACTTGCCCTGCATGATAGAAAGCGCCTCTTAGTATAGACGGTAATATTTTTTGTATGTCAGCATCTTTATCTATTATTACAGAACCAACACCTCCATGTTCCATTGCGCATTTTGCACCTGGTGGCATCATAGTCTTTAATTTCCATCCAACATCAGAGCTACCGATAAAAGATAGAAAAGATATTCTTGGGTCTTTAACAAATTTTTGTGTAATGATGTGATTTTTAATATTGATCATCTGACAAAATTCTTTTGGTAACCCTGATTCTAATAATAACTTTATAAACTCATAACACGAAACTGGAGTTTCTAATGAAGGCTTAATAATAATTGGACATCCAGCTGCTATAGCTGGTCCTATCTGATGAATAACTAAATTCAATGGATGGTTAAACGCACTGATAGCTAGTACTGGCCCGACTGGAAATTTTCTTGTAAATGCTATTTTATTAACTGAAGCTTTATTAATATTCATAGGTATTTCAGTTCCATGAGATTTCTTTAAAGCTTCTGCACACAGTTCTAAACCGTTTACTGCTCTTTCAACTTCAATTTTTGAATCTTTTAAGGGCTTACCGCCCTCAAGTGCAATTATATTAGTAAATTTTCTTGAATTTTTTAAAAGCTTATTTCTACAGTTTTTTAAAATCTCTAATCTTTTGATCTTACTTAAATACTTTTTATTATTTTTAAAAGCGTTTGATGAAACATCAAGAATTTGATCTACTTCTTTTTTAGAAATACATTCTACCTTCCCTATTTTTTTTAAATCCCATGGCGAGTATAAATCAACATATGTTGGGTCTTTTATTTTTATAGGCGTGATATTTTTGATATTTCTAACCGTCATATGTTTTCTCTAGTGAGCCTAAAAAATCAGTCAATTTTTCATTTTCTGAATAATCTATTGGTATTACGAATAAAGTTGGGCCTTTAAGACCTTCGGTCTCATTTAGCCTTTTTGTTATTTTTGAGCTGTCATTCTCGTATATGTAATTCCAATTAAATGATTGAGCTAATTGCTCCCATTGAGGATTATCAAAATCAAGGTCTGTTGATTTTCCAAATTCTGCTTGCTGCTTCCATTTTATTAAACCGTAAGATTTATCCTCCCAAATTATTGCCACAAAATCAGACCTCATTCTCTTTGCTGTTTCCATCTCCTGAAGATTCATTAAAAAACCAGCATCACCACATATAGCGAATATTTTTTTCTTATTATTTGATAGTGACGCTGCTATTGCCGCTGGTAATGCATATCCCATTGAGCAAAATCCATTTGGTATTATGCAAGTGTTTGGTTCGTAACATGGGTAGTGTCTTGCAATCCACATTTTGTGTGCCCCAACATCAGATATTAATATATCGTTCTTACTTAAAAAATTTCTCAAATCATAAAGAAACTTCTGGGGTTTTATCAGGCCTTTTTGCTTATCATCTTTATACTTTTCATTATCAACTTTCAGCTCATTTCTTAATTTTTTTACATTTTGTAAAGCGTATGGCTTAATTCCTTCTCTATCTATTATTTTATTTAATACAGATAAGGAATGGGCTAGATCTCCAACCACTTCTACCTGAGGTATATAATGTTCGTCAATTTCAGCGGCTTCAAAATCTATATGTATAATTTTTGACTTTGAATTTCTGTTCCAAAGTTTAGGATGGTATTCAACCATGTCGTATCCAAGTGTAATAACTAAATCAGAATCTTTAATTGCTATATCTCCAAAATCAATAGCTCCCAAACCTACTGTTGAAAGATAATATTCAGAGTTGCAGTCTACTGCTCCTTTACCCATAAATGTTGTAACAACAGGAATATTGGTCCTTTCACAAAAGTCTCTGAGTTGACGTGATGATCTTTTCCTTATTGCTCCATTTCCAGCAATAAGTATTGGTGACTTTGCCTCAATCATTAGTTTGAAGGCTTTATATATAATATCATCTTCAGCTATTGATCTTCTGTAGGGAAAGGATTTCAGTGGTTTGGCGTTCACATCTAACTTTGATATATCTTCTGGTAACTCTATATGAACAGCACCTGGTTTTTCTAACGTTGCGAGTCTTACAGCTTTTCTTACAATCTCGGGAATTGTTTTTGGATTTCTAATAGATGTTGTCCACTTAGTAACAGACTTAAACATATTGCACACATCCAATATTTGATGTGACTCCTTATGAAGTCTATCTGATGAACCTTGTCCTGTAATGACAAGTATCGGGGAATGGTCCATATTTGCATCAGCTACGCCTGTAAGTAAATTAGTCGCTCCCGGCCCGAGTGTGCTTAAACAGCAAGAAAGTTTACCAGTTAACTTTCCATATGATTCTGCCATAAAAGCTGCTCCCTGCTCATGCCTTGTCAAAATAAATTTTATCTTCTTAGACTCGTGAAGAGACATTAAAAAATCAGCATTTTCCTCTCCAGGAACGCCAAAAATATACTCAATACCTTCATTTTCAAGGCACTTTACAAATAAATCAGAAGTCTTCATATTCATCCATAATACATAAGATATAACTATAGTATAATGAAATTATGATTAATATGAATAAAAAATTAAAAACAATAAGCTTAATAATTATAACATTATTAATACTAGTATCGTGTGATCAAAATGTTGATAAGAGAAATATAAATGAAGAAATATCCTTTGACAGTTAAAATATAATGCAAAAAGTAAAAATACAAAAATATATTAGTAAAGAATTTAAAGGAAATAAATTCTCTATTAGTGAAATAAAAGGTGATGCAAGCAATAGAAAATATTATAGGGCAATATCAAAAAAAAGAAAATTAATTATAATGGATAGCAGTTTAGAAAAAAGAAATTATAATAATTTTCTAAAATTCACAAAAATATTTGAAAATAAAAAAATTAGGGTCCCAGAAATTTTTTATAAAAATTTAGATAAAAAAATTCTTGTTATGGAAGATCTAGGTAATAATTTAATTTATGATAAAGTAAATAAAAATAATTTTTTTGAAATTTATGAAAAAGCAATAATAAATATTATTGATATTCAAAAAATAAAAGATAAAAGTATTAATAAATATACAAGAGAAAAGTATTTTAAAGAAAGTTTTTTATTCTTAGAATGGGTTCTTAAAAGTTTTTTCAAACTAAAAATTTCAAATAAAGATAGTAGAAAATTAAAAAAATCATTAGATTTTTTAGTAAATAATATTAATTATGAGCATAATAAACTCGTTCATCGTGATTACCATTCTAAAAACTTATTTTATAAAAGTAAAAAAGTAATAATTATAGATTATCAAGATGCTCTGTATGGTTCACCTTTATATGATTTTGTTTCTATCATAAATGATTGTTATAGAGATATTGATAAAACTAGTAAAAATTTGCTTCTTAATTTATTTTTATCTACGTACAATGATGTTCATATAAAAAAGTTTTCAAATGATGAGTTTTTTCATAATTATCATTTGCTCACAACACAACGACACTTAAAAGCTTCAGGGATATTTTGTAGATTGAGTGTTAAATACAATAGACATAATTACTTAAAGCACCTATCTAGAACTTTAAATTATATAGTTAATGCTTCGTACGGTTATGGTAATCTTGATATTGTTAACTATTATGCTCAAGAGGTTATTAATATTTTAAATGAAAGCAATTATTCTAGCCGCAGGTGAAGGAAAACGTTTTGGTGATATAACTAAAACAATACCTAAACCCTTAATTAAATTAGATGAACTTTCACTAATAGAACATAATATATTATTATTAAGAAAATTTGGCTTTAATGATCTAGTTATAAATGTGTCATATCTTTCTAATTTGATTATTGAATTCTTGGGATCTGGATCTAGATACAATGTTAATATTAACTACTCCGTAGAGAAACCTGGTCCACTTGAAACAGGAGGTGGCATACAAAATGCGCTTAAAATTCTTGGTAATGAGCCTTTCTTAGTAATAAATTCCGATATTTATACTGACTGTAAACTTTCAGATATTAAAGTAAATAATAACGACCTTGCGGCTTTAGTTATGGTCAAAAATCCACCGCACAATACTAATGGAGACTTTTCTTTAGATAATAAAAGAATCACATTAAGCAATAAAAATACAATGACTTATTCGGGTATAGGTATTTATAAACCAGAAATATTCTCAAAATATAAAATTAAAAAATATAAATTAATTGATGTACTTTTAGAACATATAAAAAATAATAAAATATCAGGTGATGAACATAAAGGAATATGGTATGACGTAGGTGATATTAAAAAATTAGAAAATGTTAAAAGATTATTTTTTAACAATTGATTTCCAGCTTTGACTATCTCTTATAATATTCAACGCATCATTTAGTAATGATTTCCCAGGATCTTTTTTATACCAAGTTGATAAACCTGATGGGTGTGGAAGTGATACAATATCTATTTTTATATCGTCTTTTTTATAAATAATTTTTTTACCAACCACATCATTTAATTTTTTAAATTCTATAAACTGTGATATTGCAAGCTTTCCAACTGGTATTATTAATTTAGGTTTCAGTGAATAAATCTCGAAGTTAAGCCATTTCGAGCACTTCTTTATTTCGATTTCAGATGGTACTCTATCTCCTGAACCAGAAATATTTTTTCCCGGGTAGCATCTACATACTGCAGACATATAAATATTTTTTCTAAATTTCTCCTCACTTAAACCTATAGAAGAAAACCACTTAAACATATTTTTTCCCGCTGTCCATGCAAAAGGTCTTTTAAGATCACCTTCTTTTACTCCTGGAGCTTGACCAATTAAAATTATTTTAGATTTTATTGGATTGCCCACTATTGGTTTTCCTTTCATATCTTGACATTTATTACATTTTAGCAGCTCTTCATGATGTTGAATTATATTATTCACTTATCCAGTATATTTAATAAAGGTTTTATATAGTTCCTTCGTAATTTCGCCACATATTCCTTCATTTATCTTCATATTATCAATAATAGTTATTGGTAGTATTCCTTGAGTGGAATTTGTAATAAATACTTCATCAGACTCTAATAATTCATTTTTAGAAAAATTTTCTATTAATAATTTATTTCCATTTTCTTTGATTATTTTTTCTATTACAAAAGAACGTGTTACACCAGGAAGTATTAGATTACTTTTAGGAGCAGTTTTTATAATATTGTTTTTTACTATAAATACATTGCTTGAGCAACCCTCTGTGATAACATCATCTCTGATTAAAATAGCTTCATAAGCCCCTTCCTTGTAAGCTAATGTTTTAGCATATGAGTTAAATAATAGTGAGATAGATTTTATGTTGCATTTTTTCCATCTCTTATCTTCCATAGTAATTGATTTTTTCCCAATAATATTTTTTTCTTGCAAATTATCTATCTCAGAATAAAACATTGATACTGCAGTAATATAATTTTTAGTAGCAGCATGCTCTCTCAAAACTCCGTCACTAATATCTTTTGGAGCACCTCTTGTCACCTGTATATAAAGATAATAATTTTTATATTCGCTATTATTTGTAAAATCATTAATATTTTTAAACCATTCTTTTTTAGTGTATGGATTTTCTAAACCTATCATTTTTAAACTTTCTTGAAGCCTTTTGTAATGATCTTCTAAAAGAAATGGTTTTGAATTAAAGTATGGTATTAACTCATAAATACCATCAGAAAATAAATATCCTCTGTCAAATAAAGAGACTTTCGCATCTTTAGCATTATAAATAGTGCCATTTAAAAAAACTTTGTTTTTCAATTTAATTTTCTATAAAAAAGTTTGCTATATAGTCGTATGTTCTTCTGTATAAATTCCCTTCTTCTATCCTTTTTAGTGCATATATTTTTTCAGTTGCAACCACTTTATTATTTTTCCAAAAATCAATTGTTCCTAAGTTTTGATTCAACCTAACTGGCGCTTCTATTTTGGAGAGAAGATTTAATTTTGGAATAATTTTTTGATCTTCATGCTTTAAAAATGTGATATAAATATCTTTATTAAATCCAATATCTATATACTTTTCTTCACCATTCCATATTCTTTCTTTGGCTATAATTTTATTTTTCTGAAAATATTTTTTAGTTATAAAATTTCTAAAACCAAATTTAAAGAGTGTTTTTGCATATTTGAATCTTACTTTTGAGCTTTTAGCTCCAAATATAACTGATACAAGTCTTGTTCCTTCAAGTTCTGCTGAAGCAGATAAACAATATCCTGCTGAACTTGTATGCCCTGTTTTTATTCCATCTGCATATTCATAGGTTGTTAGTAGCCTATTTCTATTTAGTTGAGTAATATTATTATATGTATACTTTTTCTGTGAGAACCGTTTATATTGTTCTGGAAAATCTTGAATAAGTCTTTGTGATAAAATTGCAAGATCTCGAGCCGTCGTATAATGATCCTTATTGGGCATTCCTGAAACATTTTGAAATTTTGTATTATCTAAGCCCATTTCTCCTGCAAGTTTGTTGAGCATTGTAACAAAAAATTCTTCGTCTCCTGCAATATGTTCAGCCAAGGCTACACTTGCATCATTACCTGACTGAACTATTACTCCTTGTATTAAATCCCTTACCTGAACTTTTTTACCGACTTCGACAAACATCCTTGACCCAACCATTTTCCATGCTTTCTTACTAATGGTTACATAATCATTCTCACTTATGTACTTAGACTCTAATGATTTGAAAACAAGGTAGAGTGTTGCTATCTTGGTTAAACTTGCTGGCTCAACTTTCTTATCGAGATTTTTTCCCGCTATAATTGATCCTGATTTTACATCTAATAACGCATAACTAGACGCATCAATATTTGGTACAGCAAAAGGATATTCATTTTCTGCATAAGTTAAATTAGTTGTAGAAAAAAATATCAGAAGTAAGCTTATTATAATTTTATACATTGCGTCCTCAGATTAAATATTTTTGAATGCTCATATTATATCATCTGCATCTTATTTTATAAAATTAATAATTAACACTATTTTTTTATCACTTCAATTGCTTCAATAAAAACTCTCGTTGTACCCTGAGAAATAAAATCAAGCTTTTTTGCAGCGGCGTAAGATAAATCAATTATTCTTCCTTTTTTAAATGGCCCTCTATCATTTACTCTTACGACTAAAGATTTATTATTTTTTAAATTCGTAACTTTCACATAGCACGGTATAGGTAAGCTCTTGTGCGCTGCAGTTAAATTATACATATTGTATACTTCTCGTGTAGAAGTTAATCTTCCGTGAAATTTTTTTCCATACCAAGAAGCAATGCCCTCTTCTGAATATCCTACATGTGTTTTCCATGTTGTATACTTTACACCAAAGACCTTATAAGATTTTGGATTTCCATATTTACTATATTTTTCTATTTTAGGAATTACTTTTTTAGAAGAATAATTCTTTTTATACTTACTTGTATTATCCTTTTTAATAACTGTACAGCTAGATAACAACATCGAAAGTATAATAAATATTAAATATAAATATTTCATTTGCCTGCTGCTATTCTCTCACTAAGTGTAGATACAACCATCGCATAAAATGTACTTGGATTATAAGACATTATTACTTTAAAGTTTTTGTAGCCTAATTTATATTCTTTATTTTCTTTACTAAGCAATATTAAATATTTTTTACCTTGATTATTATTCTCTTTAATAAGAATTTTCTTTAATTTTTTTTCTGTAACCAATATGGTCTTTACATCACCTTTTTTAAAAATATCATTTATATACGTTTCTTTTATCTTTATATTAGAGTATATATTTTCATTTTTTTTCCACCCATTTTTAATTAAATAATTAGCGACACTTGCATAAATATCATGCTTACTATTCCATAAGTCTATTTTTCCATCATTATTATAGTCAACTCCTAATTTTATATAACTCTCTGGCATAAATTGAGGTACGCCCATAGCCCCTGCATATGAACCATATAATTTATCATGATCTAAATTATTTTTATAAGTTAAAACTACAAAGTATATAAGTTGTGCTTTAAAATATTTTGATCTTCTTGGGTGTTTTAATGCTAAAGTACCTAAAGAGTCTAAAACCTTAACTCTTCCAGTTCCTTTTCCATAATTTGTTTCAACTCCTAAGAATGCAACTATTACTTCAGATGGTACACCATACTTATTTTCTACATCTTTTAGAAGCTTGTAGTTTTGTTTATGATACTTTATACCTTCTTTTATCCTTTTTTTAGTGATAAAAATTTTTTTATACTGATCCCATGTTGACTTTCTTTCTACTGCATTACTCATGGAATCAAGTGTTTTCTGACGAAATTGTATAGATTTTAAAACTTTATTAACATATTCTGGATCTACATTATGTTTATTTCTTAAAATAGATTTTATTTGTTCTATTTCAATAGGATAATTCTTTAAATTCTTATTACTCTCTGCATGTACAAAATTTACTGGTAAACATGTTGAACAGAATATTATAAAAATACATAAAGAAAGTTTGTTCATTTAATTTCTCCTATTTACAGAAAATATTATACCAAATGCTAGAAAAATTGATATTAAGGAACTACCTCCTAAACTTAAAAGAGGAAGTGTCACGCCAACTACTGGCAATACTCCTACTGCCATGGAAATATTTGTTATTATTAACAGTATGAGTATTGCAGTAATACTTCCGGAAAGTATTTTGGAAAAGTAGTTTTTAGCTTTACTTGTTATATATACACATCTTATTATTATTGCCATATAAAATAATAATAATATTAATATACCTATAAAACCAAACTCCTCAGCAAAAACTGCAAATATAAAATCTGTTCCTCTTTCAGGAAGAAATTCAAGTTGTGATTGCGTACCATTTAAAAATCCTTTGCCAAAAAATCCACCTGATCCTACAGCAATTTTTGATTGCATAATATGGTATCCTGAGCCTAATGGGTCAGAAGCTGGATCAAACATTGTTATGATCCTTTGTTTCTGGTACGGGAGTAAGAGAAACTTCCACATGACTGGCATAAAAACTATCAATAATCCTGAAAGATATGCGATATACTTTTTTCTGATTCCACCTAAGAATATTGTAATTGTCCCGCACAAAAGTATTATTAGTGATGTTCCTAGATCTGGCTGCTTAATTACAAAAAAAATCGGTGCAAATATAATTAAAAAACTAAAAATTAGTTTTTTTAAACTAATATCTTTGTCGTCAGACAAAGAAAAATACCAGGCGAGCATCATTGGCACAGTAATTTTTAGAATTTCAGAAACTTGTAATGAAAATCCCATTACAATGATCCATCTTTTAGCTCCTTTCGAATCGTGACCCCAAAATAAGGTAATGGCTAAAAATATTAAACAAATTATATAAATATAAGGAGTTAATTGTTTTAATTTATTAATTTCAATCGAACTAACTATAATCATTAAAATAAAACAAAAAAGGAGTCGTGAGCCTTGTCTGATTACTATATCTACATCTTGGTTAGTTGCGCTATAAAGTAATGCCAAGCCAAATAATGAAACTAACATTATAAACACAAATAAAACTGAATCTGAAATACTTAAAATTTTATTCAATATTTCTCTCTTATATTATCAAAATAATAGTTTATGATTTCATTACTTATCGGAGCAGCATATTTACTTCCACTTCCAATATTCTCAATTATTGTAGCTATAACGATTTCGGGATTTTCTTTAGGTGCGTAGCCAATATAAAGTGAATGATCTTTTAAATAATCAGGAATATCTTCTTTTTCTCTAACGTCTGTTTTCTGAGATAGTGAATAAACTTGAACAGTTCCTGTTTTTCCAGAAATATTATTATATTTATTTTTAGTTGCCCAGTAAGCTGTACCATTTTCTTGATTCACGACTTTGAACATTGCGTTATTGATAGTTTCCCAATCTTTTAAACTAATTTTGTTTTTAAGATAATTTTCTTTTTCTAAAATCTTTTTATTTTTTTTCATTTGTATATTTTTGTTCAATTTTGGAATTACAATAGATCCATTATTTGCAATTATACTTGTTGCATAAGCTAGTTGTATTGGTGTTGTTAAAAAATAACCTTGACCAATACCAGTTATCACTGTGTCACCTTTAGTCCACTTATGACCAATATTTTTCACCTTCCATTCATTTGTAGGTAAAACTCCAGATGATTCATATGGCATATCTATTCCTGTTTTTTCTCCAAAGGAGAAATATTTAAAGAATGATGTCATTTTTTGTATACCAAGATTATTTGCTAACATATAAAAATAAACATCGCATGATTGAATGATAGCTTTTTCTAAATCAACAATTCCATGGCCTTCAGGCTTCCAATCTCTATACCTCCTATTACTATTTGGTAACTGAAAAAATGGTCCAGCATAGTACTCGGTCTTAGATTCAATTATTTTATTATGCAAACCGTTTAAGGCAAGAATGGGTTTTATTGTTGATCCCGGAGAATAAAGACCATTTATAGATCTATTAAACATTGGGCTTTTGAGTTTTTTTATTGCTTCATTATCCGTTTTGAAGTTCCATAATTTATCATTAGGATTTATTGTTGGTGAGCTAACCATAGCTAATATTTCACCATTTTTTGGGTTCATAAGTATAGATGATCCTGCATAGTCTTTTAGTTTTGAATACATAAACTTTTGGAGTTCTATGTCTAAAGTTAAATGCACATCACTGCCTGGAGTAGCAGACTGCTCCTCTATATCCCTTATCTGCCTTCCTCGTGCATTAACTTCTACTCGTTTATATCCTGGATCACCGTAAAGAACATTTTCGTAATATTTTTCAATGCCAGTTTTCCCAGTATATTTAACATTCTTGTATTTTTTTCTATCTAATTCGAATAAATCTTTTTTATCAATATATCCAATATTTCCTAAGACATGCGCCGTAATTTCATTATGTGGATACTTTCGCATTAGGCTGGCAGTAACATCTAAACCATCATATTTATATCTAATAGCCAAAACTTTGGCAATCTCAGCGTCATTCAAATTAGACTTCAAAACTATTGAATTATGATGTGAATATCTTGACTTTTTTTTATGGAAAATTTCAATTTCTTTTTTTGTTAAACCAATTTCTTTATTGACTGCATTAATTATTTTTATTACATCTTTCGATTCTTTGATATTGATTTCTACCGAATAAAAAGAAGAATTGTCTGCTAGGACAATATTGTTTCTATCGTAAATAATTCCTCTTCTTGGGGGTGTTTGAATATACTTTATTCTGTTAGTTTCTGATAAAGTATCAAAATGCTTAAAACTGACAACCTGAAGAAAGTAAATTCGTATTATCAAAAATATTGTCAATACTGATAAGATTAAAATCAAAATAGCGAATCTGTTATTAAATAACCTTTCAGCGTTTACTCTGTTAAAATCCCAAAATGATTTTCTCAAACTATTACCTCTTCTTTTATCAATAATTATTAAAATTTAATTTTTTTTATAACAAATTCTTTTAAATCATCCATTATTAAATAAAAACATGGTAAAACTATTAATATCAATATAGTAGCAAATAATAGGCCAAAACCTAAACTTACTGCCATTGGAGATAAAAACTTTGTTTGACCAGTAGCGAAAAATATTAGCGGTGAAATTCCTAAAAATGTTGTAACTGATGTTAGTATTATTGGCCTAGCTCTTACATTACAAGCTTCGATTGTAGCTTGAATTTTATCTTTTCCCGCTTTTCTTAGTTTTTTTAAAAAATCTATTAGAATGAGTGAATCATTAACTACAATTCCTATTAAAGCTAGTAAACCAATTACAGATAAGAACTGTAAATTATAACCGAATAATATATGCCCTAGTATTACTCCAACTACCGCAAACGGAATAGAAAATAAAACAACTAGGGGGTCTAAAATCGTTTTAAATAAAACTGCTAATATAAAAAATATGATTCCTAATGATACAAATGCTGCTTTTTTCATATCTGCAAAATTTTCCCTGCTTCTCTTCTTACTACCTAAGTACATATACTCGTATGATGCATCTTTCTTAAAAATTTCTTTGTATTTTTTGTCAAATATATCCGTTACTTCTAAAGGAGTAATAATGCTTGGATCTACGTCAGCACTTATTTTTGCAAGTCTTTGACCATCTCTTCTTCTAACAGTATTCATTCCTCTAGACACTTCTATATCTGCTACTTCTGCTAAGTATATTGTTTTCCCTGATTGTAAAACTATGGGTAACTGATAAAGCTTGCTACTATCATTTCTGTATTTTTCTGAATATATCAGTCTTACTGGAACACGCTCTCCTTTCAAATTAAAGTATGCTGTTTCTAAACCTAAAAAACCTGTCCTAACTGATTCAGAAATATCAGCTTGACTTAAACCTAGCTCTTTACCCCTATTATTTATTTGATACTTAAATTCAACCTTTCCAGGATCTTGATCTTGCTCAGCATCCTTAACACCATCAATGTTAGATAAAAAACTTTCAATTTCTTTTGCATATTTAGTTAATATTTTTTGATCTTGACCAACGACTCCTATAACAATATCAGAACCACCTGGGCCCCCCGAAGCTTTTTTAACTGCTAATTTCTGTAGACCGGCTACAGAAGAGAGCTTCTCCCTCAAAGAATTTATTATTTCTTTTTCACTTCTATCTCTTTTACCATGGTTGTCAAAAGAGAGATTAAATATAGGAGTAACAACATAATCAACAAAACCTTGAGGACTCCTTTTCTTTAAACTTACAACAATTTGTATATACTGACTTCCTAAATCGAATCTACTAAAATCTTTAAAACTTACACCAACATTAGTGTATAGGGATTCTAGCTCATCTTCATTTAATTCGGATAAAATAATTTCTTCTAACTTAATTGCTAATCTTTCACTATCTTTAACACTACTGGTTATTGATGCTTCGCCATTTATAAAAAATTGACCGCTATCAACTTTCCCAAATTGATAGTAAGGAATCCTAGTTACGGCAAAAGTTATAATTACAATTAATACTCCTACTGTGATGCTTGAAACTAAATACCTATTTTTAATACATATATTTAGATATTTATTATAAGTTAATAAAGCTTTTTTCCATTTTTCTTTCTTTGTATTAGTTTTTTTTGGCTTTTTTAGAAAACTTGCGCAGTGAGATGGTAATACTATAAACGCTTCCATTAATGAGCCTAATAAAGCAACAGTTACAACCAATGGAATAACTTCTATAAACTTTCCTAAGGTTCCAGAAATACTTAACATAGGTAGAAAAGCTGCAATAGTAGTTAAAGTAGAAGCTACTATAGGCCAAAAAACTTCTCTTGCTCCTAATTTTGATGCTGCAATCGGCTCCATGCCGTTCTCAATATGTCTGTAAGTATTTTCTGTAACTATAATTGCGTCGTCAACAACCATTCCAAGAGCTACTAGAAACGCAAATAAAGAAATCATATTGATTGTGAATCCAAATACATACATTCCAAATGCTGCAACTAAGAATGAAACTGGTATTCCAAATGCTGTTATAAATGCAACTCTGGAATTTAAAAAAAAATATAAAGACAATAGTAATAATGATAAACCTATTACTCCTGATGATTTTACTGTGTCTAACCTAGTTTTAACATTTTTTGAAAAATCACTGAAAACACTTACTTTCAAACCTTGTGGTAAAGAATAATCATTTACAATTTCTCTTACATTTTTAGATACATCAAACACAGAAGCTTCTGCAGTTTTTGTCACAGACATGTTTACAGCTTTTTTTCCATTAAACCTTCCAACTGAGTTTTCTTCTTCTAATCTTTGCTCAACGGAAGCAATTTCTTTTAATAATAATTGCCCGCCAATATTATTATTTTTTAATGTTATGTTCTCTATTGATTTAATAGATGACGAACCTAATCCTCTCAATAATATGTCACCCTCTAAAGCTTTTACTGATCCTCCAGGCAAATCTCTAATATTGTTCCTTAAAGCATCAATAATTTCTCTTGTAGAAATATTTTTTGCCGATATAACAGACGGATTTATTATTACCCATACTTCATCATCTCTATTTCCTGCTATTCCAACACCAGCAACGCCATTAAGCTGCATGATTTTTTGTTTTATATTTTTTGCATTTTTGAATAATAAACTTTGTCTTGTGTCTCCAAAAATACTTACGCTTATTACCGGAAACCTTGTTTTTACTCTTGATATCTCGGGGTCGTCCGCCTCGCTTGGAAAGCCATCTATTGCATCTACAATATCTCTAACCGATCTTAATAATTCGTCCACATCTGCTTCTGGTTTCAATCTTAAAGTTACAGCTGATACTCCTTCTGAGCTTTTTGAGTAGTAAAAGTCTATATCCTGAATATTGTCTAAAGTATCCTCTATCGGAATAGTAACCTGTTTTTCAACTTCTTCAGGTGACGCTCCATCATATTTTGTAATGATTTTAATAGCATCTTTTTCTACAACTGGAAACATTTCCTCAGGCATTGACTGCCAGGATATTACTCCTATTATAACAACTAGAAATAAAAATAAATTTACAACCAGTGGGTTTTTTATAGAATAATCTATCATAATTTTTTTACTATTTAGATATTAAAATATCTTGACCTTCTGACAGAGAAGAAACATCTTTTACTACTATCAAATCGTTTGATTTTATATTTCCATTAATTACATAAATTTTTTCAAATCTCGTCAAAATATTTATTTCCTTTTTTTGTAATTTTTTATTATAAATCACAAAAACAAACTTTTTCCCATTATCGCTTAGAACAGATGAGACTGGCACACCAAAACTTTTGTTAATTTTTGGCAATATAAATTTTGCATTTGCTAACATACCTGATCTCAACCTATCATCTTTTATTCTTATTCTTAATAAATGGGTGTAAGTTTCTAGATTTGGACTTGTTTGAAATGATATTAATTTTCCTTTTGAAATAATTTGATTTGACGAAACTTCAATATTCATATTTAACTCTAAACCATCAATTACATCCCCTCTTACTTCAACATAAAGATCTAAACTTGAAGTATCTATCAAATTAGCTACGATAGTATTGGGGCTTACAACATCACCTTCATCAATATTAATTTCGTTAATAACACCTGAGAAGTTTGCCTTTATAAATGTTTTATGAAAATCTTGTCTGCTTCTATACATTTTTGATTCTAATTCAATCTGCTTTTGAACAGTTTTATCATATTGGGATTTTGACAATAACGATTTTTTGTCAAGAGCAGCCATTCTTTCAACTTCTTTAGTTTGCAATTCGTAATTTTTTTTTGCTAGTTCATATAATTTTTTATATATGTAATATTCTTCTAATATTAATATTTTATCTCCAGATTTTATAAATTCACCTGGCTGTACCAATTTTTTTGATAATCTTCCGCTTATTTCAAATTTTAACTCAGCTTTTTTAGATGGCTCTAATCTTCCAGTATAATCAACTATTGGAGCTATATTTTCTATTTTCAACTGCATTGCATCTACAACTACCGGAATAGGCCTATTTACGTTTGCTTCTGGCTCAGGTTGAAAAATAACTAATAAAATAGAAATAGATATAAATGCAAATAAAGCTATTATACTAAGCTGACCTTGATTTTTAATGATTTTATAGCTTTTTAGTTTACCCAAAATATTCTCTCATGAATTAATATAATACAGTCATTATCTCAAATTTTTGCTATATAATATATGTTATATGATAAATTCAAATAAAATAATACTGTGTGTTTTTTTAATATTAAATAGCAGTGCATATGCTGATGAAGCTAATAATTTAGAAGAAAAAAGTTTCTTTTGTTGCTCTATTAATGACTTGTACAAAACTGATTCCTCAATTGATAATACTCAAAATCTTCAGCTACAGAATGGGCCTCTCGAAAGTATAAACATTGTAAAAGTAAAAGAACGACCAGATAATACTATCAAAGAAATTCAGCTATCAAAAGAAATTATTAATACAAAAACTAAACAAAATATTAGTGATGTGGAAAATTCTTCTATTGGAAGTAGCATAATTACAAATCATGACCTAATAGAAGTTGAAGCTGATGAGTCTTATTGGCATGAAGGTAAGCAATTAACAATTTTACAAGGTGATACAAAAATTGTTAGAGGCAGTGAGACTATAAGAAGTGAGCTAACTAATTTTTTACAATTAGAAAACAGGGCAAGATTAAGTGGTCATGTTCAGTATAATGCTGATGGCATAGAAGTTAGAGCACCCTACGCAGAGTATAATACCAAAGAGTCTAGAGCTGATTTTATATCTCCTAAATACAAATATTCATCTCTTAATATATCTGGTAAAGCAAGGTATGGAGTTAGATTAAAAAATAAAAAAATGTTTTTAAAAAATTCTACATATACAACATGTGATTTAATTAATCCTGACTGGAATTTAATTAGTAAAAGTACAGAATTAGATTTTGAAAGAGGTGTTGGTACTGGTAAAAATGTATTTGTTACGGTCAAAGGCGTCCCTGTTTTCTATTCGCCTTATATGCAATTTTCTTTAGACGAGCAAAGAAAAACTGGTTTCCTAGTCCCAGATTTTTCAGGGAGCTGGGTAAAAGGTCCAGATGTTATTGCACCTTTTTACTGGAATATAGCAGAAAATATGGACATGTTGATTGAGCCATCATATATTCAAGAAAGAGGAAGTCAAATTACATCTCACTTTAGATATTTAAATAATAATTATAAAGGATCAATATTTTTATCATACTTAGATGATGATTCGCAATACAAAGTTTCTGGAAAAAATACTAGAGACAATAGCGACAGATATAATATTTATTTAGAACATAAGCAAAATTTTAAAAATAATTTGAGTGTCGATATGTTGTATGATAAATATTCTGACAAAGACTATTTTGATGATTTTGGATCAGGTATTTCTAGAAGTAGCACATCTTATAAAACTAGGCATTTAAAATTAAATTATAATTTCAATGGTTGGGATATAAATTCTAGGTTTAAAGGTTATCAGGTATTTGATAAAAATGTTAACTCGTCCTCTAAACCGTATGATATTTTGCCTGAAATCAACCTTAGTAAGAGATGGGATAAAAAATTTGCGAGTTTTGATTTAAAATCTTCCTTGTCAAAATGGGACCATATATCAAAAGTTGACGGTGCAAGAGCCGATATTCAAATAGGGCTTGATAAAGTTTTTCAAATGAGAGGAATAAGTATCAAGCCAAGACTAAAAATTCAACATACCAGTTATGACTTAGATAATCAGGTTGCAGGGTTTACCTCGACCCCTAGCAAAACAATACCAATCTTTACTCTTGATAATCAGATAACACTTACAAAACAAATAAAAAATACAGATATAGCTCATCAAGTAAGGCCACGCATATTTTACTTATATTCAGGTGAAGAAAATCAAGATGATATTCCGATTTTTGATACAGGCCTTAATGAATTTACTTATTCTCAATTGTTTAGAGATAATAGCTATTCTGGCTTAGATAGAAATAGTGATACAAATCAGATGACTATTTCCATATCATCAAGCTTCTACAATTTGAAAGAATTTAGAAATATATTTACAGCTAGTGTTGGACGAATAATTTATTTTGAAGATAGAAATATATCTACTGATAATAATACAACTTATACAACACCAAATTCAAATATTATCGGTGAGTTGGAGTACAACCCTGTAAAAAATATAAGCTTAAAGTCTACTTTTTTATATGATACAAATGGAAAAAATAATAAAACTCAAAAAAATATTCATTCTTTTCAATATAGAGGAAAAGGCAACAATGTGTTTAATGCAAGCTACAGATACAGAAAAGATGATACTGAACAAGGCGATGTAAGCTTTGCTTATGGGATTAATGATCGTTTAAATATTCTCGGTAGATGGAATTATGACTTTAAAAATAATTCAAATGCAGAAAATGCTGGAGATATAGAAACTTTAGCAGGATTAGAGTATGAAAGCTGCTGCTGGAAAGCAAGGCTTGTTCAAAGAAGATATAAAGTAGATACAGAAATATACGAAAAAGATATACAATTTCAAATAATGTTAAAGGGATTTACAGATGTAGGTACCCCTCTTGGAGACCTAATTGCTGATAGTATCAAAGGATATATGGATGAAGAATACTAATATAAAATGTTTTATTTTAATAATAATTTTATTTTGCTCTAACTCGTTCGCAAAGATCCTAGATCAAGCTATTGTAATTATTGAGGATGATGTAATTACTCAGTCTGAATTTGAGAAAAAACTAAATTTTGTTATAAATCAATATAAGATGAGTGGTAATAGCCTGCCGAACGACAGAAGTGCTTTTCAAAAGCAACTTCTAGATAGCATGGTAAATATAAGGCTTATGCTAAATTATGCTAGAAAAAGTGGTCTCGTAATTGAAGAATGGATGGTTGATAAGGCTATGGAAGATATGGCTAAAAGATCAGGTGTTTCACTTACTGAATTTAGAGAGCAAATTATAGAAAAAGGTGCTGACTACAATTTTTTTAGAGAATTTTTAAAAGAAGATCTCATTACAAGAGAAGTAAAAAGAAGAGTAATATCTCAAAAAGTAAAAATTAGTAAAAAAGAAATAGATGAATTTGTAACACATCAATCCCATATTTTTAAAGAAAATAATCAATATAAAATATCCAATATACTTATTTCTATTTCTGAAAATCCTTCTATTCAAGAAAAATCATCTGCAAAGAAGAAGGTTGAAATGATAAAGAAAAAATTTTTAAGTGGTGGACAATTTTCAACTTTAGCTAAAAACTACTCTGATAGTGGTAATGCTTTATCAGGAGGTGACCTTGGTTGGAGAAAGATCAGTGAAGTTCCTAGAATATTTTTAGATGAGCTAGAAACATTAGATGTTGGCAAAATTAGTAATGTAATTGAGAGTACAAATGGATATTATATTTTCTACTTAGAAGATAAAAAAGAAATGGAAAATGTGGAAATAGAAGAAAGAAATGTAAGGCATATACTTATAAAAAGAAATGCAATTGTGACAAATGAACTGGCTTCTAACAAATTGCTAGAGCTTAAAATAAGAATTGAAAATGGAGAATCTTTTTCAGATCTAGCGAGAGCACATTCCGAAGATACTATGTCTGCAGCTAATGGTGGTGAGCTAAATTGGTCTGTGAAGGGAAGTTTTGTTCCAGAATTTGAAGATAAAATTGATACGTTACCATTAAATAAAATTAGTGAGCCTTTTTCAAGCCAATTTGGCTGGCACATACTAGAAGTGTTAGGAAAAAGAAATCAAGATAATACAGAAATAGTTAAGAGAAGTCTTGCCAAAAGGTATATTACTTCAAGTAGGTCCCAAGAAGTTGTAGACGCTTGGATAATAGAACTTAAAGAAAAAAACTATATTAAATATCTTGCCGAAAGTAGCCCCAAAATTTATGATAAAAATATAAAAAATAATGATTTAGAATTACAGCAGATTTGGGATCCATTTTCAAAATGAAAAATATTCCTAAAATTCTTATTACTCCAGGAGAACCATCTGGGATAGGTTATGATATTCTTCTAGATATTCCAAAAAAAAGATTCCCTGCAAATATAATAGCAATAACGAATATTGATCTACTAAAACAGAGAGCGAATATCTTAAAGAAAAAAGTTAATATTGTAAAAGTTAATATTAATGATAATAATCTTCCTTCAAAATCTAATGACGATATTTATGTCCACGACTTGAATGAAGCTAATAAAGTTAAAATTGGAAAACCAAGTATTAAACATGTTCCTTTAATCTTAAAGTCTCTGGATTTAGCAATAGCGTCATGCATTAATAATTTAGCAGATGCTTTTGTGACTGGGCCCGTGCAAAAAAGTACAATTATGGAGTATGGGGTGAAATTTTCAGGGCACACTGAATATATTGGATTAAAATGTGGGAGCGAACCTATAATGATGTTGCATACTGAAAGACTTAAAATTGCATTATTAACCACCCATGTTCCTTTATCAGAAGTTCCAAAACTTATTACAAAAGAAAGACTAGAGTCTTATATTGAGATAATTAGCAAGGACTTGATTGATAAATTTGGTGCCAATAATCCAAAAATTAGCGTATGCGGACTAAATCCACATGCTGGAGAAAATAGCTATATTGGATCCGAAGAAGAGAAAGTTATAATCCCAGCTATTAACTCTATGAGAGAAAAAGGATTTAACGTTGAAGGTCCTTTTTCTGCAGATACAATATTTACAAAAGATGATACTGGGCTAATTCTAGCAATGTTTCATGATCAAGCACTGCCAGTCATAAAAACTATTGGCTTTGGAAATATTGTGAATACAACACTAGGTCTTCCAATAATTAGAACGTCTGTAGATCACGGGACTGCTTTAGATATAGCTGGTAAAAATTTAGCCGATTCAAGTAGTCTTATTTCAGCAATTAATACTTCAATTAAAATTGTAACTGAAAAAAATGCTAGAAAAAGTTAATCCAAAAAAAAAATTAGGTCAAAATTTTCTAATAAATAAGTTCACAATAAATAAAATATCAGAAATAATAAATATATCTGAAGACGATTTAATATTAGAAGTTGGCCCCGGACAAGGAGCTTTAACGGAAGATATAATTAAAAAAACAAAAAATTATATTGGTGTAGAAAAAGATAGTAATCTATGCAATATTCTAAAAAGTAGTTACGGGGATAAAATTACTATAAGAAATGAAGATATATTAGAAACTAATTTTAAAAATATATATAAAAAAAAATATAGGATTATCGGAAATATTCCATACAATATATCAACAAAATTACTATTAAAGTGCATTGAGAATAAAGAAGATATCACGAATATTCACTTTATGATGCAGAAAGAATTTGTTGATAGAATCGTTTCCGAGCATGGTAATAAATCTTATGGAAGACTTACGGTGTTAATACAGCTATTTTTTATTGTAGAAAAATATATTGATATTGATCCTAAAGATTTCTACCCCCCTCCTAAAATTCACTCTTCTTTCATGAGCTTAACGCCTAGAAAAAAGATTTTACTTGCTAAGGATGAAATAGAAGACTTTCTTGTTTTTTCAAAATCTATATTTAGCACAAGAAGAAAAAAAATTAAAAACTGCATAAATATCCGGAGCATTAATTTGTATGATAATATGGATAAAAGAGCTGAAGAATTAACAATAATTGAAATGATTAAATTATTTAGAGATATTAGAAATGATGGAGAATTTATATAAAGTTGATGTTGAAGTTAAAACTGAATATGTTGAGTATCAATCTATACCAAGTGAAAATAGATATGTTTTCTCATATACTGTTACTATCAAAAATTCCGGTAAAATACCTGCAAAACTAATTAGCCGGCACTGGATTATTTCAGATGCTAATGGAAAAGTTGACGAAGTTAAAGGTCTTGGAGTCATTGGAGAACAGCCTAGATTGCTCTCAAATCAATCTTTCGAGTACACCAGTGGAACTATATTAAATACGCCAGTTGGAACAATGCATGGACAGTATCAAATGGTAGCAGATAATGGATATGAATTTGATGCTGAAATACCTTTATTTTCCCTAAATATACCTAAAATTTTAAATTAAAATGTCTACTTATGCTATTGGTGATATTCAAGGTTGCTACAAAGAATTTAGAAAATTATTAAAAGAAATAAATTTTAATAAAAAAAAAGATACATTGTGGTTGGCTGGAGATTTAGTAAACAAGGGCCCAAAATCTTACGATGTCATTAAATATGTTATGGATTTAGGCTCAAATGCTATAACTGTTTTAGGAAATCATGACTTTTTTTTAATGGCATCTTATTACAAGCTTGATCCATGGCCTTACAAAAAAAATAATTTTGATGATATTCTTTCACACAAAGACAGTGATCAAATAGTAAGCTGGTTAAGAAAACAAAAATTAATTCATTTAGACGATGAATTAGGACATATGATTGTTCATGCAGGAATTTACCCAAAATGGAAAATCAAAGAAATGTTATCAATGGCATTTTTGATTGAAAAAGAATTACAAAGTGAAAAATGTAAGCAATTTATTAAGACTTTATGGTGTAATAAACCAGATAGTTGGAATCAAAATCTTACTAAGCAAGAAAAATTAATTTTCGCAACTAATGTATTTACACGAATGAGATATTTAAAAAATGATTTATCACTTGATTTTTCAGAAAAATTAAGCCCAAAAGAAGTAAGTACTAGCTTATTATATCCATGGTACGAGATAGATAGTGAGATATATAATAAATATAGAATCATTATTGGGCATTGGTCGACTTTAGATTTTTACGAGAAAGAGAACTTAATTTCTATTGATACTGGTTGCGTATGGGGAAATAAATTAACTGCTATAAAGCTTTTAAGTAATAAAAAGATAAAAAGATTTCAGGTCAAGTGTTAAATATTTCTAATTAAAATCTCAGATTTAAAGCTATGAGTATTGTTCTCGTTTTTTTCATAGAATACTGAGTCAATAATACTCCAATTAGAAAATTTAATTTTTGGAAAATACTTATCGCCCTCCAGCTCTTCGTTAATGGTAGTGAGATAAATCTTATTTGCTCTATTTACCGTCTGACAATAAATATCTTCACCGCCTATAATAAATATTTCTCTTTCATCTTTTAAAGTACTTAGCGCATTATCCAAGTTATCAAATACCAGTAAATTTGGATCTTTTAATTTTCTAGACAAGACAATATTTTTCCTTTTTGGTAGTGGTTTTCCAATCGATTCATAAGTTAATCTCCCCATTATTATAGTACTTCCCATGGTGACTTTTTTAAAATTCTTAAGATCATCCGATAAATGCCATGGCATGTCATTATCTTTTCCAATAACTCTATTTTTTGACATGGCAACTATAATAGATATATTCATTTATATAGCTATTACCCCACTAATATGAGGGTGCGCCCTATAATCTTGAATCTCAAAATCTTCGTATTTGAAAGAAAGTATGTCTTTAACCTCACTATTTATTTTCAGCCTTGGCAATTTATATGGCTTTCTTAGAATCTGTATTTTAGCTTGCTCAAGATGGTTGCTATATAAATGCAAGTCCCCAACTGTATATATAAAATCTCCAACGTCATGTCCTAATACATGAGCAATCATATGAACTAATAATGAATATGACGCTATATTAAATGGCACGCCTAGGAATGCATCAGCACTTCTTTGGTACAACTGACATGAAAGTTTATTTTTTGCTAAATAAAATTGAAACATGCAATGACATGGTGGTAAAGCCATTTCTTCTATTTCGCCTACGTTCCATGCAGAAACTATATGCCTTCTAGAGTCAGGATTATTCTTTAGATTTTCTATCAAATTTTTTAATTGATCTATGCTAGAACCGTCGTTTTTACCCCAGTTTCTCCACTGAACTCCATAAATTTTCCCCAAGTCACCATTATTGTCAGCCCACTCATTCCAGATTGATACTCCATTTTTATTTAAATAATCAATATTACTATCACCGTTAATAAACCATAAGAGTTCATGGATAACTGACTTTAAATGAAGTTTTTTTGTTGTAATTAACGGAAAGCCTTTCGAAAGATCGAATCTAGTCTGATATCCAAATGTAGAAAGTGTTCCTATTCCAGTTCTATCACTTTTTTCAATACCATTTTCTATAATATGGTTAAGCAAATCAAGATACTGCTTCATAAGCTTTAATTACCTTTTCCTATTTTTAAAAAATATAAACCTAATAAAAACATTGGTATACAAAGAATTTGGCCCATTGTAACCCAATTCAAGGCTAGATATCCAATATGAGCGTCTGGAACTCTAAAAAATTCCACAGTAAATCTAAATAAAGAATACAGTATTAAAAAATATGAGGTCATAACCGACGCTTTAAGTTTTTCGGTAAATACAAAATTTAATATTATAAATAATACTATGCCCTCCAAAATTGCCTCGTAGATTTGGGTCGGATGTCTCGGCAAATTATCTATTTTAGGAAATATTACACCCCAAATTATATCAGTTGGCTTTCCCCATAATTCACCATTGATAAAATTTCCAACCCTTCCTGTAAATAAACCAATTGGCACTAATCTAACTATAAAATCAGATATCTCAAAAAAAGGTATTTTATTTTTTTTGCAAAAGTAAACAATGGCTAAGATCACACCAATAAAACCACCATGAAAACTCATGCCGCCATTCCACAAATAAAATATTGTTATAGGATTCTCTAATGTATATGAAAAGTTATAAAAGATTGTGTAACCTACTCTTCCTCCAATTAGAATTCCTAAAAAACAGTAAAACATTAAATCAGAAAAATCATCCCTATTAATTCCTACAATATTTTTTTTTATATAAAGATTTCCTACGTACCATGCCGATAAAAAGGCTATTAAATACATAATTCCATACCAATAAATATGGAAGTCACCTAGCGAGATAAAAATTGGATTTATATCGTGTATCATTACTAATAATTTTTATTATAAATGTATATAATAGCAGAGCTATGATTATAAATCGTCTTTCTAAAGAAACTAGTCCTTACCTTCAACAACATGCTGAAAATCCTGTTGATTGGTATCCTTGGGGTGAAAATGCTTTAGAAAAAGCTAAGAGCGAAAAAAAGCCTATATTACTATCCATTGGTTACTCTGCTTGCCACTGGTGTCATGTCATGGCGCATGAGTCTTTTGAAGATATTCAAACTGCTGAAATCATGAATAAATATTTTATAAATATAAAAGTTGACAGAGAAGAGAGGCCGGATCTAGATAAAATATACCAAACATCTCAGATTCTTCTTAACCAAAGATCAGGAGGGTGGCCACTAACTATGTTTTTGTCTCATGAAAACCAAGCTCCATTCTTTGGCGGTACTTACTTTCCAAATGTTGCAAAATATAATTTGCCTAGTTTTAAAGAATTACTTATCAAAGTTCACGAATATTACCAAAATAACTACAATGATGTATTAAACCATAATAAATCCATAATTAAAGCACTTGAAGGTATCCACAAAAAAAATAAAACTGATGAGAAAATTGATGAAGATATAGAGAATAAGTATATACAAAATGTACGTAAAAATTTTGATCAAACTATGGGTGGTTTTGGTTCAGCTCCAAAATTTCCGCAACCAGGTGTAATAATGCATATTTTAAATAATAGCCAATACCATAAAAAAGAAAAATACAAAGATTTAAACATGGCGCTTTTTAGTCTTTTATCTATGCAGGAAGGAGGAATTAATGACCAGCTAGGCGGGGGATTCTTTAGGTATTCAGTCGATGATGTTTGGATGATACCTCACTTTGAGAAAATGCTTTATGATAATTCGTGTTTGTTGGAATGTTATTGCAAAGCATACTCTATAACAAAAGAAAAAAGTTTTCTTGATACTGCGCAAAAGACCGCAAATTGGATTGTAAGCGAAATGCAATCCTCAGAGGGTGGTTTTTTTTCAAGTATTGATGCGGATTCAGATACTGGAGAAGGACAATACTATATATGGGATAAAAATGAGATTAAGGAAAATTTAAATAGTAATCAATATAAAGTATTTTCTAAATATTATGGGCTCAATAAAAAAGATAATTTTGAAAAAAAATACCATTTGTATATTTCTTATAATTCTATAAGTGATTTTAAATCTCGAAAAAAAGATGTTGATAAAAAATTACTTAATGAAAGTATTAATATACTATTAAAGGTTAGAAATAAAAGAAAAAAACCTTTTACAGATGAAAAGATACTTACTTCTTGGAATGCTTTAGCAATAAAATCATTAATTGATTATAGTAAGGCTTCTAAAGATATGAGTTACATAATTAATACCGAAAAAGCTATTAATTTTTTAATAGATAAAATGTTATCTAAAGATGGCTTGAATGCTACATATAAAGATGGCAAATCTCATATTAATGCATACTTAGATGATTATGCTTTTTTAATTAATTCTATTTTAAATTTTTTATCAATTAAGTGGAATAATGAATTATTTGGAAAAACTCTACTATTAACAGATTTGTTAATTGATAAATTTTTAGATCATGAGGATGGTGGTTTTTTCTTTACTGCAAAAGATCATGAAGACCTTATTCAAAAGCCTAAACCAACGGAAGATGAGGCTTTTCCATCCGGGAACAGTATTGCCGCCAAAGTATTAATTAAATTGGGCTTTCTTATGAACAATACAAAGTATCTAGACTCAGCAGCTACAGTATTTAAATATGCATCTAAACGAATCAACGATTCACCAAATGCACATAGTTCGCTTCTTGATAGTTATTTGTTACTAAATGAGCCATTTGTAACAATAATTCTAAAAACAAACCAATCGTCTAAAAATATAGATTTGTGGGTAGATCATCTTTCTAATATAAATAAATCATATGTAGATTATTACCATATACCTGAAACTAATACTGGGTTTGCAAATATTGATAATAAAATATCATCTGATGATATTACAGCATATATTTGTACAGATTATACATGTGAAGAGCCAATTTATGATATTGAGAAGTTTATATCTAGGATCAATCTTTTATGAAAATACTAATTTTCTTTAAAAAACTTTTTAGATTTATTTCACATATAACTAATACTAAAAAGATAATTAGCGATATTGGAGATTTTAAAGTATGCGCAAATGAAGCTCAATCTGAAAAAATAAGATTATGGTTCAAAAAAATTTTAGATATTATTGAAATTAAAACTGTAATTAGAGGAAAAATAAAAAAAGGCAATTATTTAATAATTTCTAATCACTCATCTTGGTTAGATATCATAATACTAGGTAGCACTTTTAGAACTACGTTCTTGTCAAAAATTGAAGTTAGCCGTTGGCCAATTATTGGAAAGATTACAACAGCGGTGGACATGCTTTTTATAAATAGAGGGACAAAGAATGCTGCCTCTTTAGCTGTTGACGGAATTTCAGCATTCTTAAAAAATAATAGAAGTGTAACGATTTTCCCTGAAGGTACATCTTCAGGTGGACAAGGTTTACTTAAATTTAAACCTAGACTCTTTGCCAGCTGCATCGAAACTAACTCTCCAGTTCAATGCGTTATAATTAAATATCCTCATAAAGATGAAAAGATACATCCGAGTGTTCCTTTTGTTAGAGGTAATTCTTTATTTTTAAATATTATAAAAGTTTTATTTCAAAATGATATTGTTGCAGAAGTCACAATATCAGAATTAGTAGTTTCCGAGAACAAAGACAGAAGATCTATTACCAATGAATGCTACGAAATTGTAAAAAATAATTTAGAAAACAATGCTAATTAATATTTTAGAAACTGCTTTTAATTTAATTATCACGCTAAATGATGATTTATTTGAGATCATAAATCTTTCCCTCAAAGTTACTTTATCTGCGTTAATAATTGCAGTATCAATAAGTATTCCATTTGGGGCATTTCTAGTATTTTATAAAAATAAGTTTCAATCTTTTATAGTACTTATTGCTAATACTCTTATGGGTATGCCGCCAGTAGTTCTTGGTCTTTTGATATACACACTTGTATCAAAAAAAGGTATTTTTGGCTTTCTAGATATACTTTATACACCAACTGCAATGATACTTGCTCAAACTCTACTGATAACTCCTATAGTAATATCACTTACCTATGAAGAGATTTATAAAAAAAATAAAGAATATGACTTATTACTAAACTCTTTAAATTTAAATAATTTTTCTAAATTAAAGACACTAATATATGAATGTAGATACGCTCTTCTAACAGTTGCTTTAACAGGTTTTGGTAGAGCAAGTGCAGAGGTAGGTGCAGTTATGATAGTAGGTGGGAACATAAATCATTTTACTAGAGTTATGACTACAGCTATAGCATTTGAGACAAGTAGAGGTAGTATCGAATTAGCTGTAGCACTAGGTTTAATTTTACTTTTAATTTCTTTATTAATTACTCTCTTAATAAAATCTTTAAGGAAAATAAGCTAAATGAATATTTTTCCACTAAAAATTAATAATTTAAATTACTCAGTAAATGAAAATACTATTTTAAAAGATATACATCTAACTTGCGAAAAGAATACTTTAACAATTATAGCTGGCAATAATGGTTCGGGGAAAAGTACTTTACTAAAAATACTTCATGGACTCATTAAAGTACCTATAAATACAGTACGCTGGGGGGATTACTCCACTTCTAATATTAAAATAAATCAGTCTATGGTATTTCAAACACCTATACTTCTTAATAGAACTACATACGATAATCTAGCTTATGTCACAAAAAAAAAGAATATAACAGAAAAATTTTATGTTGAAAAAATTATAGAAAAATTAAATATAAAAATTATATCAGATATAAATGCTAAATATTTATCTGGAGGAGAAAGACAAAAAGTAGCTATTGCAATGTCGATAATAGGAAGTCCAAAGGTAATATTCATGGACGAGCCAACATCCCAGCTTGACCCCGCTTATAAAAACGAAATTGAAAATATAATTGTAGATCTCTCAAACAATGGAGTAAAAATATTCCTTACATCACATGATATATCTCAAATAAGAAGGATTGGTAAAGAAATAATATTTTTAGATAAGGGGAAATTAATATATCACGATTGTATAGAAAAATTTTTCAAAGATAAACACTGTGATTTAGTGAATAACTATATAAATTATGGATGAAATTAGAAGAAAGTTAAATTATTATTTGCGTGCTTAATTATTTTTTCTTTCAAATAATTAGACTTTTGCATATTAAACATGGCTGTTCTTATAATTTTATTTGCCAAACTATTTTCAATAGAATAAATTTTCTCTATAAATTTTAATTGTTGCCTTGCCTTTTTATTTACTATTTTTTGTTTTCTTGCATAACCTGAAAAAAATTTCCCGCTGTCAAATGTATTATTATTTTTATTTGTAATACTCATAATTTCTATAATATCTGAGACTCCTAAATTTAATCCCATGCCAGCTAATGGATGTACAGAGTGTGCAGAATCACCGACAAATAAAACCCTGCCCTTCTCATATCTCTCAGCATCATAACCTATTAAATCAAACGAAATAAGTTTTGTTATTAGCTCTATTTTTCCAAATTTATTATTTGTTATCTTAGCTATAAATTTGCATATATTATTTTCCGAAAATTTCTCATTATCGAAGAAATTGTTCTTAACACTTACTACCATTGAAAATAAATTGCTAGATATTGGTAAAAACGCAACTGGGCCACTTTCTAGAAAAATTTGATAAGCAATTCCTTTATTTGATTTTTCATGGGATATATTAAAAACTAATGCCTTTGAATCGTAATAATCATAAATATTTTCAATTTCTAATTTTTCTTTTAGTTTAGAATTTACCCCTTCGCAACTAAACAAATATTCAGCTTCTATAGTTTTATTATTTCTTGTTATAACTTTTACATTTTTCTTTATCTCATCTAAATTAATAATCTCACAATTATCTAGGAAATTAATGTTCTTATCTTTTTCTATTTTCCCTAAAAGCGAAGATATGATATTTTTACTTTGAGCTATATAACCAACGTTGTTATTATTTTCTTCACTTGAAAAGCTAAGTAAATTATTATCATTAAATTTTCTGTAGAAGAGTTTCATTCCATTCAATCTATTTATTGATGCAATATCTTGCCATATTTCTATATCATTAAAGAAATTTTTTGTTTTCTCTGATATTGAGTAAACTCTATTTATTTTTAAAGCGTTAGAAAAATTTTTTTCTATTATCACTACTTTCTTCTTCTTTAGGCTCAAAGAAAGTGCCAATGACATACCTATAATTCCTGATCCTACTATGATCACATCTGTTTTCATATTTAATCTTTAAGGGTTGAAATTAATGACTGAGAGAAATTCACTCCTAACAAGTACCTTATAGCGTTAACTCTTAAGTTCTTGTTCATATCCATTATTAAAAAAGAAGTGCTAACTATGTTATTTTTAATAAATCCGTTTCCGTGCACAAAAGATGCTAAAAAATCAGTAAAATTAACTAATCTATCAACTTCATTTATTCTTTTTTCATAATAATCTTCGAATATAGATAGAAAATCTTTCTTATCAAGCTTGGTTAGATTTTTTATCAGATTAGTTAAATAAGCGCAATCACGTAATGATAAATTAAAGCTTTGAGCTGCTATAGGATGGAGCGTATGGGCTGCATCTCCTAGTAAACATATATTTTTGTTAATAAATTTTTTATAATATTTCATTTTTAATGGATAAATTTTTATATTTTTAACTTCTTCTAATTTTCCACATTTGTTTCCAATAAGTTTTTGAAAGTAATTTTTAACTTCAACCATATTTAGGTTTTTTATAGTATTAGATTCTTCTTGATCTGTTGAGTATATTAATGACCATGCATTTTCTTTTCTAGGTATAATCCCCAAAATACCACGACTTGTAAATCTCTCAAATGCTGTTTCTGAATTATATTTATCAGAGACTATTTCGCAAGTAACTGCATTTTGATGATAATCTTTTTGAACTTTTTCTACAAATATCTTATTTACTAAATTGTCTGTTGATCCAGTTGAAAATATTAAAGAATCTGAATTAGTAAATTTTTCTTGGGCATTTTGAATGTACTTTATTTCCACAGTACTACCTTCTTTTACCTCAATTACTTCTGCTTCATGAACGAACTGAATATTATTTTCATCTTCTATATTTTTATAGAGAATTTTAATTAGAGTTTTAACTGGAAGCTGATAACCCAAAGACTCTAAATCTTCATCAGAAGATTTCATAATGGTTGAGCCGAAAATATTTTTTTTTGAGATGTGAATATTTTTCACTTCTGTGCAATGTTTTTTGATCTCACACCATATTCCTATACTTTGAAGAATAATCTTACTTGTATTAGATAAAACAATATATCTATCATTATCTGTTGTTTTATAAAATATTTTTGGTTGTATATCTATTAGAGAAATATTTATTTTCGTATTTTTTAGAAGATTACAAAATGCTAGGCCTGTTAAACCTGCTCCAATTATTGTTATATTATCTTTTTTATTATGCATTTTATTGGTTGCACAGTGATTCTATTTCATGACGAGATTTTGGTAAATCCAAAGTTATTACCTCACTTCCATTTTCTGTTACTAGAACATCATCTTCAATTCTTATCCCAATTCCTTTCCATTTTTCATCAACATTATTATTTAAATAGTTTATATATATTCCGGGCTCGACGGTTATAACCATTCCAGGCTTAAAAAGAATATTTTCATATTCTCCTACATCATGAACATCTAATCCTAGCCAATGACCAGTTTTATGCATAAAGAAATCCTTGTAGGATTCGTTTTTTATTACATCTTCATATTTATCTGTTAATAGATTTAGCTCAATCAGACCTTTTGAAATCTCACTAACTGTTACTTTATGAACTTCATCCCATGTGACTCCAGGCTTTATAAATTCTATAGCTTTCTCTTGCGACCTTAAAACAATATCATAAATTTCTGCTTGCTCTTTAGTAAATTTTCCATTTACTGGAAATGTTCTAGTTATATCAGATGCGTAGCCCTGATTTTCAGCTGCTGCATCTATTAAAACCAAATCTTTATCTTTTAATAAACTTTCATTTTTTACATAATGTAATGTGCAAGCATTATTTCCGCTTCCAACTATAGACATATAAGCATAATGCATATTATTCTTATTAAAAATATATTTGATCTCTGCATCTAACTCATATTCGTACATCCCAGGCTTTGATTTTTTCATTGCTTCTTTATGTGCTTTAATTGAAACTTTTGCAGCATCTTTAATTAATTTAATCTCATATTTGGATTTAATTAATCTTAAGTTCTGTGTCAATGAATGCAACGCAATAATTTGATTTGGGAATGAAAAATTTTTTCTATTATTCTTGCCAGAATTTGATATTTGCTCTTGAATAAAACTATCTAATTCATTATTTAATCCCGATTCAATAAACAAGCTATCTTTATTTTTAATAAAATCTAGTATTTTATCTTTACAATCGTTGTATCTGTGTACTTCCGTAAAATCATACATTTTTTGGACTGTATCATTATCTATTCTAGTGCCATCCCATACCATTTCATACTCTGAAGTATTATCTCGAAAAAGTATCGAGTTAATTTTCTCGTTTTCTTTAAAAATTAAATTTATTAAATTTGGTTCACTTAATCCAGTTATATATAAAAAATCACTATTTTGTCTATATGGATTTTCAACATCCTTTGTTCTGTAGTTCTTATTAGCAGATGATAATATAGCTACAGAATTTCTAGGCATCCTAGAAATTAAGGCCAATCTTCTTCTTTTAAGTTCATTTAATTCCATATTTCACCAACTAAAATAATAAATATAGTTTATTTAGTATTTAACTATTGACCTTCAATGCTCACAATAATAATATAATTAATATATGAATAATGATCACATAATATCCTCACTAAATAAAGACTTAGACGAGCTCGAAGCTAAAATAGAGGAATTGTCCAACAAATATCTAGACCTTAAAAAAGAAAATCAGCTACTAAAAGAGAGACAAGAAATAGAAGTCTCTGAAAAATTTAAAATTAAAGAAAAGAATCAAAAAGTTCAAAATAAAGTAGAAGGTATAATTAATAGATTAAGGTCCCTAGAGTATACTCAATAATGAATGATCAAGATAAAAAAATTCCGGTTACTGTTAAAATTTTAAATCAAAATTACGATATCTTTTGTAATGAAAATGAAAAAGAAAACTTATTTAACTCAGCTGAGCTACTGAATGACAAAATGATGAAAACAAAAGCTGAAGGAAAAACCATAGGTTTAGATAGAATAGCAGTAATTTCAGCATTAAATTTTGCAAATGACTCACTAGACCATAAAAACATTACAAACACATTGAGTTCTACTATAAAACAAAAAATTCATAGTCTTAATGAGAAATTAGACTCAATTCTACAAAATTAATACTTAAGTTTTAATCAGTAGTCAAATTATTTTATATTTGATATATTTGATTCATAACTGATGTATTCGATATTATAGTTATGTCTTTGTTCCTAATTTTAAAATAGGGATTAAGTAACTTATAGCAGGTGTGCAAACCTAAATTTTAGGTAGCCTAATGTATAAAACTTAAGCCCACCTGAACTCAGCGGTTCAAGGAAAATTAATAATAACGGTACATCGGTTTCTTTCTATAAAATTATTATAAATAAATTTTAATATTCATAAAAAAAATAAATAATGTGAAAAAACTAAATAATTTAACAAAATATTATAAATAACTAAAAAAAATCAAAAAAAGTTAAAAATACATTAAATAACTAAAAAAATATCAGAAAAAACATAATAAAAGACTAAAAAAATATTTTTTTAACAAAAAATAAGAAAAAAGAGTAATAATTACTTAAAATAAAAAAAAATTAAAGAAAAAATGTCGAAAATTGAAAGAAAAAAACATTTTTTTTTATTTTGATGCGAATTACGTTAAAAAAAAGCTAAAAAATAAAAAAAACAAATAAATGAATTTTTTATTTAAAAAAAAAGATTGTATTTCACTTTAATATCATTAAACTTTTATTTGATAACCAACTTTAAGTGTTTTGGAGGATTTAAATGGCCATTAAACGTAAGAAGAAAAAGGTAGTAAGAAAAACAGCTGCTAAGAAAAAAGTTGTACGAAAAGCAGCTAAAAAGAAAGTAACTAAACGTAAAGTTGCTAAAAAGAAAGTAGCTAAGCGTAAAGTTAAAAAGAAAGTTAAGA
>CAJYAP010000006.1 GCA_913065025.1 uncultured Gammaproteobacteria bacterium
GTTTTGGCTAGTTGACAATAAAGTTTAGTTTTTTCTCCTCCACTCAGTAAGAGCTAAACTTTTAAACGAATGATTTGAAGAAATTCTCCTTGTTCTTTTCATTCTTAAGATTTTAAACTTCAGTGTCAGCTAGCCATTTTTTCTTAAAGAGTTAAAATTTTAAATAGTTATATATAGTTTTTTTTAAATAATGTTTTAAAGTAAATTATGAAAAAGTTTTTAACAACCATATTAATATTTTCTCTGTTTGTCTCTGTTCAAGCTTCAGATGATATCTTAGATCAAAAAAAATATTTAAAGTCAGCGCTTGGGGTCAGTGTTCTACCTATGCATAAATATTTAATCATCAAAGATGAAGTTGAAGATGGCATCTACGAGATTCTGAAAGATTCGTATCATACCCCTGTGATTAAATACTGGAAAGTAGGCGATAAAGTTGCTTTTATTCTTGAAGCAATTGGCAAACACGAATTTATAACAACTGGTTATTTAGTTGAGAATAATAAAATATCAGATGCTAAAGTAATTACTTATAGAGAGAACTATGGTTATGAAGTAAAATATGATTATTTTATAAACCAAATTAAAGGGAATTCATTGAAGACAAGCAACAAGTTGTCCAAAAAACTTGCAAATATTTCAGGTGCTACAATGTCTGTGAATTCTATGAGAAAACTTTCCAAACTATCATTATTTTTGTATACAAAGATTTAGTCACTCAAATATTTCGAAAATTCAGTAGAGTATCTTTTTTCTAGCTTCCCATTTTTCATTACAGTTAACATAGAAGCTATGCCATTTGAATTTGAAAAATTAATAATCTTTTTAGGATTCATGGCTATAAGTCCTGTGGCAAGACCATCAGCAATAGCGCACTCTTTGTGAATCACTGAAACAAGAATATTTAAGTTAGACACATTCTGAAGTGTCTTAGGATTTGTAATATGGCTTATTTCTAAACCCTCAAAATTAATAGTATCTATATATGTTCCAGATGTAGCAATAGAATTATTGTTCAGCAATACCTCTTCAATATATTGTTGATTATTAGTCGGGTCGTCGATAGCGATAGCTATGGCGTCTTCATATCTACTATAAGTTTTTATTTCACCACCAACATTAATTACAAAATTAGATATATTTTTTGATAGTAAATAATTATAAACGAGATCAACCGCATACCCCTTTGCTATTCCGGATAAATCAATATTTACATGGGAAAATGGTTTTTTAATAAGATTATTACCTGATAAGACAATATCTTTGTAGGTATAATTCCTCTTTATATTTTTATTTCTATTTTTTTTATCCAAGTAAAAACCTTTGGAAATTTTTATATCACCTAGTGTTATATCAAAGTACCCATTTGTTATATCGCCAACAATTTTTGCCTTATGAATAATATTAAATAAATTAGAAGAAACAGATTTAAAAGTATTACCTTTAAATTCATTTAGAGCAGAGATCTCAGAAGTATTTTTATAGTTTGAAGCTGAATTATCAATAATATTAAAAATATATTTAATATCTGAATGAATTTCACTTGGGTTTATAATTTTATCATTTTCTATAGAGATGTAATAAATTGCTCCAAAAGCATTACCTCTTAATTCATAGTATTTATTAGCGCTGCATGCCATTAGGTGAGAAAAACAAAAAATTAAAAGAAATATTTTAAGCTTGTAGTAAGTCATATTTTTAAAATAATGTTATTGAATTAATTATAGCAAAATAGCCAAGAAGTATCTTTTTTATATAATACAAATTATAATTATATCTATGATAATAAAAATACATAGATTTCTTGGCATAACGCTGGTCTTATTTGTAATAGTTTTATCTATCACTGGCACATTACTTCAACATGCCGATGATTTTAATATAAGGCAGAAATATGCATCTAGCTCAATTGCTAAAAGTTTTTATAACATTCAACCATGTGAAATTAAATCATTTCAATTAGAAAATAAATGGCTATCAATATGCAATAGTAATTTATATTTTGAGACTAAGAAAATTGCAGATAATATTAACTTAGTAACAGCAGCTTATGTAAAGAATGGGAAATATCATATTCAATATGATAATCATGAAGTAGTCGTGAATAAAGATTCAGAGATATTAGGAATCAAGCATGTTGATGCCAACACAATAGATTCAAAAAATAAGGTAACCTTAAGTACAAAAAATATTCCAGAAAAACATAAAAACATTATTGAAAATAAAAGCATTGGTAAAACAATAACTTATGAAAGGATCATTGTTGATATTCACTCTGGTAGATTGTTTGGAGCAGTTGGCGTTACATTAGTTGATCTAGTAACCATAGGTATAATAATATTATCATTAACTGGAACCATAACGTGGTTTCGCCATAGAAAAGTATTCTAAACTATGTGGCACTATAAATTACTATTATATTAGGATAAAATATTTACTGTGAAAGAAGAAAATAATATATCAGATGTAGAATTATCACTGATCTCAGCTATATCTAGTTTAGACAATAAACTTGAAGAGCTAGACCATAATATATCCTTATTAGCTAAGAGTAGTAAAGATGCCTCATCAGTTTTTGATGAAAAAGAAATGAGTAATAAGATCAAAGATCTTGAAAACAAGATTTCAGATTTAAGTGTCAAAGTAAATAATGAGAATAAAGGTAAAACAAATCAAAAATATTTAAATACAACGCCTTCTAATAAAGGAAGGTCCTTAAATCAGAAAAAAGGTTATGCTATAGCAGAAAATCTTAGATTGAAAAGAATTGATGCTATTGAAAAATCGTTAAATGATTTAATTAATAGGTTTGATATTTATAATGCTTCAAACTTAGATAACACTATGACCGCGCCAAGTGATCAAGTAGTGAATACTGATCAATCACATTCTTCTACTGAAGAATTTTATATGAGGTCAAAAGGAATTTTTTTCGGGTTCCTTTTTTCTATAATTCTTGTATTTTTATTAATAATTGTGTCAACGGGTACTAATATTTTTAGTTAGAAATTAGGAAAATATTTGTGAACTTTATTCTAAATTTTTTATTATTTTTTATAGGATTATTTGTAAAAATGTTCTCTTATACTTTATTGACACTTTTATTTATATTTTTTGGTTTAATATTTTTAGTTTATATATATTTCGGTAATGATATTACTTTCATTATAGAGAAATTTCATGAAACAATTCCTCAAGCTATAGCTATCTAGTTATTCTAAATCAAGAAAGCTTTTTAATTGTTCAGAGCGACTTGGGTGCCTCAATTTTCTCAAAGCTTTGGCTTCTATTTGCCTAATTCGTTCTCTTGTTACATCAAATTGTTTACCTACTTCCTCTAAAGTATGGTCAGTATTCATGTCAATTCCAAATCTCATTCTCAGAACTTTGGCTTCACGAGGAGTTAATGAACCAAGAATACTTCTCGTTGCTTCACCAAGGCTTTCATTAGCAGCTGATTCCATAGGCGTTAGAATATTTCCATCTTCTATAAAATCTCCTAAATGAGAATCTTCATCATCACCAATTGGTGTTTCCATAGATATTGGCTCTTTAGCTATTTTAAGAACCTTGCGAATTTTGTCTTCTGGCATTGCCATTTTTATAGCAAGTTCTTCTGGAGAAGGTTCTTTTCCATTCTCTTGCGTCATCTGTCTAGAAATTCTATTAAGTTTATTTATAGTTTCTATCATATGCACAGGTATTCTGATAGTTCTAGCTTGGTCAGCTATAGATCTTGTTATTGCTTGTCTTATCCACCAGGTAGCGTACGTTGAAAATTTATATCCTCTTCTGTACTCAAATTTATCTACTGCCTTCATTAAACCTATATTACCTTCTTGTATTAAGTCTAAAAATTGTAAACCTCTATTCGTATATTTTTTAGCGATAGATATAACTAGTCGTAAATTAGCTTCAATCATTTCTTTTTTAGCACGTTTTGATTTTGCTTCACCAATAGACATCTTTCTATTTATTTCTTTAATTTCAATAACTGTTAAATTTGTTAGATCTTCTATCCTTTTAAGTTTTTTCTGAAACTTTTGTATTTCATCTTTGCTTTTTTTCAGTTTTGCAGAGTACTTTGGTTTTCCTTTAAGTCTATTTTGTACCCACGATAAGTTTGTGCTGTGTTCAGTAAAACTTTTTATAAATTCCCTTCTTGGCATTCCTGCTGAAGTAGCTAACTTTGCTATTTGCTTTTCATAATCTCTAATTTTTGATACAACCAATTTTAAATCATGTTTTAATTCTGTAAGTAATACTGGGACTATTCTAAATCTCATAAAATAATCAGCTGTTTTTTCTCTAGCTTTCAAAAGTTTTTTAGGGTCATTTTTTACAGCTGGTTGATTTGTCTTTTTATATAGTTTAATTAAAGAATCAAAGTGTAATTTTGCTTCCTCAGGATCAATACCAGTATCAACTTCTACCTCTTCCTCTTCCTCTTCCTCATCATCATTAGGGTCTTTGATTGTGTGGCTAGCTATCACTTCGTTGTCAGCATCAGGGTCAATAAATCCATTTAATAGATCGCTTAATTTTAATCTTTCAATTTCTTCATCATCATCATCGTCAGCATCGGGCTGGTCAATGACTAGAGCGTATGATGTTAAAAGTTTTTCTATCGTATTTGGGTAAAATGCAAGCGCGTGCGTTACTTGATTTAATCCCTCTTCAATTCTTTTGGCTATACTGATCTCACCTTCTCTTGTTAGAAGATTTACAGTCCCCATTTCACGCATATACATACGAACTGGATCCGTGGTTCTTCCAAATTCCTGATCTACTGTAACAAGTGCCTGAGCCGCTTCTTCAGCCGCATCATCATCTGTTGATTGATTATCATCGCTTAAACTCAAAGAATCCTCATCAGGTGGTTGCTCTTGAACAATAATGCCCATTTCTGTAATCATATTGATAATATCTTCAATTTGATCAGAGTCCACGATTCCTTCAGGCAAATGATCATTCACTTCAGCATACGTAAGGTATCCTTGCTCTTTTCCTTTGGAAATAAGCTCCTTAATTTTTGTTTGTTGATCTTGATTAATTGCCATTTATACAGATTCGAATGTAATAAACATATTTTTAGGGAAAAGGATTATACCATATAAAGTAAGATATATTTTAATAATTCTTTGCTTCCTCCTCAATTTCTCTTATTTCTTGCTGGGCAGTTGAAAACTCTTTTAAATTTGAAGGGTCAATATCCTTTAATTTAGATTTTAAGAAGTTTTTGATTGTTAGGCAAAGACATGCATTTAATTCTTTATCAGGATAATCATAATCAGTAATAGGCATTCTGCTAATTTTCTCCAAAGAAAGATAAGCTTGCTTATCATCTCTAAAATTTTCAAGTATTCCCCCTAATTTCATATTTTTATTTCTTTTTATTAAATCAAGAATAGATTTAAGCAAAACAATTCCCTGATTATCTTTAATACGAAAATCATTTATTAAGTCTTCATTTATCTTGATATTCGGATTATGTAATAAAATTAGTATAGCTTTTTGCAGAGGTGAAGTTGTTTTATATTGCTTATTATTAACAATAGTTTTTTGTTTATGATTTTCAGCGATATATTTAACTCCAACTTTTTCTTTTAAAAATTCATAAATAATATCTTTGAGAATTTTTGCATTTAATTTATTTAAAAGTGCATCTGCTTTTTGTAAATATTGTGTTTTTCCAGCAGCTGTATTTAAGTCTGTTTCCTTAGAAAATTTTATATAAATGAATTCTTCAATACTGATCTTTTTGTTAACACATTCATTCCATAATTTAATACCACCTTTCTCAATAATATTATCTGGATCATGATTTTCCGGAAGAAAAACAAAACTTATTGCGTCGCCATCTTTAATAACTGGCATAATATTTTCTACACCTTGCCACGCAGCTTTCTCTCCAGCTTTATCTCCATCAAAGCAACAAATAATTTCCCTAGTATATTTAAAGCACTGTATAAGGTTTTCTTGCGTTACTGCTGTTCCTAGAGTTGCAACTGAATTTTTAATGCCTGCTTGGTATAACTTAATAACATCCATATATCCTTCAACAATATATAAAAATTCTTTAGAGTCTTTGTCTTGTTTTGCTAAATGCAGGTTATATAAAACTCTTTTTTTGCTAAATAAAGAGGTCTCGGGAGAATTCATATACTTTGCCATAGGTTTTTCTTTATCTTCTTTTAATATTCTTCCCCCAAATGCTATTATATTTCCAGATTGATCATGTATTGGAAACATGATTCTATCTCTAAATTTATCGTAAGAATTTTTATCTTTTTTTACAATTAACCCTGCATCTAACAAGTTAGATTCTGTGTAAGCGTCACTCAAAGATTTATTTATAACTTGAAAATCGTCTTCCGCATAGCCAATTTGAAATTTTTTTGCAGTTTCCCCTGAGATCTTTCTTTCTTTAAGGTAGGAAATTGCATTTTCGGAATTTTTTAACTGATTTTCAAAAATTTTCTTTGCATCGTTTAACGAATCTTTTAGAATTTTTCTAGCTTCATATATTTTACTGGTCTCTTTATCCCTAGGAATCTCAATTCCTAGAGTATTGGCAATAGATTCTATGGCCTCTGGGTAAGTTTTGTTAGTATGGTCCATGACAAACCCAATAGCATTTCCATGGGCTCCGCAGCCAAAGCAGTGGAAAAATTGTTTGTTTTCACTAACACTAAAAGAAGAAGTCTTTTCACTATGGAATGGGCATCTAGCCCAATAGTCGTTTCCTTTTTTTTCTAACTTTATATAATTACCGATTATGTCTACAATATTTGCTTTATCTATTAAGCTGTCTATAAAATCCTTCGGTATACTTTTAGCCATTTTATGCAGCTACACTATCTTTATTAAATATCTCTTCAATTTTAATAGCTTTAGGTTTTACTATTAAAAATTTTTCAATATAATCATCAAAATTTTCTAGTATATTTCTTGCCCATTCGCTATTTGTTTTGTCTAAGAAATCCATAATTGAATTCTTCAAAAAAGTTTCTTGATAAGGGTTTTTGTTTCTATTAATTTTTAGCGTTTCAACTAACTCAGGATTATATCTATCTTTAAATGTTCCATCTTCGTCTAAAACTATTGCGAATCCTCCAGACATACCTGCTCCAAAGTTAACTCCAGTTTTACCAAGAACTATAACAATCCCATTCGTCATGTATTCGCACCCATGATCCCCAACACCTTCAACAATAGCTGTGGCTCCAGAATTTCGAACAGCGAATCTTTCTCCAGCAATACCCGCAGCATAAAGTTTTCCACCGGTAGCTCCATACATACATGTATTACCAATAATAACTGATTCATTAGATTTATAACTAACATCTTTTGGAGGATATATAACTATTTCTCCAGCAGCCATACCTTTACCTACGTAATCATTTGCATCGCCTTCTAAAGTTAGGTTTAATCCTCCTGCATTCCATACCCCAAAACTTTGACCAGCTGTCCCCTTGAAAGCAATATTTATAGGGTTTTCAGCCATACGATAATTCCCATGTATTTTTGCTATGGAACCTGAGATACTTGCTCCAACAGATCTGTCAGTATTTTTTATATTATAGCTAAAACTACCGCCTAATTTTTTTTGGATCACATCTTTTGTATCTTTATCAATTTTTCTAGATAGGTCAGCTTTATCCCAAGGTGTATTATTTTCAACTTCACATATATGAGAAATATCTTTATCAACATTAGCATCTGAAATAATTGGATCTACAATTAAATTTTTTAATTTACCATTTTCAAATTTTTTAACTTCGAGATTACTAGTCTGCCCAATAATATCAGATAATTTCTTGTACCCTAAACTTGCTAAAATTCCTCGAGTTTCTTCTGCAATAAATTTAAAATAATTCATAACCATTTCGTCTTTGCCTATAAAATGATATTTTCTTAGTACTTGGTTTTGTGTTGCAACCCCAGTTGCACAATTATTTAAGTGACAAATTCTTAAATATTTGCAACCCATTGCTATCATTGGGCCAGTACCAAAACCAAAACTTTCTGCACCAAGGATGGCTGCTTTAACTACATCTACCCCAGTCTTTAAACCACCATCTGCTTGCAACCTTACATTCTTTCTTAGATTATTAGCTCTTAATGTTTGATGTGTTTCTGATAATCCCATTTCCCAAGGTCCCCCAGCATATTTTATGCTTGATAAAGGACTTGCTGCAGTACCGCCGTCATATCCAGATATTGTTATGAAATCTGCGTAAGCCTTGGCAACTCCAGCCGCTATTGTTCCAACTCCAGCCTCAGCTACTAATTTAACTGATACAAACGCAGTAGGGTTTACTTGTTTCAAATCAAAAATTAGTTGCGCTAAATCTTCTATAGAATAAATATCATGATGAGGTGGCGGTGATATTAATGTTATTCCAGGATTAGCATATCTTAAAGTTGCTATTAGTTTGTCAACTTTATCACCAGGAAGCTGTCCACCTTCTCCAGGCTTTGCTCCTTGAGCAATTTTAATTTGAATAACTTCTGCATTCACTAAATAGTGTGGAGTCACACCAAACCTGCCTGAGGCAACCTGCTTAATTTTTGAATTTTTATCAGTGTTAAACCTTTTTTGATCTTCACCACCTTCACCAGAATTTGATCTTCCACCCATTTTGTTCATAGCTTGAGCTAAAGTTTCATGAGCATCAGGTGATAACGCGCCTAATGACATTCCAGCAGAATCAAATCTTAAGAGAATATTTTCTATAGGCTCAACATCTTGCAAGGGTATAGGTTTTCTAGAGCTTTTAAAATCCAACATATCTCTTAAAACCATTTTTTCTCTAGAGTGAACTATATCGCTATATTTTCTATAATCTTCATATTTGCCGCTTTTTACAGCATCTTGTAAAGTCTTAACAACATCTGGGTTATAAGCATGGAACTCTTCTCCATGAACATATTTTAATAAGCCACCTTGTTTAATATTTTTTCTTTGGCTCCAAGTATTTTTTGCTAACTGCATTTGATCACTCTCTAGGTCACGAAATGTTGTCCCAGAAAGTCTATTTGTTGTATCGCAGAAGCATAAGTCCACGATTTCTTGATTTAATCCAACGCATTCAAACAACTGAGATCCTCTATAACTAGCAATAGTTGAAATCCCCATCTTAGAGAGTATTTTATAAAGACCTTTATTTATTCCTTGTCTATAATTTCTAGTTGCTTGGAAAAATTCTGCGTTATCATCTGATTTTTCGATTATCATACTATTTAAGGATTGATAAGCTAGATAAGGATAAATAGCTGTCGCTCCATAGCCAATTAATGCAGCGCAGTGATGAGAATCTCTAGCTGTAGCAGTTTCCACTATGATATTTGCTTTTGTTCTTAAGCCACTTTTAATTAATGCATGATGAACTGCGCCAGTTCCTAGTAAAGCGTGAATAGGAAGTTTTCCTTTCTTAATTTCTTTATCACTTAAAATTATAAATACTTTATTGCTCTTCACAGCTTCGATTGCTTTACGAGTCAGGTTGCTAATAGCATCCTCAAGTTTTATATCAGCATCATAGTTTAGATCTAGTACTTTATAAGTAAATTTTTTGTTCTTAAGTTCTTGAAGTTGTCTAAACTTCCTGTAAGACAAAATTGGAGATTCTATTGTTAATCTATGAGCGTGCTTTGAGCCTTCTTCAAATATATTTAAATCTGGACCAAGGTAGGTTTCTAATGACATCACATTGCTTTCTCTGATTGGATCAATAGGAGGGTTGGTTACTTGAGCAAACTGCTGTCTAAAATAATCGTACAAAGATCTTATCTCGTTTGATAGAACAGGGAATGGCGTATCGTCTCCCATAGAACCTATTGCTTCTTGGCTTAGATTTGAAAGAGGTTTGAGAATTTGATCTTTTTCTTCATAAGAAACATTAAACATTTTTTCATATTGTTTAACTCTAGTTTCATTAAAAAATTCTAGTTCTGGAAATTTATCTGGGATTATTTTGCGCATGGATTCAGCACCAGTATCCATCCATTCCTTATAAGGGCATCTTTTTTTAAGCATATTATCGATATCATGAGAGTATAAAACGTTGCCTTCTTGTGTATCCACGGCAATAATTTGGCCTGGACCTAGTTTACCTTTTTCAATAACATCCTTATCATCATATTCGTAAACTCCTATCTCAGAAGCTACTGTAATATGTCTATCTTTAGTAATTATATATCGTGCTGGTCTTAAACCATTCCTATCAGTCACACATGCTGCATATCTCCCATCTGTTAAAACTATACCAGCTGGTCCATCCCAAGACTCCATATGTTTAGCGTTATATTCATAGAATGCTCTTAAATCAGAATCAGTGTCTGGTATACTTTTCCATGCTGGAGGAATAAGTAGTTTAATAGCTTTAAATAAGTTTATTCCGCCAACAACTAAAACTTCTAGCATATTGTCTAGGCTTTTTGAATCTGAACCATTCATTGAAACTAGTGGTTTTAATTTTGCAAGCTCAGGAATTTTAGATGTTTTGAATATACTTGATCTAGCTTGAGACCAATTTCTATTTGCTCTTATAGTATTTATTTCCCCATTATGTGCTAGCATCCGAAATGGTTGAGCTAGGCTCCATTGTGGCGTTGTATTTGTAGAAAATCTTTGGTGAAAAACACATAGTGAAGTTTCAAGTTTTTTGTTAGATAAATCTAAATAAAACATTGCGAGATGTTTTGGCATTATCATACCCTTATACAAAATTACTTTTGAAGATAGGCTGGTAATGTAAAATACGTCGTCTTCTGTTTTAGAAATTAATATTTCTATTTTTCTTCTAATGATAAGAAGTTTGGACTCAACGTCACTATCGCTTACTTTTTCTGTTGGATTTATAAAAGCTTGGGTAATATAAGGAAGTGTTTTTAGTGCGTCCTCTCCACAAATATTTTTGTTTGTTGGCACTTCTCTCCATCCAGCTAAAATAAAGTCATGCTCTCTTACAACATCTTCAACAATTTTCATTGAAGATTTTCTTTTCTTTTCGTCGGTATTTAAAAAGAACATACCAATAGCAAAATTCTTTGCCACATTAATATCTTGTTCATTTGCTATTGACCTAAAATAAAATTCTGGGATTTTAAATAAAATTCCACACCCGTCACCAGAAGTTCCATCAGCCCCAACAGCTCCCCTGTGAGCTAGTCTTTCAAGGGCGGTAATAGCAGTATCAATCAGCCAATGACTAGGTTTATCATCAATATTCGTAATTAGACCAAAACCACAGCTGTCTTTTTCAAACTTCTTATCGTATAAACCGGTAATTTCTTTATTTTTGTCTTTCATACTCAATAAGTCCAATAATATTAACTTCTAGAGTTTGATGATATCTCACCAAACTCTAGATATAAGTTTGGTGCGTTCCTTCAGCTTTTAGCTTACTTCCGTCCTCAGTTCAAGGATGAACGTATGATTACATTATAGGACTAGGAATCTATTCATTCAATAAATATCGAATATTTATGCATTGGAAATAACTTATATTGCTTAAAATAGCTTTTTATACTCTTGTTGAGCAAATCTATCAGTCATTCCTGCAATATAGTCACAAATTACTCTTTCTTTAAAACCAGAATTAATTTTATCTAAATTATATTGATAGAAGTCATTTGAAAGTAATTTAATATCACTAGTATAGGCAGCAAAAAGATTTTTGATAATAAGATCGGCTTGGTTAGTCATCTTCACAACGTCAGGATGTTGATATAGATTTGCATAAAGAAATCTTTTTAATTCCATACTAAGTTTTTTTATATCATCAGAAAAACTAACGATCAGAGCATTGAAATTTTTTACGTCACTAACGCATGAGATAGATTCATTTTTAATATTTTTTTTTGTATTATTTATTAAATCTGTTACCAATAAATTTATGATTAGTCTAACTGTTTCATTTACAATTTTTGATCCAGATAGTTTTGGGTATTTTTTTAGAATTATTTTCATTTGATCAGAAAAAATAGATAGATTTTCTAACTGTTCGATAGAGATTTTTTTAGCTCTTATTCCGTCTTGGATATCATGGTTATTATATGCTATTTCATCGCAGACATTTGTTAACTGCGCCTCAAGAGAAGATTGTTTTTTATTAATAAATCTTTCTGCAACTGCCCCTAATTTTTTTGCACGAGCTATGCTGCATTTTTTTAGCAAACCCTCTCTGGTTTCAAAACATAAATTAAGGCCAGAGAAACTAGCATATCTATTTTCTAATTTATCAATAATCCTCAAAGATTGTATATTATGTTCAAAACCTCCAAAGTCTTTCATACATAAATTAAGTACATCTTGTCCAGCATGACCAAATGGGGTGTGTCCTAAATCATGCGCTAGCGATATTGCCTCTGTTAAATCTTCATTAAGCTTTAAGGCTCTAGCAGATGCCCTAGCAATTTGAGCAACTTCTATAGTGTGAGTCAATCTAGTTCTATACATATCTCCTTCATGGTTAACGAATACTTGAGTTTTGTATTCTAACCTTCTGAAAGCAGTTGAATGTATGATTCTTTCTCTATCTCTTTGAAACTCTGTTCGCAGCCTAGCTGGTTCTTCATGGAATAATCTGCCTAAGGTTTGAGAGGATTTGAGTGCATAGGGCGCAAGGTTTTGTTCAAAGTCATTTGACATGATCTTTCAGTGCTTTAATTACAATATTTTTAGTAATTTTATTTGTTATATATGCTTGGCCTATATTTTTAGGTAGCACATACACCATTTCATTATTTTTAACTTTTTTATCTAGTAACATTATTTTGAATAATTTTTCTATATTTATATTTTTCGGAAGTTTTGTTGGAAGGTTGAAATCTTTTAGCAAACTTTTTATTTTATTATAATCAGCAATATTCATTGTGTTATTTTGAATAGCAACAGACGCAGCAATAAGAAAACCGCAGGCTATAGCTTCTCCATGAAGCCATTTCCCGTAACCTAGGTAGTTTTCAATAGCATGTCCAAATGTATGCCCTAGATTTAATAAGGCTCTAATATTTTTTTCTTTTTCATCAAGAGAAACTATATTTGCTTTAATTTCACATGATTTCTTAACAATTTTAATTATGCTTTCTGAGTCCTGTTTATTTATTTTTTCTTTATTCTTGGAGATCCAATCAAAGAAAACTTTATCTTTTATTATGCCGTACTTAATAACTTCTGCCATTCCGGCATTAAATTGTCTTTTTGGTAATGACTTTAGAATTTCAGTATCAATAATAACAGCAATAGGCTGATGAAAAGCTCCAATCATATTTTTCCCAAGCGGATGATTAATACCTGTTTTGCCACCTACGGACGAATCAACCATAGATAATAATGTTGTCGGTATTTGAATAAAATTTATTCCTCTTTGATATGTAGCAGCAGCATACCCAGTTATGTCACCAATCACACCTCCGCCAAAAGCAACTAAGCAGCTATCTCTAGAATATTTATTTTTTAATAAATAATTGTATATCTTATTAGTACTCTCTTGATTTTTATATTTTTCACCATCACTTAGTATAATTTTATTTTTCTTAACAAGTGAATTTTTTATTTTTGTTAAATGAAGAGATTTAATTTTTCTATTAGTAACTATGGCAAAATTTCTTTCATTAATGCCACTTAATAAACTTTTATTAGATAAAATATTTTTTCCAATAAAAATTGGGTATGATCTATTATTTAATTTAACAATTATTTTTTTCATATTTTTCATAATTCTTAATAATAATTTTTGATAATTTTACTGTATCATAATTATCAGTGCTTAATTTGATATTAGAAGTATTTTTGTAATATTTTTCTCGTTCTTTAAGAATTTCTATAATTTTAATTTCAGCGTCGCCATTTTTTATCAAGGGTCTATTTTTATCTTGTTCTGTTCTATAAACTAATTCTTTTATGCTGGCAGTGAGATACACAATAAATCCCATATTTTTTATAATTAATCTGTTCTCCTCAGAAAGTATTATTCCGCCTCCAGTTCCTACAATCGTATTCTCAATATTTGAAATACTCTCAAGAATTTTATTTTCTCTTTTTCTAAAGCCGGTCTCACCCTCATGCTCGAATATTGTTGAGATATCCACACCAGTTTTATCTTCAATTAAATGGTCAGTGTCAATGAAATCAAATTTCATCATTCTGGATAGTTTTTTCCCTATGGAAGTCTTTCCTGAACCCATTGGGCCAATTAGAATTATATTGTTTTTTAGTTTAGGCAAGATAAATTTTGTTTTTATAGTATTATATAGATATTAACAAGAATTTTTATTGCCACCAACAAGTATGAGTATATTTTTTAATAAAGCTTTGAAACCACTTTACTATTTTATCGGCTTGATAATTATTTCACTTTTGGTTTTATATATAACTTTAGCTAGTAGCTTGCCTTCTGTAGAAGAAATACAGGATATGAAAATGCAAGTCCCAATGAGGGTTTACACCCAAGACAAAAAATTAATAGCTGTTTTTGGAGAAAAAAAGAGAATTCCAGCAACATTTGAAGAAATACCTGATAGCTTGAAAAATGCTTTCATTGCCGCAGAAGATAATAGATTTTATAAACATAATGGAGTTGATTATCTTGGTTTATTAAGAGCTCTAAAAAGTTTTATTTCTACAGGTAAAGTTACTCAAGGAGGAAGCACAATAACTATGCAGGTGGCAAGAAATTTTTATCTTACTAGAGAGAAAAAAATTATTCGAAAGTTAAGAGAAATTTTGCTCGCTTATAAAATGGAAAGAAACTTAAGCAAGGAAAGGATTTTCGAATTATATATGAACAAAATATATTTAGGTCATCGAGCATATGGAGTAGCAGCGGCGGCACAAGTATATTATGGGAAAAGATTATCTGAATTAAATCTACCCCAAATGGCCATGATTGCTGGTTTGCCAAAAGCACCATCAAGATATAATCCAATTGCTAATAAAAAAAGAGCGCTACAAAGAAGAGATTATGTCTTAAGAAGGATGTCAGAAAACAGCTTCATTTCTCAAAACGAGTATGTTGATGCGTACCTTGAGCCTGTGAGCGCTAGACTTAACACTGCAAATATAGAACTAAAAGCTCCGTATGTTTCTGAGATGGCAAGAGTTGAAATGGAAGACAGGTTTGGCAAAAATGCCTACACAGAGGGCTATGATGTTTTTACAACTATTAATAGTAAGTTACAAGAAGCTGCGCAAAAATCTTTAAAAAATAATATAGAAAAATATGATATTCGTCATGGTTACCGAGGCGCGGAAGCAAAGATCGGCTACAGTAAATTACTAAATTCTGATTTTGAATATGATCTTGAGCTTTCTATGATCAATATAGATAAATATTTAAAAAGTTTTTACGAAATAAATAAGAATGTTCCAGCAGTCGTATTGAATGTTGATTTAAAAAAAATAAAAGTATACACAAAAAATAATCAATTATTGGATATAGCTTTAAATGAAATAATTATAAAAAATCAATATTTTGATGTTAATTATAAAAAAAGAATTAAAGATTTTAATAAAATTTTAACTATTGGTGACGTAGTAAGAGTTAAAGAAACGAAAGGTAAATGGCGTCTTTCACAAATACCTAACGTAAATGGAGCCTTAGTTTCTATTGATTCAAATAGCGGCGCGATATCAGCTTTGTCAGGTGGTTATGATTATAGATTAAGTAAATTTAATAGAGTGACTCAAGCAAAAAGGCAGCCGGGATCAAGCTTTAAACCCTTTATATATTCTGCAGCTTTGAACAAAGGATATACTCCTGCTTCAATAATAAATGATGCGCCAAAAGTATTTAAAGAAAATACGGTAAGCGGCGCTTGGCGACCTAAAAATTACGGTGGGAAATTCTTTGGACCTACAAGATTACGTTATGGGTTAGCTAAATCTAGAAATATGATATCCATAAGGCTATTGGATAGTATTGGGATTAAATACACATTAGACTACGTTAAAAATTTTAATATTTCTTCAGAAAAGCTTCCTAAAGACTTAACACTGGCCTTAGGAAGTGGAGAAATTACCCCCATAGAATTATCTGAAGCTTATGCATATTTTTCAAATGGAGGACATGGGATTAAACCGTACCTCATCGAGCAAGTTAGAACTAGAAGTAACGAAATAATTTATGTTGAAAACCCTATTCGAGTTTGTAGTAATCCCTGCGACTACGTAAGCATGGACACCTTGCAATTTCCTTCTGCAGAATCAGTTGAAGAAATAACAGAGTTAAGAAAAAAAGCCGGGCTTCCAAGATTCGCATCCCAAACTATAGATCCTAGAAACATATATCAAATGGTTAGCATGATGAAAGATGTTGTGAAGTACGGTACAGCAAGAAGAGCTAGAGTTTTGAAAAGAACTGATATAGCAGGAAAAACAGGAACAACAAATGATCAAAAAGATGCATGGTTCAGCGGTTTTAATAGAGATATTGTCACTATAAGTTTTCTTGGTTTCGATAACCATTCGTCGCTTGGAAAAAATGAGTTCGGAAGTACAGCCGCTCTTCCAATGTGGGTAGATTATATGAAAGTAGCATTAAAAGGGATGCCTAAATCAAACATGGATGAGCCTGATGGTTTAGTAAGTGCAAAAATTGATAGCAAAAATGGCTTGTTGGCATCACCAAACTCAAAGAATTCTATCGTAGAAGTTTTTAGAAAAGAAAATATTCCAAAAACTTTCAGTAAAGATATTAAGACAAATAATAAAAATGAAAAAGAATTAGAGATAGAAAAAATATTTTAGTTTTGGTGGTATTTTTTACTATATTCTTTTACGTGATCAATTAGAACTCCAAGATTATCAGGATTAACATACTGATCAATACCATGGCCTAAATTAAAAATATGTCTATGGCCAAAACCATAACCATCTATAACTTTAGATGCCGCATCTTTTATAGATTGTTCTGTTCCATGTAATGCACAAGGGTCTAAATTTCCTTGTAAGCAAATATTTTCTCCAACTATTTTTCTGGCATCTGATATATCCACTGTCCAATCAAGTCCTATTGCATTACAACCAGCTTCAGAAATTTTATTTAACCATCCACCACCACCTCTCGTGAATAGTATTATTGGTATATTTTTTGTAACTTCGTTGTTTCTTAAATTATTAATTATTTCTTTCATAGGATTAAGAGAGAAATGAACATAATTATTTGTATTTAATAACCCTCCCCATGAGTCGAATATCATTAAAATATTTGCACCAGCTTTGGCTTGCATAATTAAATATTCAGATATCGATTTAATAAGTTTCTTGGTGAGTTCATTTAGCATCTCTGGATTATTAAAAACAATAGACCTTACCTTTCTAAATTCTTTAGTTGCTGCACCTTCAATCATATAGGTTGATAAAGTCCAAGGACTCCCTGAAAATCCAATTAAAGGTATTTCATTATTTAACTTAGTTTTCGTATGAATAATAGCTTCGGCAACATATTCCAAGCTATTGACATTATTACTTAGAGAAGAAACATCATTTAAATTATCTAATGGATTATCAAAATAAGGGCCACGATTATCTTCAAATTTTAACTCAAGACCCATAGCATCAGGGATTGTTAATATGTCTGAAAAAATAATTGCAGCATCTAAATCAAACCTTCTTATTGGTTGTACAGTTACTTCAGAAGCTAATTCTGGTGTTTTACATAAATCTAAAAAACTGCCGGCCTCGGCTCTTGTCTTTTTATATTCTGGCAAATATCTGCCGGCTTGTCGCATTATCCAGACAGGTGTTTTATCGACTGGCTCACCACTTAAAACATCCAAGATTCTTCTATTTTTTATTACGCTCATAATTTATATCTCTAGAAAGTCTAGAATATTTTCAGCGGCTTCTCTCCCCTCAAAAACTGCAGTTACAACTAAATCAGACCCTCTAGTCATATCACCACCAGCAAATATTTTATCATTAGTAGTTTGATATGAATATTCATTGTCAATTTTTAAAAGCCCATTATCTTTAGTTTTAATATCATAATTGTCAAACCATTTTGCCGGGCTAGGTTGAAAACCAAAAGCAATAATAACTTTGTCAGCTGGAATAATTTTTTCTGAATTTTTTAATATTATAGGATTTTTTCTTCCCATTGCATCGGGTGGACCTAATTTTGTCTTAACAACTTTTATACCTTCAACTTTCTTATCACCAACAATTTCTATCGGTTGGTAATTAAACATAAACTCTACACCCTCTTCTTTTGCATTCTTAACTTCTTTTTTGGAACCAGGCATATTTTCTTCATCTCTTCTATAAACACATTTGACACTTTCTGCACCTTGTCTTATTGAAGTTCTGTTGCAATCCATGGCTGTATCACCGCCGCCTAGAACAACCACTTTTTTGTCCTGCATTGATATGACATCTGTATCAATTTTTAATTCTTTGTTTATATTGGAGATCAAAAATGGTAATGCTTCATGCACTCCCTCAAGATCCTCACCTTTGAAATTTCCTTTCATGGGTTTGTATGTTCCCATACCTAAAAAAACTGCATCGTAAGAATCATATATTTCTTGAAAATCTACGTCTTTACCAACCTCGGTATTTAAAATAAATTCAACACCCATGCCTTCTAAAATTTCTTTCCTTTTTTCTACAATATTCTTATCAAGTTTAAATGGCGGAATACCAAAAGTTAATAAACCTCCAATTCTTGAATATTTATCATATATTTTCGCCTTAACCCCATTTCTAGTAAGTATGTCTGCGCATGCTAAGCCCGCAGGCCCTGCTCCAATAATGGCAACAGTTTTATCAGTCTTAACAACTTCTGACATATCTGGTTTCCAGCCAAGTCGAAAAGCTTCATCAGTAATATATTTTTCTATGGATCCAATAGTGACGGCACCAAAACCATCTTCAAGAGTACAAGCCCCCTCACATAATCTATCTTGAGGGCATATGCGCCCACAGATTTCGGGGAGTGAATTAGTTTTGTGTGACATTTCAGCGGCTTCTATAATTTTTCCATCACGAATAAGATCTAACCAAGTTGGAATATAATTATGAACTGGACATTTCCACTCACAATAGGGATTGCCACAGTTTAGGCATCTGCCAGCTTGTTCCGCAGCTTTGTCAGCAGGGAAATTAGAATATATTTCATCATAGGTATAAATTCTTACTTCGGCTTTTTCTACAGAAGGTTCTTCCCTTTTAATATCTAAAAATTGCATTGCGTTTTTCATAGTTCTACCAGTCTAACTAGAGCTTGATGATATCTCACCAAACCTTAGGTTAAAGTTTGGTGCGTTCCTTCGGCATTTCGCTTACTTCCGTCCTTAAATTATAAGGATGAACGTGTGTCTATATAATACATTGATTATAGGACTAACAGGTAAAGCATTCAATAGATACGCTAGATATGGGGTTGAATATAACTTATATGATATTTAGGATAGTTTTTCTTTGACAAGCTTACTTGCAAAACCCATGTCAGCTCGATTATTTGAACGTTTTTTTAGTTCGCCCATAACTTCCCCAATTTGACTCATTTGCTCAATAGACTTTTCTTTCATAATATCTTCAATCATTTTTTGTACTTCTTCTTGAGACATATCTTCCGGGAGATATTCTTTAAACACAGACAACTCAAACTCTTCTTGTTCTGCAAGATCAGTTCTATTTGCTTCATTGTAATGGGTTAAAGATTCTTTGCTTTTTTTAGAGAGTTTTTTGAGGATCTCAAAAATATTTTCGTCGGTAAGAGTTTTTCTGGTTTCAACTTCTTTATCTAAAATTGCTGCAAGAATTAATTTAACAGCGCCCAACCTTTTTTTGTCACCGCTCTTCATAGAAGACTTCTTATCTTCAGTGATCTTAATTTTTAAGGGTGAACTAGTTTCTTGAGGGTTCGACATTAATAAAGTTTAATTCTTCTACCAGTTGCAGTTCTATTAGTTCTTTTATGAACTCTTTTTACAGCTGCAGCTGCTTTTCTTTTTCTAACGGAAGTTGGTTTTTCGTAAAATTCCCTTTTTCTAATTTCTGTTAAAACTCCAGCTTTTTCACATGCGCGTCTAAATCTTCTGATCGCAATATCAAATGGCTCGTTTTCTTTTACTTTAATACTTGGCATAATTTACCTTTAATTATTTAGTGGTGTGATTATACAGTTGTATGAACAAAAATCAAAACAAAGTGGGTATATAGTATGCTGGTTTTAGGTATCGAGACATCTTGCGATGAAACTGGTCTTGCCCTTTATGATTCAGAAAAAGGTTTGTTAGCAGATGAGCTTTTTAGTCAAATCGAAATTCATCAGGATTATGGAGGAGTAGTACCAGAGTTAGCATCAAGAGATCATGCAGATAGAGTTTTACCTTTATTACAAAATCTTCTTAAAAGTACTGGTAAATCGCTAGATGATGTTGATTTAATAGCTTATACAGCAGGGCCTGGATTAAAAGGGTGTTTATTAGTTGGCTCAACCTTTGCAAGGTCTTTAGCTTACATAACAGATAAACCAATTATTTCAGTTAATCATGTTGAGGCTCATTTGTTAGCACCATTTATGGAATATCCAGAATTATCTTTTCCATTTTTTGGCTTATTGATTTCAGGGGGCCACACCATGATTGTTGATGCAAAAAGTATTGGTGAATATGAAATTATGGGAGAAACACTAGATGATGCTGTAGGCGAGGCATTTGATAAAAGTGCAAAATTAATGGGTTTAGATTATCCAGGAGGCCCATTAATTGAAAAGTTAGCAAAGGACGGAATTGAAGGTAGCTATAAATTTCCGAGACCAATTTTAAATAAACCTAATTGTGATTTTAGCTTTAGTGGTCTAAAAACACACATCATGCTTACATGGAAAGCAGCAGAAAAAACCGATCAAGACCGAAAAAATATTTCACTAGAATTACAAAACTCTGTTGCTGATTGTTTAGTAGGAAAATTAAAACGCGCTTATGATGAAAAGGGTTACCCTTCGATTGTTATCTCTGGTGGCGTTAGTGCCAATCAATTTATTAGGGAAAAAATAAGTAACTTTGCAAAATCAATTAATACCTCAGCTTATTATCCAACCAAAAAATTCTGTACTGATAATGGCGCAATGATTGCGTACGCAGGTTATAAAAAATATGAGGCTGGGCAAATATACGATTTGCAGGGTGAAGTGAAACCAAGATGGCCATTAGATCAATTAAATGAATATTTAAATGGTTAATCAAGATTTTACTAAACGCATAGCTATTAATTCTGAGAAAGAAACTTGGCATAAATCACCATCTGATGGCGTCGAACGTTTATATCTTGAAAGAGATGATGGTGGAGAATCAGCGGTAGCTACGACAATCGTTCGTTTTGCTCCAGGTAGTAAATTTGATGAACATCTGCATGATGGTGGTGAAGAATTCATAGTTTTAGAAGGTACTTTTTCAGATGAGTTTGGTTCTTATCCAAAAGGAACTTATGTTAGAAATCCAAAGGGGTCATCACATAATCCTTATAGTGAGTCTGGCTGTGTATTATTTGTGAAGCTGCGCCAGTTTCAAAGTGATGATCAAAAACCAGTTGTCGTTGATACCAATAAGGAACCTTGGTTACCCGGTTTAGTTGATGGGTTGTCTGTTATGCCATTACACAACTTTAATACAGAGCATGCGGCTTTAGTTAAATGGTCCCCGAACACAATATTTAATCCACATCAGCATTGGGGTGGCGAAGAGATTTTGGTCTTAGAAGGTGTATTTCATGATGAGTTTGGCGCGTACCCAAAAGGCTCATGGTTAAGGAGTCCACATTTAAGTCAGCATACCCCTTTCACCAAAGATGAAGGCGCACTTATTTTTGTTAAAACAGGGCATCTGAATTAAGAGCATGATTTTTCTTCTTCTTTTTCCATATTAGGCGCGCAACAAACTCCAGTTTCTTCACTTGGTGATTCATTGAAAAAAGCAACATCATCCATGGTGTAATATGTTTCCCACGGTAAACCATTTGGGTCTTGTAACCATGTTTTATCTGAGTAAGCGTAACAACAGTTTGTTTCGCCTTCATTAAATGTATCTAAATCTGCACTTTTTATACGATCTCTAATCTGAGCCATTTCTTCTTCATTTTCAGCTTGCAAACCCAAATGATCAATGCCGGGCTTTGAACCACGCTCGGAAATTGCTAGATTAATATTTGGATTACTAAGCTCCCATTTTGCATAGTCAGCTTTTTGTTTAGATGGGTCACAATTAAATAGTGCAGTATAGAATTGGATAGATTTTTGTAAGTTGTCTACCGAGACATGTATATGCATTTTCGCCATTTTTTTCTCCTAAAATTCTTGATTTTAATTAAATAGAATAACTTCTTTATTTTTCAAATTAATGACAAGATACCTTTAATTTTAGTATTTTTTAACTGTATTTTATTTGACTTTGTGTATCAGTTAAGGTATTTTTTGATTATGTACGTAATCAAAAATAAATCTGCAAAACATGGGGGCAAAAGGCCAGGTGCTGGACGTAAGAGTTCGTATGGTGTTCCCACTAAAGCAATCCGTGTTCCAGAACACATGATTGTAGAAGTGAGAGATTTTATAGAATCGCAAAATGCAGCTGAATATGAACTTCCGCTATTTGCTTCAAAAGTCGCTGCTGGATTTCCATCACCTGCAGATGACTTTATGGATACTAAACTTGATCTAAATACTCATTTAATTAAAACACCAAGCGCTACCTTTTTTGTTCGCGTTTCTGGTGAATCTATGATTAATGCGGGAATTCATGACGGTGATCTATTAGTAGTAGATAGGAGTCTTGAACCACAAGTAGGAAAAATTGTAATTGCTGCCATTCAGCATGAACTGACTGTTAAACGTTACGTAAAAAAAGACGGCAAAGTTTATTTAGCGCCTGAAAATGATGCCTTTGAACCTATTTTAGTAAGTGAAGAAGATGAAGTTCATATTTGGGGTGTTGTTACCAATGTTGTGCATGCGGTTTAACCCATGTCTTCACTTAAGCCAGATCCAATTTATGCATTAGTTGATTGTAATAATTTCTACTGTTCCTGTGAGCGAGTCTTTAATCCTGCATTAGAAAAAAAACCAATGGCAGTTTTATCAAATAACGATGGATGTATCGTGGCGCGTTCAAATGAAATAAAGGCTCTTGGAATTCCAATGGGCGCACCCATGTTTCAATACAAAAAATTATTAGAGCAAAAAAAAGCAATTATTCTTTCTTCAAATTATCAGCTGTATGGCGATATGTCGCAACGGGTAATGACAACCTTGCGTCAATTCACACCTGCCATGGAAGTATATTCAATTGATGAAGCATTTTTACGTCTAGAGGAATTTAGCAGACTAGATATAAATAAGTATTCTTTAGAAATTAGAAAAACAGTTAAGCAGTGGACAGGAATTCCAGTTTCAATTGGCATAGCGCCAAATAAAACTTTAGCAAAGGTTGCTAATCATGTAGCAAAAAAACACACTAAGAGCGGTGTATTTAATATTTGTAAAAAAACAACACAAAATGAAATTTTAGCTAATTTTCCAGTAAGTGATTTATGGGGAGTTGGTCGACAACTATCAAAAAGATTAAGTGAGATGGGGATTAGTACGGCCTTGAAGTTAAGAGATGTTGATATTGTTTGGGCACGTAAACATTTTACGGTAGTGGGAGAAAGATTGGTTAGAGAATTAAGAGGTTTAAATTGCTTAGAGTTAGAAGAGGTAATGGCAAAAAAAAATATTACCTCTTCTAAGTCTTTTGGGAAATTAGTAACAGATAAAAAAGAAATGATGAGTGCAGTTGCAAATTATACAACACGTGCTTGTCATAAATTACGCTCACAAAAAAGTAAAGCTCAAGGGATTTATGTTTTTTTAAGAACTAATCCATTTCGTCGTCAAGACCCACAGTATGATAACGGGATTACTTGTGGGTTTATGGAGCCAAGCGATGATACAACTTATATTATTCAAGCAGCACGTAAATGCTTAGAACAAATTTACTCTAAAGGTTATAAGTATCACAAAGCTGGGATCATGTTATTAGACATAGTACCTGCGTCTTATAAACAAATAGAAATGTTCAATTCAGAAGAAACTCAAGCACGTAGCCAGCTAATGAAAACCATTGATACAATGAATACTACCATGGGTCAAGATACGATTCGTTTCGCAGCCCAAGGAATTGATCATCCATGGGCAAGAAAATGTGAAAATAGAACACCAAGATACACAACCAATTGGGATGAGTTGGTAAAAGTAATATAAAATAATAAAGGGAGCAAAAATTATGGCGAAAAAATCTAAGACAAAAGATGAAAAGTTACATATGAGATCAGTCGCAGAATTAGGCTGTATTATTTGTGATAAGATGGGTTTTCCAGGAAGCCCAGCAGAGTTGCACCATATTATTAGTAATACAGGCATGGGTAAAAAAGCAACTAACTATGAAGTTATACCTCTTTGTCCTCATCACCATAGAAACAGCGAAGATTCTTATCATCATTCTCCAAAAAATTTTGATGATAAATGGGGAAGCCAAGAAGACTTATTAAAAGAAACGCTAGAGAAAAAAATTATGCAAGAAGAGTTGCAGAGAGTTTTTTAAAAATTGCTTAAATTATGCGAGTAATTATTTCCATTTAATTGAACACCCAACGCTAGGATTTTGTTCAATTGGCCCTTGCCCTGTTTCAGAAATCTGTATCATTGCTTCTAATAAATCCGACTTAAGATCATCATTGGTTTCTGTCATGCGCGTTGCATCTAAACGCCCTCTATACTGAAGTTCTAAAGAAGTGTTGTAACCAAAAAAATCTGGCGTGCATACTGCACCATATTTTTTAGCAATTTCTTGGGTTTCGTCATATAAATAAGGAAAAGAAAATTTATTTTTTTTGGCAATCTTATCCATATTCTCAAATGAGTCTTCTGGATAATCATTGATATCATTGGACATAATTCCAACAGAATTTATACCATGATCTATTAGAGTATTGGTTACTTTTACAAGTTTTGGAATGATGGCTTTTACGAAAGGGCAGTGATTACAGATGAAAAAAATCAATAATCCCCGCTCGCCTTTAAGTCTATCCAAGGTCCAAATCTTATTATTTGTACAACTTAAACTAAAGTCGTATGCATTTTGTCCATATTCGCATATAGGAGTGGTTTTTTCAGACATTATAAATTTTACTTATAGTTGATTAAAATTTTGCTATTAGCATTCTTTTACTCTTGTGGAGTATAGTATATAGCATACTTAAAGGTGCAGGAAGACACCTATTAATTTGGGTCATAACAGGAGGGGATATGCCAATGTTTGTAAATATAAATCCATTTGTGGAATTATCAAATTCAATTCCAACAGTTGCATTACAAGGGTTTTTACTTTGTATGGCAGCACTAACAGCTGGTGGAGTAATCTTAGATATCATACATAAGAAGAATGTTAAGTACTTCTTCGATAACGCAAAGAAAGCAAAAGAAAAAGCGAAAACAAATGTTCCTACAGGCAAGAAGGTTGGTATCATTGTTAATACAGTAGCTCATGATGTTTTAATCTCTGGTGAGTTTTGTGGATGGAAAAGACAAGTAGCACATTTACTGGGCATGTACGGAACAATAATTTTTTGGGTAACATCTGCAATATTGGTATTCAAGTACGCAACACCTACTTCAGATACTCCAGTAATCATTTCACAATTATGGCACCTAGGGGCAGCAATGACATGTCTCGGCGCATATTGGTTCTGGTTCTTTTTAAGAGTAGATGTAGCTGCAGAAGGACACAAATGGTATCGAGTGGTATTCACTGATATGTTTGTTCTGTCATTAGTAGTTACTTCAACATTTGGTTTAGCTTGGTCTTACTTGCAGTTTGCAGGATCAGCTTGGAGTCAATTATTTTTAGTATTATTTATACTATCTAATATAATTTTATTTGGTGGAGTATATTGGTCTAAATTTGCACACATGTTCTACAAACCTGGAGCAGCAATTCAAAAACATTTAGCTGAAGCAGATGGATCAAGAGATAGTTTACCAGAACCAGCTGATGCGCCAGAACAATTTGGTTTAGGAATTAAACGTGAGGCACCAAGACACTATTAATAAGTGATAGTATTGAGAAAAGAATTTTTAATTAATTTATTTGAGTAAGTAATAGGAGAAAAATTATGTCAACATTTGTATATATGACCCGTTGTGATGGTTGCGGACACTGCGTAGATATCTGCCCTTCTGATATCATGCACATCGATCCAAAAATTAGGCGTGCTGTTAACATTGAACCAAACTTTTGTTGGGAATGTTATTCATGCGTTAAAGCTTGTCCTCAAAATGCTATTGATGCTCGTGGGTATGCAGATTTTGCTCCTATGGGTCACAAAGTAAGAGTGCTAAGAGAAGAAGAAAAAGGAACTATCTCTTGGAAGATTACATTTAGAAATGGAACTGAGAAAAACTTTGTATCACCTATTACTACAAAGCCTTGGGGAAAACATATCCATAAAGTTGCTGATGCTGAAGTTCCAGATGAAGCAGCTCATGACTCTCAACTACTTTTCAATGAGCCAGATTATTTAAAAATTGGTGATAACAGAGATGCTAAATTAATTAACGATGATGGTCTTCCAAGTCGCGAAAAAGATACATTTAAACAAGGAGTTTACTACTAATGGCTAATCATAAAACAGTTTACGAGGATTGCGATATTCTTATAGTCGGTGGTGGTATGGCTGGTACTGGTGCAACATTTGAGTCCAGATACTGGGGCCGTGATATGAACATTGTGTGTGTTGAAAAAGCTAACATAGATCGAAGTGGAGCTGTTGCTCAAGGTCTTTACGCTATTAACTGCTATATGGGAACACGTTGGAATGAAAACCAACCAGAAGATCACGTGCGTTATGCAAGAAATGATTTAATGGGAATGGTTAGAGAAGATTTAGCTCTTGATATGGCTCGTCACGTTGATTCATGTGTGCACATGTTTGAAGAGTGGGGCTTGCCACTAATGAAGAATAAAGAAGGTCGTTATCAAAGAGAAGGTAAATGGCAAATCATGATTCATGGTGAAAGCTATAAGCCAATTGTTGCAGAAGCTGCAAAGAAGTCTGCGAGCAAAATATATAACCGCGTAATGATTACTCATCTTTTAAAAGATGAAAGTAAAGACAACCGTTGTGGTGGTGCTGTTGGATTTAATATGAGAACAGGTGATTTTCATGTGTTCCGTGCAAAAGCTACTATCATATGTGCAGGTGGTGCTTCTCACATATTTAAACCAAGAGCTGTTGGTGAAGGTATGGGAAGAACATGGTATGCGCCTTGGAGTAATGGTTCATGTTATGCATTACCAATCCTATTGGGCGCTAAGATGACTCAAATGGAAAATAGAATTGTTCTATGTAGATTTAAAGATGGATATGGTCCAGTTGGGGCATATTTCCTACATCTTAAAACGTATACACAAAATACATACGGTGAAGAGTACGAATCAAAATGGTATGACCAAACTAAAGAGATGGTTGGAGATTACATTGACCATCATCCAACACCAACATGTTTAAGAAACCATGCTTTCTTGGAAGAAGTGAAAGCTGGAAGAGGTCCAATACATATGGTGACAATGGAAGCTTTCCAAGATCCTCATTTAGAAACTATTGGATGGGAAAATTTCTTGGGCATGACCGTAGGTCAGGCTGTGGTATGGGCTTCACAAGACATTGATCCAAAATATCAAAACCCAGAATTAACTACATCAGAGCCATATGTTATGGGTTCTCATGCAACATGTTCTGGAGCTTGGGTAAGCGGACCATCAGATTTATCTCCAAAAGAATATTTCTGGGGATATAACAGAATGATGACTGTTGATGGTGTTTTTGGTGCAGGTGACACAGTAGGTGGAACAGCACACAAATTCTCTTCAGGGTCATTTACTGAAGGACGTCTTGCGGCTAAAGCTGCTGTTCAATATATAAAAGATATGGAAACAAAACCTAGTGTAACTGAGAAGCAAATAAGCAACTTTAAAGAAGAAGTTTTCAAACCACTTGAAAATTATACTGTAGGCCGTAACGAAATAACAGCTGGTACAGTTTCTCCAAGTTATATATTGCCAATTCAAGGTTTACAAAGATTGCAAAAAATCATGGACGAGTACTGTGGTGGTATAACAGTTGGTTACCAATGTAATGAAAATCAATTGAAGAAAGGCTTAAAAGATTTGGGTATTCTTCAAGAAGATTTAGAAAATATTGGAGCCGAGGATCTTCATCAATTAATGAGAGCATGGGAGTTAAGACATCGCGCACTAGTTTCGCAATGTGTAACAGAACATACATTATTTAGAGAAGAAACTAGATGGCCAGGATACTATTACAGATCAGATAAAATGAAGTTAGATGATGAAAACTGGCACTGCTTAACATTGTCTAGAAGAGATCCAGAAACAGGTAAATTTACCATGGAAAAAGCGCCGCTTTATCATATAGTAGATGAGGAGCAAAAAAAGGCGGGGTAAATGGATCTTTTAAAAAAAACGGACGACGAAATATTTAAGATAGCAGATCCTTTTTGGGTAGATTTAGTTAAAGCTTCTAATCAGCAAGATTACGGAAGCTTTACTAAAAATTTTTCAGAAACTATGTTAATGGGTGCACACGAAGTAGAGATTGGCAAACAGTGGGCAAACAATAAGCTATTGTCTACCTTAACAGAAGAAGCAAATCCATTGGGTTGTTTACGCAGAAACGACCATATAACTGTACTTTATAAACAAACCAGCACAGAATTTCCTGGTGATTATTTAGGGAGACTGGTTATAGGCTTGGAAGACGATGATGTTAAAGTCTTTGGTGCAACTATATTTTAAATAATGAAAGGCGTTAGTTCTGTTTCAATAATTTCTGATACACACGGGCTCATCGATAGTCATATTATTAATTATTTAAAAAATACAGACGTCATAATACATGCCGGAGATATTTGTAGCACGAAAATTATTTCAGATTTAAATAGATATTGTGATGATGTTTATATGGTAGCTGGAAATAATGACATTCCTGAAAAGTTTAGCGATCAAAATGACAAAGCAATCATTTCTAATTTAAAAAAATCTCAAACAATTGAAATTAACAACCAACTTATTTCTGTAGAGCATGGAGATCGTTTTGGACATCATGCTGATCATAACGGATTAAGACAATCTTACCCAGATTCAAAATTAATTATATATGGACACACGCACATTCAAGCTTGCGATCAAGAAAAAGATCCCTGGGTAATAAATCCTGGAGCATGTGGTCATACAAGAAATAATGATGGCGGCCCTTGTTTCATGCAAATAGAAATCAAGAATGATAATTGGGATATTATACCTTATTGTTTTAATTAATTTTTTGTATAAAAAACTAAGATATAAATAATAAACAGCTTGCGAATGTTATATTTGTAATATACTTTTATTGTTTAATATGAGAAATATAAATGGACGCAAATACTTTTAAATCAGAAGACTATATCATTCAAGAGGAACCCTATTATCATGCTGTGAGAGATGAAATAGAGGTATTCGAGAGTGCTTATAACAATCAACTACCCATATTACTCAAAGGGCCTACAGGGTGCGGAAAAACAAGGTTTATGGAGTATATGAGTTGGCGTTTAAAAAGACCTTTAATAACAGTATCGTGCCATGATGATTTAACAGCTTCAGATTTGGTAGGTAGATATCTTATATCTGGAAGCGACACTGTTTGGATAGATGGCCCATTAGCTAAAGCTGTAAGAGCTGGTGCAATTTGTTATTTAGATGAAATAGTTGAGGCAAGAAAAGATACTACCGTTGTTATTCATCCTTTGTGTGATGACAGAAGAGTATTGCCTATCGAGAAGGTTGGTGAGGTACTGGAAGCTACTCCAGAATTTTGTATGGCCATATCTTATAATCCAGGCTATCAAAGTATTCTTAAAGATCTAAAACAAAGTACAAGACAAAGATTTGTAGCCTTAGAATTTGATTACCCAGATGCTAAGGTAGAACAATCGATAATAGAAAGCGAAACTGGAATTGATAGTGAACTAAGTTCCTCGCTTGTTAAATTCGCTCATATGACAAGAAACTTAAAAGGCAATGGTTTGGATGAAGGGGCAAGTACAAGACTTCTTGTACATGCGGCGAAGCTAATAGTTTCAGGTGTAAACCCTAATACTGCATGCAGATGTTCAATTTCTGAGGCTATTACAGATGACCCAGATATGCTTAAAGCAGTAAATGAACTAAGCTCATCTTTATTTTAAAAAAAATTAAGGCACTATTAGGATAAGGAGCGAACTTAATCGTAAATAGCACCTCAACTTCTTACTTACTTAACTAACAATTTTTTTATAAGACAATCCTCTATAATTCATAAGTAAATTATTACTTTTATTACCTGCATTATTAGATTTGAAATAAGAAATACCTCTATAATTAAGCTTTGAATCTTTTTTTATTTCCGAGGCAAGCGCTTTGAAGTTAGTATAAAAAACGCCTCTGTAAATTTGATTTTGCATAACACCTCCACTAGATATTCAATAATCAATTTAAATAGTGAACTTGTTACGCAGGTTCTTGCGTGGTATAACCAGATTTAAATATAGCATTTATAATAAATTAATCAACCACTAGAAAATTTATATATATAAAACATATAGATAAGAGGTAATAGCTTTGACATCAACGTTTCAATTAAAGGATATTTTTGATGATAGTTTTTATAATTTATTGTGCGAAAAATATAACTTTAATGCTGAATATAAAGCCAATATATCTAAAGAAATTTCTAATGTATTTAGAGATTTTATAATTTTAATATTAAGTGAAAATAATAGTTATTCAGTAGAAGAAAGAAATAGATTATATAATGAAGCCATCTATAACTTACAACACACAAGTAAACTACTTAAGGGTATGCCGCATCCAGCTAGTTCAATGAGCTACAAATTACTCAAAATGTCTGAGACATTAAAAAAAGTTACAAGTGGTAGCAAAAAAGAAAAGTCTAAGGCAAATAGATTTATAGAAAAAAACTTAATTAGAAAATTTATATTATTTTGGGATACATATAATGAAAAAAAGTTCTTATCCGCAGAAAACAAGATAAACTATAATGTTTGCGAATGTTTTTTAGATTGTTCAAATAAAATATCTTCAGTTTATCCTGAAATTGAATGGTTTAAATCTTGTGAGATAGAGTTTGTCGAAAGTATTTTTGAGAATATTTAACTTTCAGACGCTTCGTTCATAGCATTAATTTCAGTTTCTGTAGCATCTCTAATACTAGTGATACTAACATTAAAATTTATTTTCATATTACTTAGAGGATGATTCCCATCCAAAATTATTTTTGTATCTGTAATTTCTGTCACAGTAAATGGTTTGACATCTCCAGACTCATTTTGAAATTCCACAACTTTACCTAATTCACGATACTCTTCGGGAACATTTTTTAAGTCATCTTCAAATATTAAATCTTTATCAACTTTGCCAAATACTTCACCAGGTTCAAACGTAACACTTATTTGATCATCTACTTTTTTATTAGCAAGAGCATCTTCGAGTTTTGGCCACAATCCCATTTTAGCGCCATGAACATAATTAACTGGCACTTCAACTTGCTCAATTATTTGCCCTTCATCATTTATTATTGAATAAGTGAATTCAACATATTTATTTTTTGTAACGATTTCAGTCATAAAATTAAAAGTAGATTTTCATCATCATTCCAGTTAAGCCTAAAGTTAATAAGAGTGGTAAAACTCCAACCTTTGCTTTAATTAGCGCTAATAAACTTAATACGATTAGAATAAATAGATGTATATCAAAGTTCTCAGTACTACCATTATCTGTCCATAACGAATTATAAGCAAGTAAATAACCTAGATTCGCTATTAAACCAACTACTGCAGATGTAATAAAATTTAATGGAATTTCTAAAGCTTTATTTTTTTTGCTTAGTTCAATAATTGGAGCTCCAATAAAAATAAAAGCAAAAGACGGTAAAAATGTAAAAAAAGTTGCTATAGAGGCGCAAGCAATTGCGCCTAAAATGGGAGATCCAAGACCTAGGATATCATTGTACCATCCAACTATAAAACCCACGTATGTAACAATCATTATCAGCGGCCCAGGAGTAGACTCACCTAAAGCTAAGCCATCCATCATTTGTTGACTAGTTAACCAACCATGAGATTCAATAATATTTTGAAAAACGTATGGTAATAATGCGTATGCACCCCCGAACGTAACTAAAGCCGCCTGACTAAAGAATAGGGATAGATTAATTAATATAGTTTCATTAGTAGAAACTATTAATAGAAAAATACCAGACCATATAGCTAAAGCTTTTAAAAATGTTATAAATGAATTTTTAATTACCTTATTTTCAATAAAATTCTTATCGTGATTTTTATCGTCTCTATTAAAATAATGAAATAATAAACCAAAGGCGCCAGCGGAAATGATAATAATTGGTAAATTTATATCTAAAATGTTTATTGAAAAAAAAGCTGCAATAGCAGTTAACCAATAGTAAAATTTTCTCAATACTTTTTTTGCTATCTTAATAGATGCTGCAAATATAATTGCTATTACTGCAGCTTTAATTCCATAGAGTATACCTTCTCCCCAAATATTATCTGAATAGTTAATGTAGATGTAAGTAAGTAAGCTTAGAATGAAAAAAGAAGGAAGTATAAATAAAGTTCCAGCAATTAACCCTCCAAGTCTTCCATGCATTAGCCATCCTATATAAGTTGCTAGTTGCTGTGCTTCTGGACCTGGAAGTATCATGGTAAAATTAAGTGCATGAAAAAAACTTTTGTCATCAATCCATTTTTTCTTTTCTACTATTTCGTCATGCATCATGCTTATTTGTGCAGCAGGCCCGCCAAAACTTATAAAACCAAGCTTCAGCCAATATAATGTTGCTTCTTTTATGGACGCTTTATTTCTCATGTTTAAATTTCGTTGAACGCTTTATTTTTTTATTATAGAATTACCCCACATAAAAAATAGGGGTAATGAAATGTCTGATGATATTGTATCAAAAAACGGAGAAGTTGTCGGTCAATGGAATGGTGAAAGTGTTGAAGATCTTAAGAAAATACTTTTAGGCGCCAGACAAAGTCTTAAAAAAAATAAAGATAAAGTTGAGCATACAGGGATACCGCATAGTGATCAGTTCCCAGATGATCTTAAAAATTTCACTGCTTATATTCTCTGGGCGGTAGATAAAAGTGGAAAAGTATTAGTAGGGTCCGGAGCTAATAGAACAGAAACAGTAGAAAGTATAAGAGAATTTTATGCAAATGATGAAGCGAAAGCTTCTATAGATAGGCATAACTTAGAAGAATAAATTAGGTTATTATTTCTCCCATTCTCTAAGTATGGGAGCATCTCTTTTCTCAAGAATTAACATCTCAGCTTCAAGCATATCTTCCGCAAAAACTACTTTGTACGCATTGGGGTCATTAGGAGATTTTTCTTTACGTAAATCCTTTAAAAGTGCTCTAGCTTCTTTATAGGTTTCAAAAGTCTCAATGTGGTCTACAGACCTAAATTTATTATCTTGATATTTAAATACAAAGTATGGCATATATGAATTATAATACAGTTTCATAATATAGTGAAAAATTAATGAGTAACTCAGATCAAAAAAAACAAGCTGTTGCAAGAGCAGCAATAGAGTATGTCGAATATGATGATATCGTTGGAGTTGGCACTGGCTCAACTGTTGATTATTTCATAGAATATTTAAAGCCATTAAAAAATAAAATATCAGGAGCCGTTGCAAGCTCAATCTCAACCCAAGAAAAATTAGAAGCTAATGGAATACGAGTTTTAGATTTGAATGATGTAAGTGATATTCCAATTTATATAGATGGTGCCGATGAAGTGAATCCAAATTTACAACTTATTAAAGGTGGTGGTGGTGCATTAACAAGAGAAAAAATCATTGCCGGAGCATCTAATAAATTTTTATGCATAGTAGATGAATCAAAGGTAGTAGATGTTTTAGGTAAATTTCCATTGCCAATAGAAATATTACCTATGGCAAGATCATTTGTTGCGAGAGAAATCATTAAAAATAAGGGTATGCCAGTTTGGCGAGAAAATTTTATTACAGATAATGGAAATTTAATTTTAGATATAAATCATATGGATATTATAGAGCCAATAAAATTAGAAAAAGATTTAAATCAAATCCCGGGTATTTTAACAGTTGGCCTTTTTGCTGAAAGACCTGCTGACAAAGTTTTAGTTAGTAATGAAAAAGAAGTAGTTGAGTTAAAAAAAGCTAATTGAGAATTTTTTTGGCAACTAGTTTTTTAAATTCTCCTAACTCCATATTACTTACAGAATAATCACCATAATGAGTTCTTATAATTCTGTTAACAACAAGATCTAGGCTTTCAAAAATTTTTCTAATTTCTCTATTTTTCCCTTCAACTAATTTCATAGTAAACCAATTATTGGTGTTTAATTTTTTTGTTAGCGTTATTTCTTCAACTTTATGTGTTACACCATCAATATTAATACCTTCTTTAATTTTTTGAATATCTGAATTTTGAATATTTCCATAGACTTTAACTTTATAAGTTCTACTTATTTTATTTTTTGGTAGCTCGTAAAATCTTGCATAGTCGCCATTATTAGTAAAAAGTAGCAATCCTTCTGTATTAAAATCTAATCTACCAATACTAATTAAATGTTTTTTATCATTTGGAAGAAGGTCATATACAGTTTTTCTATTTAACTCATCTTTTTTAGATGTAATGTAACCTTTTGGTTTATTTAAAGCATAAAGTTCAATTTCACTTTGTGCTTTTATATGGGTATCTCCCACATAAACTTTATCATTGCAATCTACTTGGTATGAAAAATCATTACAGATGTTATTATTAATAATAACTTTATTTTCTTTTATAAGTTTCTCTGCATCTCTTCTAGAGCAGTATCCAGCATGAGCTAAGAATTTTGATAATCGCATTAAGGGGCTGGATTTGGCTGATTTGAATGAACAGATTCAATTTCTTCTAAAATATCTTGATCTAATTTTATATTTATACTTTCAATATTTTCTCTTAACTGATCTAAATTAGTCGCACCAATAATATTGCTAGCAACAAATGGTTGTTGATTTACAAACGCTAAAGCCAATTGAGTAGGTGTTAAATTATATTTTTTCGCTATTTCAACATACTTTATTGTGGCATCTTTTGAATTTTTATTACTATATCTATCAAATCTATTCCATAAAGAAAGTCTTGAGGATTTTGGAGGATTCTTTATATATTTTCCAGTTAAAACGCCAAATCCTAATGGCGAGTATGCTAATAATTTTACATTTTCAATTTCTGCAATTTCTGACATATTAATTTCGTAAATTCTATTTAACAAGCTATAAGGATTTTGAACACTTACGATTTTAGAAAATGATTTTTTTTTGGCAATTTCTAGAAATTTCATAATGCCCCATGCAGTATCATTAGATAACCCAATCGATCTTATTATTCCTAATTCAACCAGTTCATTCAGTACTTCGTAACTCTCGAGAATATTATCTTGAATCTCTCTAGCATTATCTTCAGAATATTTATAATTTAGTTCACCAAAATAATTTGTCTGTCTTTGGGGCCAGTGAATTTGATACAAATCTATATAGTCAGTTCCCAGTCTTTTTAAGTTATTAACAATTGCAGATTTAATATTTTTTTTATCAATTCTCAGAGGGTTTCTGATGTAAGAGAAGTCTGGGGCCGGCCCTGTAACTTTAGACGCAATAATTACATCTTTTCTTGTATTGTATTTTTTTAACCACGAACCAATATATTTTTCAGTTAAACCTTGTGTTTTTGAATTAGGAGGAACCGGATACATTTCAGCTGTATCTATAAAATTGACTCCATTTTCTAGAGCAAAGTTTAATTGTGCATGCGCATCACTTTCAGTGTTTTGTTCTCCATAAGTCATAGTTCCTAAACATATTTTACTAACCTCTATATCTGTATGTCCAAGCTTCGAATAAATCATATGAATTAGGTTTTTAATTTTTTCTCTGAAGATTTCTTTTCTTTAGTCTTGAAATCAGTTTCGTACCATCCAGTTCCTTTAAGCTTAAAACCTGCAGCAGTAACCAGTTTTTTTAATTTTGGCTCATTGCATTTTGGGCATATTTTCAGTTTATCATCAGAAACTTTTTGGATAATATCAAATTGGTGCCCACAAGATTCACATTGATATTCATATATTGGCATAATTTGTTCCTTTCAAAAAAAAAATAACAGTTTAAAATTGACACTATGTTAAGTAATCAAAAATATACTAGCAAAACTTCGATATCCCTTATGCTTTTGGGTCTACTTCCATTTATTTCTGCTATTTATTATTTGCAGACATACGATTTTGAGCGTGGACTAGCTATTTTTATACATTATAGTGCAATTATTTTATCATTTATAGGTGCAATTAACTGGGGTAGAAATGATTTAGAAAAGTCCCCCAAGTTGTTTTATTTAAGTGTCACTCCATCAATAATAGCTTTTTCAGCTTTTTTTCTAGATTTCCCAGATAATTTATCTTTGTTGGCAATTGGTTATCTTGTTGCTTGGCTGATAGATTTTTTCTTGTTAATTAAGAATAAAGAATTTCTAGCATACATAGGGATGAGATCAATAATTACAATTAGCGTAATATATTTGCACATATATTTAATGTAAATAAATATTATCTTTTTGAGAATTGGACGTCTTTTCTAGCTTTGCGAAGACCAACTTTTTTCCTTTCTACTACTCTTGAATCTCTTGTAAGAAATCCATTTTTTTTGAGTAAAGGTCTTAAAGTATCATCGTATTTAAGTAGGGCTCTTGCTATTCCAAGTTTAATTGCACCTGCTTGGCCAGAAGATCCTCCACCTTTAACAGTAATTTTAATATCTGTTTTATCAGTAGTTTCAGTTAGATCTAAAGCTTGCTTAACGACCATAATGTTTGTTTCGCGGCCAAAATATTTTTCTAATGAATCGGAATTAACTGTTATTTTACCTGTTCCTTTTGAAAGAAATACCCTTGCTGTAGATTCTTTTCTTCTTCCTGTTGAGTAAAAAACATTATCCATTTTTATATTTCCTTAGCTATTGGTTTTTGAGCATGATGATTGTGTTCAGAACCTTTATAAACATGAAGTTTCTTAATCATTGCGCTACCTAATCTATTTTTTGGCATCATCCCTTTAACAGCTTTTTCGATAATGCTTTCAGGCTTCTTTGCTTGCAGTTTAGCAAAATTTGTAGATTTTAAATTACCTATATAACCGGTGTGCCTATAATACATTTTATCTTCAAATTTGTTCCCAGTTACTCTTACCTTTTCAGCATTAACAACAACGACATGATCACCTGTGTCACAGTGAGGAGTATAGCAAGGCTTATTTTTACCTCTTAGCATGTCTGCAATTTCTGTCGAAAGACGGCCAAGAACCTTATCTGTAGCATCTATAACATACCAATCTCTCTCAACTGTTTCCTTTTTTGCACTAATTGTTGTTTTTGTCATCATAATTTTTAAACCTAAGTAAGGGTGGGAATAATACCCAAGAATTAGGATATATACAACTTATAATCTACTAATAACCCAGTATTTACTTCAATTTTTCAATATTATCTAAAATTTGGGACTGAATATCATCTATGCTACCTATTCCATTGATTTCTACGTATGAAGTGGATGATTTGTCATTCGATACGCTCTTATAAAACTCAACTAAAGGGTAAGTTTGCTCATGATATATTGCCAATCTTTTTTTAACAGTTTCCTCGTTATCATCTGGTCTTTGAATAAGCGGTTCCCCAGTAGCATCATCTATGTTTTCTTGTTTAGGTGGATTATGCTTAATATGATAAGTTCTTCCTGAAGCTGGGTGAACTCTTCTTCCACTCATTCTTTGTATAATTTCTTCATCATTAACTATAATCTCTATAACGCAATCGATACTTACTCCTTTTTCTTTTAAAGCGCCAGCTTGATCTAATGTTCTAGGAAAACCATCAAATAAAAAGCCATTCTCACAGTCTTTTTCATTAATTCTATCTTTAACAAGGTCTAAAATCAGCTCATCGGGAACTAATTCTCCTTTTTCCATTAATACTTTAGCTTTTAGCCCAAGCTCAGTTTTATTTGCTACTGCAGCTCTCAACATATCTCCGGTAGATATTTGAGGTATATCCAAATGTTTAGATATGAATTGAGCTTGAGTACCTTTGCCTGCTCCTGGAGCACCAAGTAATATGATTTGCATAATAGAATCCTCGAATGTTTATTATTATTTTGATAAAACAAATATAACCTTGTGGATAACAATTTTCAAATAAGTAACATGTATAAACCTATAAAAAACATTAAGTGAGTTTGCTTTCAAGAAAGTCTTACTATGCTAAAATATTAAAATAATTTAATTAATAACTTTATAGAATTCCATGAAAATTGTTAAAAAAAATGCATTTTACGCTCAATCTGGTGGAGTTACCTCTGTAATAAATGCTAGCGCATGTGGCGTCATTGAGTCAGCAAGAAAACACAAAAAATACATTAATAAACTTTATGCTGGGAAAAATGGAATATTGGGTGCACTTAATCAGGATTTGATTGATACCTCTTATGAAAGTAAATCTGCTATAGCAAGACTTAAATATACACCAGGTGGAATATTTGGATCTTGTAGATATAAACTTGAAGACTATAAGAAAAACGAAACGGATTACGATAAGCTCGTAAATGTTTTTAAAGCTCATGATATTGGTTACTTTTTTTATAATGGTGGTGGTGACTCTCAAGACACAACTAATAAAATTTCAGAATATTGTTCAAAAAAGGGGCTAGACATAAAATGTGTTGGTATCCCTAAAACAGTTGATAATGATCTTCCACTAACAGATTGCTCTCCAGGTTTTGGTTCTGTAGCAAAATATACTGCAATATCAACTTTAGAAGCAGGTCTAGATGTCAAATCAATGTGCGAGACTTCAACTAAAGTTTTTATTTTAGAAGTAATGGGAAGACATGCTGGTTGGATTGCTGCTTCTTCCGCATTAGCTAGCGAGTCAAGACGAAATCCCCCACATATTATTTTATTTCCAGAAGTTGTCTTTAATGAAAAGTTATTTTTAAGCAAAGTTAAAGAAACTGTGTCAAGACATGGATATTGTGTTGTTGTTGCTTCCGAAGGAGCAAAAAATAAAAAAGGTAATTTTTTAGCAGAAAGTGGTCTTAAGGATGCATTTGGGCATTCCCAATTAGGTGGTGTTGCTCCATACATTGCAGAGCTAATTAAAGCTAAGAAAGGATATAAATGCCATTGGGCGGTTGCTGATTATCTTCAAAGATCGGCAAGACATATAGCTTCAAAAACTGATGTAGAGCAAGCTTATGCTTTAGGATCTTATGCTGTGGATTTAGCAGTAAGCGGAAAAAATGCAGTTATGACGAGCATTAAAAGAGTCTCAAGCAAACCATACAAATGGACGCTTACAACAGTGCCACTTAAAAAAGTTGCAAATATAGAAAAAAAAATGCCAAAAAATTATATAAGTAGCGATGGCTTTCATATTTCAAATGCATGTAGAAAATACATGTCGCCATTAGTACATGGAGAAGATTTTCCATCATATAAAAATGGCATACCCCAATATACCTCTTTTAAAAATAAAAAAGTAAAGAAAATAAAAATCAAGTAAATGACAGATTCTAAAAAAGATAATTTATACAAAAAAAAATTCCCTCAAAATCATAAATTTACATTTAATAACGAAGTAGCTAACGTATTTGAAGATATGGTAAATAGGTCAGTTCCAGGATACGATTTCCTGGTAGAAAACATTGGAGTACTGTCAAAAAAATTCTATCAGCCAAATACAGATATATATGACCTTGGCTCATCATTATGTTCATGCTCTTTATCTATTCTTGATAAAGTAGAAAATTTAAATGGAGATATATATGCAGTTGATACTTCGCAAGCCATGATTGATATATGCAAGGAAAATATTAAAAGAAAAGAGATTAAATATATTAATGCAGATTTATTTGATATTAATGTAGAAAATTCATCAATTATCATTTTAAATTTAACTCTACAATTTATTGATATAAAAAAAAGAACTGATCTTTTGAAAAAATTATATTCACAATTAAATAAAAGTGGCATGATAATTATTACAGAAAAAATAACTTTAGATAGAAATTCTGACGATATCTTTTTTAAGAACTTTCATGATTTTTTTAAAGAGAATAATGGCTATACGAAAGAAGAAATAGATAGAAAAAAAATAGCTCTTGAAAAGACAATGATAATTGAAAGCGAAGAGGTACATGAAAAAAGATTTATAAATGTTGGCTGCAAAAATTTTTATAAATGGTTTCAATGCTATAATTTTGTATCCTGGGTATTAATAAAATAAATATAATATCGTACATTAAAAATAAAAATTTATACTCAAAAGAAACTTTGAGTGAATATGATCTGTTATTTAAAATGTTCATAGAGAATAAAAATTTTTTTAACCACGGAAACTTAGAAAAATGGAAAAATATTTTAAATTTACTCCCCGAATCTAATTCTAATTTTATTGACTATACTAGTTCGCAAATAACTCTTGGTGAAAAATTTTCATTAACTCCTGCTGAAAAAAAAAATTTAGAAGATTTACTTATTAAACTAAGCCCGTGGCGAAAAGGTCCTTTTAATATCTGTGGAATTGATATTGATTCTGAATGGCAATCTAATCAAAAGTGGGAAAGAGTAAAAAGTTTTTTGCCAAATATAAAAGGTATGAGAATTGGTGATATAGGCTGTAGTAATGGTTATTATTTATATAAATTGTTAGATTTTAACCCTGAATTAGTAGTAGGGATGGATAGGACAGCTTTATATATTATTCAATTTTTAGCAACAAAACATTATGCAAAGAAAATTCAAAATCTCCTAACACTTCCTTGTTCGGTAGAAGATTATAATCCTAAAATCATGGATTTTGATCTTATATTATCTATGGGTATTCTATACCATGCGAAAAATCCAGTTGAGAATATTGATACTACAAGAAAATTAATAAAGCAAAATGGTTTCTTAGTTCTTGAAACAATAATTTCTAATCAGGGTGAAAATATAAATATTAAAAATAATGAAACATATGCGGGTATGAAAAATATTGGAACTATTTTTAGTAAAAATAATATAATCAATTTATTAAGTGCTTCTGGATTTAAAAATATAGAGCTAGTTAATAAAAGTTTTACAAATACTAATGAACAAAGAGCAACAAGGTGGATGGAAGGAAAAAGTTTTAAAGATTTTACATTACCAAGTGGTTATACCATAGAGGGCTATCCCCCCGTTTGTCGAGTTATATTTATAGCTCAAAAAAAATGATTATGATATTATTTATGAAATTTATTTACTGAGCAATATTATGAAATCATCGGTATTTACTTCAGAGTCAGTTTCAGAAGGACATCCAGATAAGCTATGCGATCAAGTCTCTGATGCAATATTAGATTCTGCATTATTGGAAGATAGCAAAGCTAGGGTTGCCTGCGAAGCATTAGTTAAGTCTGAAGAAGGTTCTCCGGGTGTAGTTATATTAGCGGGTGAAATTACAACCACTGCAAATATTGATTATGAAAATATAGTTAGAAGCACTATTGATAGAATTGGTTATAACTCAGAAGAATTAGGTTTTGATTGCAAAACAGTAGAATTTATAAATAAAATAGGCTTGCAGTCACTAGATATTGCTCAAGGTGTGGATAGAAAAAACAACGAAGACCAGGGGGCAGGCGATCAAGGCCTTATGTTTGGTTACGCAAATAATGAGACAGATGTTTTTATGCCAGCACCTATAACTTATTCGCATAGACTTGTTCATAAACTAGCACAATTAAGAAAAGTAGAAGATGTAAAGTGGTTGAGACCTGACGCAAAAAGCCAAGTAACTTTTAAATACGAATCTGGAAAAATACATTCTATTGATACAATTGTTGTTTCAACCCAGCACTCGCCAGATGTTACTCAAAAAGATATACAAGATTATGTTCGCGAGGCAGTTATAAAAAAAGTTTTACCATCGGAATATCTTACTAAAAATACAATAATACATGTTAATCCAACTGGCTCATTTGAAATTGGCGGGCCTGTTGGTGATTGCGGTCTTACCGGTAGGAAAATTATTGTTGACACATATGGGGGTATGGCCAGGCATGGTGGTGGAGCATTCTCAGGTAAAGATCCATCAAAGGTTGATAGGTCAGCTGCATATGCAGCAAGATATGTAGCTAAAAATGTTGTTGCGGCAGGCTTAGCTGATAAGTGTGAGATACAAGTATCTTATGCTATAGGTGTTGCACAGCCAACTTCAATAAGAATTGACACATTTGATACAGCTAAAATTGATGAAGAAAAAATTGTACACATAATAAATGAGGTATTTGACTTGCGCCCATGGGGAATAATCAATATGCTTGATTTATTAAAACCAATATACATTGACACTGCATCCTATGGCCATTTTGGTAGAAATGATTTAAATCTTTCTTGGGAAAAAACAGATAAGGTCGATAACATAAAAAGTTTAATTTGACGGAGTTATTTATGAGTAAGGTAGTAGAAAAGATTGGACCAGATTACAAAATTGCAGATATTTCTTTAGCTGAATGGGGGCATAAAGAAATGAGAATTGCAGAAACAGAAATGCCAGGTTTAATGTCTCTAAGAGAAAAGTACGGAAAAGAAAAACCGTTACAAGGTGCACGCATTCTTGGTTGTCTTCATATGACGATACAAACTGCCGTTCTTATGGATACTTTAATAAGTCTTGGAGCAACCGTAAGATGGTCATCTTGCAATATATATTCAACTCAAGATCATGCAGCTGCAGCGATGGCAGAAAAAGGCGTCCCAGTTTTTGCTTGGAAAGGTGAAACTGAAGAGGAATACCTATGGTGTATTGATCAAACAATTATTGGTGAGCCATCATGGAAGCCAAATATGATATTAGATGATGGAGGAGATTTAACATCCATAATGCACGAAAAATACCCCGAATTACTCAAAGGGGTTAAAGGACTTTCTGAAGAAACAACAACTGGTGTTCATAGGCTATATGAGATGGTTAAAAAAGATGAGCTTAAAGTACCAGCTTTTAATGTTAATGATTCTGTAACAAAATCAAAATTTGATAACTTATATGGTTGTAGAGAGTCATTGGTAGATGGCATAAAAAGAGCAACTGACGTAATGATATCTGGAAAAACTGCTTTAGTATGTGGTTTTGGAGATGTTGGTAAAGGCTCAGCCCAGTCCCTAAGAAATGCTGGTGCAATAGTATGGGTTACGGAAATTGATCCTATATGTGCATTGCAGGCCGCTATGGAAGGTTTTAAAGTCGTCACTATAGAATCAGTAATATCTGAAGTAGATATTTTTGTTACTGCAACAGGGAACGCTTCTGTAATTAGTTATAAACATATGGAAGCAATGAAAGATCAAGCGATAGTTTGCAATATTGGACATTTTGATAATGAAATTGATGTTGATTCAATTAAAAAATGCAAATGGGATAATATTAAGCCCCAAGTTGATCATGTCGAATTTCCCGATGGAAAGAAAATCATATTATTAGCAGAAGGTAGATTAATTAATTTAGGATGTGCTACTGGTCATCCAAGCTATGTAATGTCAGCCTCATTTACTAATCAAGTCCTAGCTCAGATGGAATTATGGAGAAACTCAGCAAATTATAAAAACGATGTATATGTGCTCCCAAAAATTTTAGACGAAGAAGTAGCTAGATTGCACCTTGAGAAAGTGGGTGCAAAACTTACAGAACTTTCAAGTGAGCAAGCAGATTATATTAGTGTTAATCAAAAAGGGCCATTTAAAAGTGACACTTACAGATACTAGATGAAGTTTTGCGATTAATTAGATTATATACAGAAGAACCTTTAAATGAAGGTAAATCAGTATTCCTTAAGGATGGCGCAAATCATTATTTATCTAAAGTATTGAGAGTAAAAGAAAATCAAAATATAGTATTGTTTGATAATACTGGTTTTAATTATTATGGCTATGTAAAAAAAATAACTAAAAAGAATTTTGAGATTCATCTAGATAAAAAATATTTCATAGAAAAAAAAATACACAATACAGAATTAGCATTTAGTATATGTAAGAATCCATGTGCTGATCTTATAGTACAAAAATTAACTGAGCTTGGCATTCAATCTATACAACCAATAATTTCGAAAAATTCTATTTTTAATCAAAAAAAAATAGATTCCGTAAAAAAAATACAACATTGGAAAAATATTTCTATAAGTTCAAGCGAGCAATCAGAGAGATCATATTTGCCATTAATAAAAGATATTGTATCATTTCAAGATTATATAGATAACTGTAGATATGAAAAAAAAATTATATTAGATACAAAATCAAAATCTATGCTTAAGGATATATATAGCATGCCAAATGTTTCATGTTCATTACTTGTAGGGCCGGAAGGGGATTTTACAAATGAAGAGTATAGTTTCGCAAATGAATCAGGATTTTCATCTGTAAGTTTAGGTGATAACATCTTAAGAGTTGAAACTGCTGCAATAGCAGCATTTTCTTACTTGCAAATTATAAATAATATTGAAAGTGAATGAATAAAAAAATACTCATAATTATGGATCCAATAGAAACCATAAATATAAAAAAAGATACTACCTATCAGTTAATAGTATCAGCTCAAGAAATTGGATATGAAGTTCACTATTTAATGCCAGAAACTTTAGCGATAAAAAATTTAAAACCAATAGGAATAGTCGGAAAATTACAGGTTGATAAAAATAAAACTCCTTTTTTTCACATATCAGATACGAAGGAATTAGAGATAGAAAAATTTGATTACGTGTTAATGCGAAAAGATCCTCCCGTTGATAATAATTATATATATATGACTTATATTTTAGATTTGGTAGATAAAAAAAATACAAAAGTCATTAACTCTGGATTTTCGTTAAGAAATCAAAATGAAAAGCTAATCATATTAAACTTCCCCCGTCACATACCTGAAAGTCTTTTGACTTGCAATAAAGAAGATGTTGAGCAATTTAAAAATAGCTATAAGAAAATAATTCTTAAGCCTTTAAACTTAATGGGTGGAAAATCAATTTATTTATTAGAAGAAAAAGATAAAAATTTTAATGTTATATTAGAAGATCTTACAAATATGGGGAAAAATTATATTTTAGTACAAGAATATATTGATGAAGCAGTTATAGGGGATAAAAGAATAATTGTAATTGATGGCGTGGTGAATGAAGAAGCTGTAATACGTAAACCAGATTCTAAAGACCATAGAGCAAATTTAGCCTCTGGAGGAACCATTGAAAAATATATACTAAATGAAGATGAAAAAACAATTTGTAATGAAGTCGCAAGTTACCTTAAAAAAGAAAATATCTTATTTGCTGGGATAGATATGATAGGTAAAAAAATCACAGAAGTTAATATAACATCTCCAACATGTATTGCAGAAATAAATAAATTTCACAATATAGATTTGGGTAGAAAATTTTGGAATAAGATTTAATGAATTTAATAAAAGTCTTATCTATAGATTTTGGGGAAAAAAGAATAGGGTTTGCTATTGGAGATACTGAAAGTA